>JBMSAP010000018.1:0-59790 GCA_049414445.1 Candidatus Caldipriscus sp. | reverse complement strand
GCATCCGTCTTAATGAGGATAATATCAGCACTGCCCGCACCGAAGGAACCTGTATAACCCGCCATAATATATCCGCCGTCAGATGTTTGTTGAACGAAATAAGCCCCATCAATACTTGTTCCCCCGTAAGTTTTAGCCCATTGTATGTTCCCGTTCGCATCCGTCTTAATGAGAAAAATATCTTCCCAGCCCGCACCGAAGGAACCTGTATAACCCGCCACTATGTATCCGCCGTCGGATGTTTGCTGAACGGAAGAAGCCCAATCATGACTTGTTCCCCCATAAGTTTTAGCCCATTGTATGTTCCCGTTCGCATCCGTCTTAATGAGGATAATATCAGCACTGCCCGCACCGAAGGAATATGTCCCACCCGCCACTATATATCCACCATCAGATGTCTGTTGAAAGGAAGAAGCACCTGTTCCCCCGTAAGTTTTAGCCCATTGTACGTTCCCGTTCGCATCAGTCTAAATGAGGAAAATATCAGCACGGCCCGCACGGAAGGAACCTGTATACCCCGCCATAATATATCCGCCGTCAGATGTTTGTTGAACGAAATAAGCCCCATCAATACTTGTTCCCCCGTAAGTTTTAGCCCATTGTATATTCCCGTTCGCATCCGTCTTAATGAGAAAAATATCTTCCCAGCCCGCACCGAAGGAACCTGTATAACCCGCCACTATGTATCCGCCGTCGGATGTTTGCTGAACGGAAGAAGCCCAATCATAATCTGTTCCCCCGTAAGTTTTAGCCCAGATTATGTTCCCGTTTGCATCCGTCTTAATGAGGATAATATCAGCACTGCCCGCACCGAAGGAACCTGTATACCCCGCCATAATATATCCGCCGTCAGATGTTTGTTGAACGAAATAAGCCCCATCATGACTTATTCCCCCATAAGTTTTAGCCCATTGTATGTTCCCGTTCGCATCCGTCTTGATGAGGATAATATCAGCACTGCCCGCACCGAAGGAACCTGTATAACCCGCCATAATATATCCGCCGTCAGATGTTTGTTGAACGAAATAAGCCCCATCAATACTTGTTCCCCCGTAAGTTTTAACCCATTGTATGTTCCCGTTCGCATCCGTCTTAATGAGAAAAATATCATCCCAGCCCACACAGAAGGAATATGTCTCACCCGCCACTATGTATCCACCGTCGGATGTTTGTTGAATGGAAGAAGCCCCATCATAATCTGTTCCCCCATAAGTCTTAGCGAACGATACAGCCGACATTGGATTATTTGAAGAATACGGCCTTGGATATCCAAAACCTTCCACAAAAACCTCCGACCAAAAACCCAAAGCAAGAGCGCCTGAAATAACCAAAATTACCCTTTTCATACGAATAGTATTTTAATGGTGCTTAATTCCCATTTACCTCTCTATCCCCAAAGATACCCCGAAAAACCCCCTCCTGCTCAAGAACATCCTCAAATTTCCATAATTTAGGAAAATTCCGAAAGTGTAATCCGTATCCCTTGTAATCAGCGCGTCAAAGAAGGGTCCGAATTTTACCGCCTTTGAATAAAGGGGTAATTCAAGGTTCAGGGTAAAAAATTTGTTTTCTAAGGAGTTAAGGGGTGAAACCTCCCTATATCCATCAAAGCCCCCATAGGGTTTTTTCAAGTTCCTAAACCCCTTAAACGCCCTCATCCTCAAGTTCCAAAACCGAAATCTTCCCTCAAACCCCACCTCACCAAAACCCATAAGGATCTTCCCTTCAAAGCTCGGATCTACGCTTATCAACCTCAATACCCCAAAACTCCCGCCAAATTCCCCAAAACCCAACCCAAAGTTCAAAAGGTTATACCATCTGTGTATCCCAAAGAGATAAAATATCCCATCTTTTCCCAAGTTACCCTCAAGAAAAACCCCGAAGGGAAGGTAAATATTTTCCGATATGTCGACGGAAAATTCAGAATAGAACCTTAAGGTATCAAACTGCCCAAGGACCTCAAATTTTCCTACTGTGGAAAAAAGGTTGAAGACGGAAACCGAAAGATAACCCGTTGCGGTTTTCCCACCCATCAAATTGAGAAAAACCCTTGAGTTTGATGGGGATGAAAAATATAGAACCACATCTTCTTTGCCCCTGAAGACCTTAAGATCCAAGTCGTAAAACCTTGCCAATTTTGATACCTTCAAAATTTCGGAGTACCTGAAGGCTTTACCGTAATATCCCCTGAGTATCCAACGGATGTTTCCCTCGGGAAATTCCCCGTAAATTTGCGAAGGTTTTAAGGAAACGAACTTCCCCTTATTCACAAGGGCTATGTATTCCCTCTTTCCCAAAAAAATTTTCGCTTCCGCCAAGGGATATCCCCTTTCCGCTAAATCCCTTAAAATACCCAAAGTTATACTGTCCCCCTTTTTTTGATCCCCAAATCCCGAATAGTTCCAAGAATTGAGGATCACCACTATCTCCATAAATTTATCCTCTCATAAACCCTATCCACAACCCCCCTATTCTTCAAGTAAAATCCGTATATCCTTGAGGATAGGTTTTCCGCAAAGGAAGGGTCGGAATAAACCCTCACTATGAATCCCCCCAACTCCTCCCAATTTCTAACCAAATAAACCGCCCCATCCTTAACCATATCCCAAGCGTAAGGCTGTTTATGTAAGTATGGTCCTACCCCTGTGGGTAATTTCCAATATGCTGGCTCTATTAAACTATGCCCCCCATAATCGTAAAGGCTTCCACCAACAAAACAACCCTTACCGAACCTGTAAATGCTCCAAAGCTCCCCCAACGTATCCAATATTAAAACCTTACTTTCCCCTTCCTTAGTTCTAAGGGAAAAATCTATACCAGCCCCCTTAAGCTCCCTCTCAATTTTCCTTACATTCTCAAGGTGCCTCGGCGCTATTATGAAACTTAAATTTCCCAATCTCTCCATTGAAAACCTTATCGCCTTAACCACATCCTTAATCTCCTTCCCCCTTATATTTGCGAATATGAAGGAGTTTTCCGCCTTAAACCTCTCAAATTTTATATCCTTTATTGGCCTTTCTACGCTGTCAAATTTCAAATTCCCAAAAACCTCAACATTTCTCGCCCCCATCTCCCTAAACCTCCTCTCATCCTCCTCGCTTTGGCAGATCACAAGGTCCACCGCGCTTATTGCCCTCCTAAACAACCCCAATTTTTTATAAACCTTAAAAGCCCTTTCACCAACCGTACCATTTACTATGAAAACCTTTATACCCATATCCTTTGCGGTGATTATCAAATTCGGCCAGATCTCCGTCTCCGCTATGATAACCATCCTAACACCCCTCAAGATCTTCCTTAAGCACCCGGGATTATCAAATGGGAACCTTATAACGTTCAAACCCAACGATCTTGCATATTCGTACCCCCATTTTGTGAAGACCGAAAGCTTGTAGGATGGGAACTTTTTTATTAGAGGATAAAGGGCGTTTATTTCCCCAATTGATGATGCATGAAAAAGAACTTTCCCATCAGTATTTTGGCAATTTACTGGGATCAAGGAGGATATTAACCTGTAAAATCTTTCCAATCGTACCCCCAGGTTTTCGGGGTGGTAAATTCAACGCTGTTCCCAAAGGGATCCCTAAGGTATATTGACCTCCCCCCATTTTTCCAATTAACCTCCGCCTCTATCTCTATCCCAAGCTCTCTAAGTTTTTCTTTTAAATCCCCTATTTCATCTTCCCTTATTGCAAAGGCTATATGTCCCTGTCCAAAACACCCATGAGGTGGCACATCTACGCTCTTTTTGGTATATTCGGGGTTAAATATCAAAAGCATGGAGTTTTCAAGCTTGAAGAATACGTGCCTCCCTTCCACCTTCGCGTAAGGTTTTATCCCAAGGAGTTTTGAGTAGAAATCCTCCGCACAATCAACATCTGATACGTATATGCATGCCTCAATGATCCTCATAATTCTTGAATTCCCTCAAAAGTTCCTCCATCTTTCCCTTAATCTCTTGCTTTTCTGGGCATTCCTCAAGGCTCTCAAGGTTTATTTTGACGTTTTCAATGGCCCCCTTGAAGGATGCAATCGCCTGATACTTCGCGGTATATACGTCACTTATTGCGCTTTTCGGTGCTATGTCCTTTATCTCCGAGCAAAGATTTAAAACCCTTAAAGAAAGTTCGGCGGTTTCAAGGGGTACCTCCGCCGCCCTTATCAGCGCCTCCCTAATTCCTTCTTTCTTCCTATAAGCATCCATAACCCCCTTAAAAGCTTGTGTATCTTCGTATATAAGCTCCTTTGCCCTCTTCAGTATATCCTTGGCTAAAGTTCTTATCCTATCAAACTTCTTCCAATTTTCCGAGTATTTTTTGCCCTTTAGTCCTATACCGCAAACCATTGATATTAATGCGCTCGCCTGAGCTAGGGAAAGGGCGGAAGCGCTACCCCCTCCCGGAACCGCCTCGGAACTTGCAAGCTCCCAAAGGTAAGTCTCCAAAGTCCAACCTTCGTAAAGCCTACCCTCAATGATCTGATCATCCTTGAAATTGTTAAGCCTCAAATAAAACCTTACGGTATCAACGAGAGCCTTTAAAGGAACAAGCCCAACTATCTCCGATTCGTAAATCTCCTGCCCGTACCTCTCCGCCCACATCTTCACGTTTTCGTAAGCCACGAATATAGGGGTTTTCTCGTAATCCGTCAGGTTCATGGATACCTGAACCATATTCTTTGATTCAAGGTCAAAACCCAAGGCTTTAACGAACCTTAATCCCCCATCCCTGAACCTTACATGTTTTGCTATATTTTGCGCTGCTTTCAGGTCTCTACCCTTTAAATTTACATTGTAAGCTATCAGGATCTTCCTCGCGCCTATTACTGTTGCTCCCGCGGTGGGGTGGGGTTTATCCGGACCATAATCGGGTTTCCAGTTTGGATCCTTCATCTTCTCCCTTAAACCTTCAAACTCCCCCTTCCTTATATTCGCAAGATCTTCCCTTTCGGGCTTAGTAGCCGCGTACCCGTAAAGATAAACTGGTAAATTGAAATCCCTTGATACCCTCTCTGCCAGATTTTTCGCCAATTGCACCGCCTCCTCCATCGTGGCATCAAACAGGGGAACGAAAGGCACCACATCCGCAGCACCAATTCTCGGGTGTTGCCCCCTATGCTTATTCAGGTCTATTAGCTTTATTGCAACCCCTATGGATCTATAAGCCGCTTCTAAAACCCCTTCTGCGGTCCCAACGAACGTAAAAACGCTCCTGTTGTGATCCGGATCCACCTCAACATCCAAAAGTTTAACGTCCGGAACGGATATAATGGCATCCCTTATTGAATTTATCACATCATGATTTCTTCCTTCCGAAAAGTTTGGGACGCACTCGAAGAGCTTCATAACGAAAATTCTAAAATTGAACCTTTATAGGAACTGGGGTAAAACATAGAACAAAGATAAGGAGGGAAAGGAAACCCATTAGGTAGTCTATCCCCTTAAGTTTCCTCTCCATAAATAGGGCGGGGGGATGATATACGCCAACCAAGATCCCAAAGAAAGCCCAAATAAACCAACCAGACCAAAACATCCCACCTATCACCATAAGGACTATCACCAACCAACCGATTATGTGGTGATATCTTGGAAATAGGGCGTAAAATATGTGCCCCCCATCAAGCTGTCCCATAGGTATTAGGTTCAAGGCTGTGACAAATAGCCCCACCCAGCCCGCAAACCCCACCGGATGCAAGTTTATAACCTTATCCCCCACATCCCCCAAAACCAACAGGGACAGAAACTTAAAGATTAAAGGTTCTCCAAAGAAGATCCCTTCCGAAATCTCGCCTTCCAAAACTTGGGACATCCTTAATCCCAAAACTAAGATCGGAATTGCAACTATGAAACCCGCTATAGGTCCCGCAAAGGCCATATGAAGGAGGGCCCTCCTGCTCGGTAAGAACCCCCTTAACCTTATCACCGCCCCCATCGTCCCTATTAATGAGGGAAAGGGTATAAAATATGGCCAGGAGGCTGGTATCCCGTATTTTCTCGCAACTATAAAGTGACCGAACTCGTGAGCTCCCAATATCAAAAGCAAAGGAAGAGAAAAGACCCAACCCTTTAGGATATCCGGTCCGAATGGGTTTAACCCGAGATGCAAGGCTCCAACAAATAAGGTTGAAAGGACGGTAAGGAAAAACATTATAAGGTTCAAAATGGGAAACTTCTCCCTCTTCTCCTCAATTAGGGTTATTGCCAACCTACCATCGTCCTCATATACGAAGGTCTTTTCAAAGATCTTGTTCCTCTTTATTTCCTCCACCGTTTCCCTATCGTACTCCCCCACCAAAACCACAAAATAACCCCTCTCAACCCCCGTATCAAAAAACCTATAATCCTTTACGAAGAACCTACCAAAGACGTAATTTTCGTAAAATAGGGAAAGCCTATCCAATCATCCCCTCCAAGATTTCGGAAAAAGCCAAGACCTCCTCGTCCCTCCCAAACCTCCCCACAACCTGAACCCCAACGAATTTCCCCAAGGGAACGCTCATAACGGGGACACCCGCAAGGCTAAATGGAACGGTTAGCTTATCGAGGTTGTAATATTCTATTGGTGAAAAGCCAGAACCGAGCTTTGGGGGAAGGGATGGGGATGTGGGAAGGAGGATAAAATCAACCTCCCTCAAAATTCCCTCTATCTCTTCCTTTATGAGTCTCCTCGCCATCAGGGCCTTTATGTAATACTTGTCGTAATATCCGTAAGATAATGCGAAAGTCCCTATCCCTATCCTCCTCTTAACTTCCCTCCCGAAAAGTTCCCTAGTCCTCTTATAAGTTTCCCAAAGGTTCTCCCCAAGGATAACCCTCCCGTACCTAACGCCATCGTACCTGGCAAGGTTTGAGGAAGCCTCCGATGATGCTATCACGTAGTAAGAGGCTAAGGCAAAATCCGTATATCTCATCTCAATCTCCAAAACATCCGAAAACTTCCTTATCTCCCTAATAAACCCCTCAAACTCCCCAATTATCCTTCCGTCAATACCATCAAGTAGGTTCTTTGGGATCCCTATCCTCCATCTCTCCCTCTTTAAAGCCTCAACCTTTTCCCTTTTTACACCTTCTATTCTTAAGCTCGTGGCATCCTTTTCATCATGCCCCGAAATTATTTCCATAACCAAGGTTATATCCTTGGCGGACCTTGATATAACCCCTATCACATCAAGGGAAGATGCGAAGGCTATAAGGCCAAACCTTGAAACCCTCCCGTACGAAGGTTTAAACCCCCAAACCCCGCAATAAGCGGAGGGTAATCTAACCGAGCCCCCCGTATCGCTACCCAAGGCTACGGGAACTATATCCGCCCCCACCGCCGCGGCGGAACCCGAGGATGAACCCCCTGGCACTAGGGTTTTATCTATGGGGTTGAGGGTGGGACCGAAGGCGGAATTTTCACCCGTTGAACCCATACCAAACTCGTCAAGGTTCGTCTTCCCGATAATATAAAAGTTTTTCTTCAGAAGCCTCTCAACCGCGGTGGCGTTGTAAGGGGGAATATAATTTTCAAGGATCTTTGAGGCTGCGGTGGTTCTTAAATTTTTCGTTGTTATATTATCCTTCACCGCTATCGGTAAGGCATTTTCGGGAATTTCCCCATCGTTTAAAGTAATTAAGGCATTCAGATCCCCAAATTCCCTTGCTTTCCTATAAATTTCTCCAAAAATCTCCCCTGCGGAGAATTTCCTTTTTTCGTACCCCTCGAGGATCTCATAAAGCCTCAACATATCCCTTTGGAAGTCTAGTTCTTATCTCTTTTCTTTCCACATCCACCTCGATTACAAACTCGGAAACGAAAGGTATCAATATCTCCTTTTCGCCAAAAACCTCCAACGTCCAGTAAGGCGCCCATTCGTGCAAATCCTTAACCTTCCCCAAAAACCCGTAATTCTCGTCAAGTACATCGCAACCCAAAAGCTGATAAACGTAATACTCGTTTTCCCCCAAAGGTTCCAGATCCTTTTCCTCCACCTCAACGTAAAGGTTCCTCAGAAGTTCCGCCTTATTTATATCCTCAACTCCCGAAAGCTTCATAACCAACATATCCCCCTTCAATTTTCTTGCGGAAATTACCATATACTCCTCGTTCAAAATATGCACTTTTTTGTTTATAAAAAAGTGCGGGGGATAGGGGGTTTTTACCTTTATTTCCCCCCTCTTCCCCCACGGCTTGGTTATTAACCCCACCTTAACCCTCAAGCTAAGATCTCTACCCTCACCACCTTACCCTGCTTCCTACCTATAGCCTCCACTATTCTACGGATGGCGTTCGCGGTCCTCCCCTGCTTACCTATTATCTTCGCCTTATCCTCGTCCGCCACCTTCACCTCGTATATCACCGCCCTCTCGCCCTTTACCTCGGTTATGGAAACCTCACCCTGATTATCCACCAGCGACTTTACGATATATTCAAGAAGATCCTTGAGCTCCATGCTTCACCTCCTTTTTTTCCAAACGTCTAACAACCGAAAGAACACGTTCCGTTGGTTGGGCCCCCTTTGAGATCCAATATTCGTACCTCTCGTAATCAAGGGACCAATCGTTATCATCCTTGGGGTTAAGGTGACCGATAACCTCTATCACCTTCCCATCCCTGGGAGCCCTACTATCCGCAACAACTATCCTATACCTTGGATCATTTTTCTTTCCAACCCTCTGAAGCCTTATTTTTACCATAATGAAGTGTGTATTTTAAGGGGGAAAAGTCGGGTGTAGAATATCCCCTTGAAAGTAGGAATAGCGCAGATAAAACCTAAACTTTTGAATATCCAAGAAAATTTGAAAAAGCACCTTGAGTACATTGAAATGGCAAAGGGGGAAGGTTTGGACCTCCTCGTTTTCCCCGAGCTTAGCCTCACAGGATACCTTACGAATTGGATGACCCCGACCGTTTCAATAAGCGAAGGTTCAAAGGAGATGAATGAAATCCTCGAAAAGGCAAAGGGTATATCCTTGATATTCGGTGCGATAATTGAGGATAGGGGGCAATTTTATAACTCCGCGATTTTCGTTGAGGATGGTAAGATATTGGGGATCCACAGGAAGGTTTATCTTCCCACTTACGGTATGTTCGACGAGGGTAGGTACTTTACGAGGGGGAAAATTTTCTCACCCATAGAAAGTAAGCTTGGAAGGTTCGGGATCCTGATATGCGAGGATGCGTGGCACGTAGATGCGTACTTAGAATACTCAAATTGCGATTACATTGTAATAATATCAAACAATCCACTTAGGGGGGTGGGGGAGAGGAGCTCCATTGATGTTTGGCACACCCTGGCAGGGATCCCGTCCCTATTTTTCGGAACACCCACAATTTACGCAAATAGGGTAGGGGTCGAAGATGGGATAATATTTTTTGGTAGGTCAAGGATCATAGATGGGGACGGTAGGGTATTGGCGGAGGGTAAGGAATTTGAGGAGGAGCTCGTTATTGAGGAGATAAACCCATATACCTCCCGAGCCATGAGGTTTAGATCCGCGACCTTAAGGGAGCATTTGAATGCCCTCGGGAAGGACGCACGATAGGATAAACCTGATTTCTACAGCTATAGCGGGATATTTAGCTTACAGTTGGGGCTTTGATTGGGATAAGATCCTTGCATTCTCCTTGGGAAGTATAGTTGCAACCCTTTGGTTTTCTCCGGATCTGGATCTTAGAACTTCAAGGCCTGTAAAGAGGTGGGGGAAGCTATCATTTATATGGTGGCCTTATGCGGCGATTGTGCCACACAGGGGGATTTCGCATATTCCGATTATCGGAATATTGACCCGTTTTGGCTATTTCTTCGGGATAGTTTTCTTAGTTTGGCTGGTTATAAGGAATTTTCTGCCAATTTCAATAAATGTAAGCGCGATATTTAATAACCCCTATTTTCTCCCCTTTATTTTGGGTGTCCTTTTTGCGGACACCCTCCACATCCTCGCGGATTTCGTTTATTCCTCTATAAAGTCCAGATCCTTCCCGTAAGTCTCCTCAAGGAGATACCAGGATAGGAAGGCTATGGCAAAGCAAATTACCCCTATCAACGCGGCGGACCCTATCATACCAAGGTGCGGTTTAAGTGCCAAGAAAGCCGATGTGATGGGTACGACGGAAAACCTTATGAAGTTTGGAGTAATCGTTGCGACCGTTGCCCTTAGGTTCGTCCCGAAGTTCTCCGCCGAGGTCGTTATGAAGACCACCCAATATCCCGCCCCAACCCCTATAAGGAAGCAAAGGAAATAAAAGGTCTGTAGGGAAACCCCCCTTGAGGAATAATAGAGGACCAGGAATAGTATCAGGAGGAAAAGGAAAATCAATATTGCTTTCTTCCTGCTTTTTAGGATCTGGCTTAAACTTCCGCTCATAAAATCCCCCACCGTCAAACCCGCATAATTTACCGCCACAGCTATATTTGCCGAAACTTGCCCCTTCACCCCCAAAACCTTCCCCATCTCCGGAGACAAAACTATCGCCAAGGCTATTGAGTACCATATCGGAAGCCCCACAAGGTTCACCTTAAAGAAACGCATAACCCTATCCCATGAGGAAAAAAGGAGGATAAGATCCCCCCTTCTAACCTCCGCCCTCTTAACCTTCTCAAACATAAAGGACTCGTAAACCTTGAACCTGAAAAATAAAAGGATAAGCCCCAATATCCCACCCAAAAAATACATTGCCCTCCAGTGTAAAAATTCCGCAAAGATCCCGGCAAATACTGCGCCGGATACCCCAAAGGAAGCGACCACCGTAGCACCCCAACCCCTATTCTCCTTATCCAACACCTCATTTACCAAGGTTATTGCCCCTCCAAGCTCCCCCGCAAGTCCCATCCCCGCAAAGAACCTAATGATCATATAGGACCATGGGTCGAAGACGAAGGCGTTTAGAATATTTGCTATGGAATAAAGGAATATGGAACCGAACAGAGCTTGCTTTCTCCCTATCTTGTCCCCGATTATACCGAAAAAAACTCCCCCCACCATAAACCCCGCCATCTGAGAATTTAATATCCATACCCCCTTGGTTAATATCTCCTCAGCTGTAAGCCCCAGATCCTTCAAACTCGGAACCCTCAAAATGGAAAACAGTACAAGGTCAAATATATCAACGAAATAACCGAGGGCGGATACGACCACGGTGGGAGTTAGAATTTTCTTTACCCCCTCCATACTTTCAATTTTACGGAAGTAAGGATAACCTCAAGTAGAAGGAAGAATATCAAGAAAATCTTTACAAAGTTTTCCAAGGGCTTGGGCGGTTCCGGAACCCTTATCTCGTAATTTAAATTGGCTACTATCACCCCCGCAAGTTTATCCCCCTTATACGCCTTATATATACCGGGACTTTCCGCCTTGAAAACCGATGGACAACACAAAGTTGTCTTCCCCCTTATCTCATAATTTTCCCCCAGATCCACCTTATCACCCACATTTAAATACACCTTCCAAACATCCTTTGAGCTTAGGGACAAAAGCCTTAAAAATCTTGGGGTAAAACCAAAGCCTGTATATGATGGCGAAAACCCAAAGAGCTTTAAATTCTCAAACTCAACCCCCACCAAATTTCCCCTCTCGTCGTACAATATGGGTTTTCCCCCTTGGAATACGCAACCACTATCTGAAAATATAAACTCCACCATCTCTTTCCGATAACTTATCCCCAAACCCTTAAGAATTTCACACTTTCTAACAAACACCATATCCAAACCCGGGAAAACGGTATCTATCCCCACCCTAAGATCCGCACCCGTCACCTTTAATGCGTTAATTATCACCTCCCTGTCCGTTCCCTTTCCGAAAACCTCCCCCCCTTTCCCCCCTTCAAGGACATAATCGTAAAACTTCCTCCCTCCCAAGGTTATCAAAACTTCGCCCGAAAACTTCCCCTTTAACGTATAAAGTTTTTCCCCCTCAAACTCTATTTTATCGCTTATGGAAGTTTCCTTTGAGATAACCCTTATTTTCAACTTTACGGGTTTTTCGGAATATAGGGAGATCTTTATCTCATCCGTTCCTGCCTCAATTTCTAAAACCTTCCAGCTTTCCCTTTCCCCCCAAATTTCGTACTCCGCGTTTGGGATGATATCCCAATTTCCCACGAGGGCAACCTTACCCTTTGGTTTTTCGCTCGGCGAGAACCTGACCTCCGCAAATTTCCCCCAACTTCCCAATATCTCCGCCGTCTTTTCAGGAGGAACATCCCTTATCCAAATCTCCTTTGGTGGTTTTCCTTTGTAAAGGAAAGGCTTTGCCAAGATCAAAAATAAAGAAAATACTATGAGGCTCCTTATTATAACAACCAGATAATCTCTCAACCTCAAAAATAACGAGGATCTGCTCAAACCCAAATTAAAGAAACCTATCCAGGGGAATAGAACCTTTGGGGCGAACCTGTTGGCTACCGTATGCAAAATCATCACAGCAAAAACACCCAATATTGCCAAATAGAACCAAAGGGGGTTTAATGTCCAGAACATTATAGGGAAATTAGTTTAACAAAAATAGGGTGGGGTTTTAGGGGTTTTGAGGAGTACTCCGGGTGGAACTGTACCCCCAAGAAAAAGGGGTGATCCCTGAATTCAAGAGCCTCAACCAAACCCTTATGCTCCGCCGATGCGACAAGCCCGCTTTTTTCAAATTCCTCCCTAAACTCGTTATTAAACTCGTACCTATGCCTGTGCCTCTCAAATATCCGATTTGTCCCATATATTGAATGTATCAAACTCCCCTCCTTAAGCTCTATCTCCTGACCTCCCAACCTCATACTTCCGCCCATAGGTTTATCCTTTTGATCTGGAAGTAAATGGATTATCGGGTAGGGGGTGTTTTTGTCAAATTCCTCGCTGTTTGCCCCTTTCAGGTTTAAGACGTTCCTCGCCCATTCAACCGCCATAAGTTGCATACCCAGGCATATCCCCAAAATCGGTTTCTTTGAAAGCCTGGCAAACTTTATCGCCTCAATCTTCCCCTCTATCCCCCTTTTACCAAACCCGCCAGCTATTATCAGAGCATCAAAATCCCCCAAGATCTCGGCCCCCTTCTCCTCTATCTCCAAAGCATCCACGAGGGTTATCTCGGGTTTTACGCCCGTATGAGCCCCCGCATGTATTAAAGCTTCTATGAGGCTCTTGTATGCGTCCCTAACCTCAACGTATTTGCCTATTATGGCTACCCTCTTTTTTCTCTTTGGATTTTCAAGCCTCCTTACGAAATCCTCCCAATCCTCCAATTTCCTCTTTAGATATGTTCTTATTCCAAGCTTTTCCAAAATTATGTCGTCCAAACCTTGATCCGCCAATATGAAGGGTATCCTATATACGTTTTCAACATCATGGGCGCTTATCACCGCCCTAACGGGAACGTTTGAGAACATCGCTATCTTCGACCTTGCCTCCTCGGTCAAAGGATATTCACCCCTACATACCACCGCGTCCGGCTGTATCCCAATTTCCCTTAGCTTCTGTATTGAGTGTTGGGTGGGTTTTGTTTTTTGCTCCCCCACCGACCTTATGAAGGGAACATAGGATACATGGATGTAAAAACAGCTTTCCTCCAATCCCATCTGCCTAGCCGCCTCAAGGAAAGGTAATCCCTCAATATCCCCAACCGTTCCCCCTATCTCAACTAAACAAATATCGTACTCCTTTGCTATTGCCTTAAGCTTATCCTTTATCAGGTTTGTGAGGTGTGGCACAACCTGGACCGTGGCGCCCAAATAATGCCCCATCCTCTCCCTGTGTATCACCTCGTGGTATATCCTTCCCGCGGTTATATTATTTTCCTTTGATAGGTTCTCCCCCAAAAACCTCTCGTAATGCCCTATATCAAGATCCGTTTCCCCCCCATCCTCGGTTACGAAAACCTCGCCGTGCTGGTAAGGGTTCATGGTTCCCGCGTCGGAGTTCAAATAAGGGTCTATCTTCACTATGGTTACCTTAAGCCCCCTACTTTTTAAGAGTAATCCGAGGGAGGCGGTGGTTATACCCTTACCCAAAGAGGATAAAACCCCACCGGTTATGAATACGAACTTCATCAGTCCCTGTAATCCTTATATGGAGCATCTATAGGGAAGGACTTCAGGAGGGGATGTCCCTCGTAATCCTCCGGGAGCAGGATCCTCTTTAAATTTGGATGGTTTGAAAACTTGACACCAAAGAGGTCATAGCATTCCCTCTCGTGCCAATCCGCCCCCTCAAATATATCGTAAAGGGATGGAACCTCCGCCCCGTAAGGTACATTCTCAACCACGAGCCAAACCTCCGAGTTGTTCTCCAAATTCGCAAGCCTGTAATATAGGGTTAAATTGCTCCCATTATCAACCGCTGTCATAAAGGAAAAGTAAGTATATCCGCTTTCCTTAACTTCCAGAGCTTTCTTTCTAAGCTCATCCATCCCGATCCTAAGCTCGTTCATATTCGGATATTATAACGGGGTTATAACCTCTTTACCTTCTCTACGTACTTTTTAATATCAAACTTTGCTTCTAAGCCCGATGCGCTCATATATCTAACCTTCCCAAAGATTTTTCTTTCTTTCCAAGGTCTGTCGTGAGTTCCAAAACACCAAGATATTCCCGCATATCCGTTGGGATCCCTCCCATCAAGCTCATACTTATCGTTCAAATAACAGGCTATATCAAAGGCTTGCTTTGGGTCATCCGTCCATTCAATGATCTTCTTACACCAATACATCCTCATGTAGTTGTGCATCTTTCCTGTTTTTAAGAGTTCTAACTGTGCCGCATTCCAATATTCATCGTGGGTTTTTGCGTTTTCAAGCTCTTCAAGGGTATAGATATACTCCCTCCTGTCCTTTTTGTGTTCTTCCAGAGTCTCTTTAGCCCAATCTGGAATTCCCTCGTAATGGTTATAGTTTGGATTGTAATAGCAAAAGTTCCTGGCAAGTTCTCTCCAAACTATCAGCTCGTTAAAAAAGCTATCCACGTTCTCATCCTTACCGTACTTTGATAAAACCTCAAGGACAACTTCTATAGGCGAGATCTGTCCAAAGTGCAAATAGGGGCTAAGGTTTGATTGGTAATCAAGCTCCGGATGGGATCTAAAATCTTTGTATTTGTGAAGTTTCCTCTCTATGAACTCTTCTAAGTATTTTCTTGCTTGACTATAACCACCGACGAAAGGGGATAAGCTAACGCTTTTATCTATGTTGAGGATATCTAAAATCTCCAGAGAATCCTTTAGAGTTAGCTCCCCTATTCCAAAATCAAGGCTAACCGATTTGATCTTTACCTCTCTCGGCTTCAATTCAACAATAAATGCATCCATTATGCTATAAATCTTTTTTCTAAGACCGAAAGCGTAAGGCTCAAGTCTATCGGATGCTACTTCAACGGGAACGCAAACGTCGGATTCCACCTCATAGACCGGTATATCCAATTTTTCTGCCACATATCGGTTGAGCCTTCTATAAAACTTTAAGTATGCTTTATCCGTAATTAAGGCGAAAGCATCCCTTGAAATTTCTACGACCCTCTGTTTGATATCATCCACCTTTTCTATGACAAACTTTATTCCCCTTTCCTCTATGGATTTTTTGGCCTCCAAAATCCCATCCAACATAAATTTGTAATATCGTGCGTTTGAATACTTATACCTGTCCGTGATAGGGAAATAGACCAATAGGGGTTTTCTGTAGGCGTTTGATAGCTCTATCGCAAATTCAAGGCTATGGTTGAAGTTTGCCCTGTGACTTTGGGACATCCAATATATTACGAATTTACCATTTTTGTTAAACTTTCCATCATTTAAAGCTTTAACCCTTCCTTTAAATTCGGGACTTAGGCTAAAATCCATTTCGGAATTGTAATTCTAAACTGGGAAGGTATCGGTGGTGGAGATTTATGAATGCGGACCGCATTATCCCAAAGGATTGTCCTGCGGCTATATAATACCCAATATGTTTGAGCTAAAGTTTAGATTAAGGGAACACCCTTTCTATAAGGCATGGGAAAATGGCGAAGTTTCTATCCAAAAGCTTTCCGAATATGCCCATTCCTATCTTGATCTAATAGAAAATATACCGCGCTATTGGCAGAGGGTTTTGGACGGGTTTTCAATTTCAGATACTTGGATCGTTCAGGAAGAGGAAGAACATGTATTACTTTGGAGAAAATGGATTGAAAACCTTGAAAAACCCGAAAAGTATCCAACTTTGGATGATTTAATCTCGCATCTGAACGGTATGAATCCTTCCCAATTGCTTGGCGCTCTTCATTCCTTTGAGGTCCAGCAGCCCGAAATTGCAAAATTTAAGAAAGAGTGCTTGATAAAATTCTATAACTTTAAAGAAAGCGATCTGACTTACTTTGATGAGCACATGAAAGAAGAAAAGCATATTAACTTCGGGCTTTACATATACGAGAACTTTGCCGACAAGGGAGATTTTTATTACGGCTTTGAAAGGGGACAAGAGTTATTTTATAGGAGCTTAGATAGGTTTATATGAAAGTATCGGTTGTTATTCCAACTTATGACGAAGAGAACTTCGTTGAGAACCTCATAAAAAGTCTCTTGGATCAGGACTATAACGGGGAGTATGAAATAATATTCGTGGATAACAACTCAACGGACGGAACGTTAGAAATTTTAAAAAAGTATCCCGTAAAAATTCTAATAGAAAACGAAAAGGGCGTCGCCCACGCAAGGCAAAAGGGATTCACAAATGCGCAAGGTGAAATAATAATTTCAACAGATGCAGACTGCGTCGTCCCAAGGGATTGGATAAGAAAATATGTTGAAGAATTTGAAAAGGATCCGGAAGTTATAGCCTTAAACGGTCCGGTTTATTTTAAGGAGGTTTTCAATTTTACATCCCTCCTTTTTAAAATCATATCCCCCTTGGTGTGGAGAATTGAAACTTTAATTAGGGGTAATTATAGCTTTTCGGGGGGGAACTTTGCGGTTAGGAGGGAATATTTTTATAAGGTAGGTGGATTTAGGACGGATTTGGGAACGGGGGAAGACATAGATCTGGGAAATAGGTTAAAAAAACTTGGAAAGGTTAAAACAATAAACAACCCGGTTATCACATCAAGCAGGAGGTTTAGGGAAGGTTTCTTTAAATCCGTTTTCCTTTACATACTCCTAAATTACTTCTACCTGAACGTTTTCAAAAAGCCCTTCCTTAAAAGTTTGAAACCTATAAGGGAAGTTGGGAGGTTTTCCCCCAATCCCATCTTCGGTTTTTCAATAATTTTTCTTGCTTTTCTCCTATTCCTTTACGAAGCCTTAGCGTACAAAATTCCCAAAAGGGATTATATAATATTTGAAAGGGGAAGGGATGTTCTTATCACCTTTGACGACGGTCCCGGAAAATATACTTTGCAGATCCTTGATACGCTTGATAAGTACGGGGTGAAGGCGATATTCTTTTTGGTGGGGAGAAATGTTGAAATCCACCCGAATCTTGTAAAGGAGATCCACAGGAGGGGGCACATGATAGGAAACCATTCGTATTCCCACTCTCCCCTTATGTTCCTTTGGAATTTTGATAGGGTTTATAAGGAGATAGATAGCACAAACAAGCTTATAGAGAGGATCACGGGGGAAAAGGTGATCTTTTTTAGGCCTCCTTACGGGAGATACTCAAGGGCTATGGATTCCGTGGTTAGGGTTTTGGGAATGAAGGTGATCCTCTGGAACGATGATTCGGAGGATTGGAAAAACCATCCAAAACCCCTGTTGATTTCCAACATTTTAAGGCAGGTTAAGCCCGGTTCAATAATCCTTTTGCACGAGAGGAGAAATACCTTAAAAGCCCTTGGACCCCTAATAGACTCCTTAAGGGGTAGGGGTTATATGGTTAAAGGTTGGGAATAATATCCGATAGCTCGGGTAGGAAATTTCTACCCTCAAGGAAGAGGTTTCTGATAATCCTAGCGGTTGCCCCCCAAAGTGTCCCAAGCTCCGTCTCAACCCTATCCGAATAAATTAATGGCCTCAGGGAAGTTAGGGGGACGAAAGAGAAGCTTTCTATCTCTTCCGATGGAACGATTTCCGTGTGGTACCTTAAAATTGCAACAAAGGGAAAGATCCTTATCCTTGTGAAGGCGGTGGTCACATCTTTAAGCTCCCCCACCACCTTGTATTTTTCCGGATCCAAACCGAGCTCCTCTTTCAGCTCCCTATACAGGGTTGAAAGCTTTGATTCATAGGCTTTCATCATACCACCGGGAAGTCCTATTTCCCCCGCATGCTGGGATAAAGCCATTGACCTTCTTACAAGGAGAATAGAAGAATCCCTTATAAGTATTCCAACCACCGCCTTTTTAAACCTTGACATATTCCTCCCCAGAGAATGTTTTTATTTTATCGGTTATCTGGGAGATCAAACCACAAAGTACTTTCTTTGGTCCAACCTCCCAAGCCTCATCCACCCCAAACTCAATAGCAGTATTTATCATATCAACAAATAAAACTGGGGATCTAAGCTGGACCTTAAGGGCATTATAAACCTCTTTTGAACTTTTTGCTATCTTTCCCGTTGAATTCATAATTATGGGTACCTTTGGTTCCATAAACTCCACATTTTCCAGTATTTCAGAGAATTCCGTAGACGCTTCGTCCATAAGGGGTGAGTGAAAGGCGGTGGAGACCTTTAAGGGTATCAACCTAAGATCCTTTGCCATACTTTTTATTCTTTCAACGATTTCATCCACCTCCCTTTCATCACCAGATATTACAACCTGTATTGGAGAATTTATGTTAGCTATTACGGTTTTTTGTGGGTTCAACTCCTTCATAACTTCCTCTGCCCTTTTGTATGCATCCTTTCCTATCACCGCAACCATCTTACCGCCCTTCGCCCTCCCCATAAGCTCCCCCCTCTTTACGACCAGCTTAAGGGTTGTCTCAAAGGAAAAGACGCCCGCGCTGTAAAGGGCGGAAAATTCCCCGAGGCTGTGCCCAAAAACCACATTCGCTTCTATCCCTTTCCTTTTCAAAACCTCAAGCAAGGCGATGGAATAGACAAATATGGCGGGTTGCGTGTTCTCGGTTCTTGTAAGATCCTCCTCGGGACCCTCGAAGGAGAGCTTCTTTATAGGCTTTCCCGAAATTCTTTCCGCCTCCTCGTAAATTTCCCTAACAAAATCGTACCTCTCGTAAATCTCCAAACCCATACCCACGTATTGACTACCTTGCCCGGGAAAAGCAAAAGCCCTCATATCCCCTCCAGGACCTTAAACATATCTTCCAGATCCTGAGCGTTCTGTAAGGTTTGCATGAGCTTTTTGGAAAAGCCGTTAGGTTCCTTCTTAAGCCTTTCAAATATACTTATTATACTTGGATAAAACCTCTCATCCTCTATTTCATCAATGTACTTGATTTTTTCGTAGATCTTTGAGTATGCTTCAAGGACAGCTGGGTTCCTAAGCATATGCCTGTAATCGTAAAGAGGTTTTGCCTCCTCTAGGTAATACAAGGTCCTACTTCTTTTTGCGAAAATCTCAAAAACCCCAAAAAGGTAAAGCCCTTTACCCACCACCTTTATTAAACCGAAATTTTCCGAGGCGCATAAGTAAAGGCGCATTTTCCCCTTATAAACCCTCTCATCCAAAACCAAAACCTTCATCTTTCCCTCAAAGTGATATACCATAGAACCTAACCTCCCTTTCCTTACCCTTAACCGCAATATAAACCGAGGGCATATATGGTGTGTTATGCGCCACCCCCACCCTTCCGGACCTATCAAGCCCTATTATACCAACCGGGTAATCCGTAAGGTCCAAAACAGCCCTTGCTGCGGTCTCGGGTTTCATACCCATAATCACGAGGTCGCAAAACCTCTTTGTTAATAGGCCTCTTATTATCCCTTCCCCTATACCAGTCGCGGAAGCGCCTACCCCTTTTTCCGCCCAAGTTCCCGCCCCCGGTATCGGAGTATCCCCGACCCTACCGGGTAGCTTTAGGGTTGTTCCCCCCGTTGAGGTACCTGCGCATACCGCATTTCCGTCCGTTGCGACCGCCCCCACGGTTCCCATAAACATCTCCGGGTGTTCCTTTAGAAGTTTCACCGTCTTCTCCAAAAATTTGGAAAACTCAACTTCTCCATCAAAAATCCCCCTTTTTACCTTCTCAAGCCTTTTCCTTGAACTTTCGGTTATCACATCCGCAAAGGGTAAGTTAAAAATTTCCGCCAAATTTTCCGCCCCATCACCGTACATTATATGGTGAGAAGTTTTTTCCGCGACTAACCTCGCAAGGGAGATAGGGTTTTTCACCCTCCTTACCCCTATTACTGCTCCCAAAACAAAGGGTTCATCGTTTATTATGCACGCATCCATTTCCACATTCCCGTCTATGCTGAGCACGCTTCCCGTTCCCGCGTTAAAGATCGGGTCATCCTCAAGGATCTTTATTGCCTCCTCCACCGCATCCAAAGGGCTTCCCCCACCGGTTAGAACCTCAATTCCCCTTTCGGCAGATTGGAGTAGAACATCCTTGGCATATTTAAGTTTCTCCCCATCCCACCTCCCCGCGCCCCCATGCACCACCATCGCAAACATCGGTAAATATTATACGGACGATTTTTCACCCTTATAATATCCGCTCAACTTTTCTGCGGGGTGGTGTAATTGGCAACACGCCTGACTCTGGATCAGGAGATCGGGGTTCGAGTCCCTGCCCCGCAGTTTAAAGGAGGTAAAGGGATGGCTAAGGAGAAGTTTTTAAGAACAAAACCGCATAAGAACGTGGGAACCATAGGGCACATAGACCACGGAAAAACGACCTTAACCGCGGCTATCACGCACGTTTTGGCCGCAAAGGGTATGGCACAGGCTAAAAGTTATGATGAGGTTGCCAAGGCGGACGCGAAGATAGCTAGGAAGGATGAGACGAAGATCCTCACCATAAACATCGCCCACGTGGAGTACGAGTCGGATAAGTATCACTACGCCCACATAGACTGCCCGGGCCACGCGGATTATATTAAGAATATGATAACCGGCGCCGCGCAGATGGACGGCGCCATTTTGGTGGTGTCAGCGGTGGATTCCGTAATGCCCCAGACGAGGGAGCACGTTCTCCTCGCCCGTCAGGTAAACGTACCCGCCATAGTTGTATTCATCAACAAGGTGGATCTGGTGGATGATCCCGAACTCCTTGACCTCGTAGAGCTTGAGGTTAGGGACCTTTTGAACCAGTACGGCTACCCCGGGGATGAGGTTCCCGTAATAAGGGGTTCAGCCCTCAGGGCCCTTCAGAACCCCTCAAACTTCGATGACCCCATAGGCGCGGGAGCTATCCTGAATCTCGTTGAGGCGTTGGACGAGTACATACCCGAACCGGTTAGGGAGATCGATAAACCATTCCTTATGTCGATTGAGGATGTATTCAGCATAACGGGGCGTGGAACGGTGGTAACAGGTAGGGTGGAAAGGGGAATAATCAAGCCCGGCGACGAGGCTGAGATAGTCGGATTTAGGGATGAACCGATAAAGACGGTGGTTACCTCCATAGAGATGTTCCGCAAGGTTCTGGACGAAGCCATTCCGGGTGACAACATAGGAGCCCTCCTGAGGGGTGTGAGCAAAGACGATGTGGAGAGGGGTATGGTTTTGGCGAAGCCCGGATCCATAAAGCCCCACAGGAAATTCAGGGCGGAAGTCTATATCCTCAAGAAGGAGGAAGGGGGAAGGAGCACGCCCTTCTTCAACGGTTATAGGCCCCAGTTCTACTTCAGGACAACCGACGTCACGGGAACCATAAAGTTGGCGGACGGGAGGGAGATGGCGATGCCTGGAGATAACGTCCAAATGGAGGTGGAGCTCATATATCCCGTCGCCATAGAGAAGGGGTTGAGGTTCGCGATACGCGAGGGCGGTAGGACGGTTGGAGCCGGAATAATAACGGAAATCCTTGACTGATGGAAAAAATTAGGCTAAAAATAAAGTCCTTTGATCCCGCTGTCCTTGATAGGTTTGCTAAGCAAATTGCGGTGACCGCAAGGAGTACGGGGGCAACGGTATCCGGGCCGATCCCCCTTCCCACCAAGAGGACCCTATTTGCGGTAATAAGGGGTCCACATATAGACAAGAGGGGACAGGAACACTTCATCCTAAAGAGGCATGCCAGATTAATAGAGATCTCAAACGCCACCCCCGAAACCATGGATAAGATCTCACAAATAGATGTTCCTCCCGGCGTGGATGTTAAGGTATCAATAATATAGGGGTTGAAAATGAGGGTTTTGGCAAGGAAAATAGGGATGACGCAGGTCTTCATTAAGAGGGAGGATGGAGTTCTTGAGGTGCCCGTAGGGGTGTCCGTCCTGCAGGTGGTTGAAAACGTTGTGGTTTCGCATAGAATCAAGGAGAAAGATGGTTATAATGCCCTTGTGGTTGGGTATTTCTTTAAGCCCGTTCATAAGATTTCAAAGCCCATCTTGGGTTTTGTAAAGAAGCACCTTGGGGAGAGGGAACTTTACCCTACCAAATTTTACGAAGTTAAAACGGATAATTTGGAAAAATTCCCCGTAGGTTCAAGTTTAAAGGCTGAGCTCTTTAACGGTATAGATCTGGTGGATGTTCAGGGGAAAACTAAGGGTAGGGGATTTGCGGGTGTGGTGAAGAGGTGGGACTTCTCGGGTGGACCCGCCGCCCACGGTTCAAAGTTTCATAGGAGGCCCGGTTCAATAGGTCAGCACACCTTTCCCGCGAAGGTTTGGAAGGGTAAAAAGATGGCTGGACACTACGGGAACGAGACCGTTACCATCCTCAATCTGGAGCTTGTAAGGATACTACCGGAGTACGACATAATCTTGGTAAAAGGTGGGGTTCCGAGTCATAAGGGTGGGTTCGTGTTCGTAAGGCCCGCGATTTATAAATACGGAGGTGAAAAATGAACGCTCCCGTTTATAACCTGAAGGGTGAGAAAATAGGGGAAATTGAGCTTCCCGAAGAGATCTTCAATATTCAACCCAAAAAACATGTACTTTGGGAGTTCGTAAGGGCATACCTCTTAAACCAAAGGCAGGGAACGCACAGGGCGAAAACCAGGGGAGAGGTCATAGGTTCAAGAAGAAAGATTTGGCCCCAGAAGCATACGGGTAGGGCAAGGCACGGCGATAGGTACGCACCTCAGTTCGTGGGGGGAGGAAAGGCTCACGGACCAAGGCCTAGAGATTATTACATAAAGCTCCCGCATAAGGTTAAAAACCTGGCTTTAAAGATGGCACTTTCGGATAGGGCCCAAAACGGGAGGATATACGTGGTTGATAGCTTTGAAATGGAGAAACCTAAAACGAAATTGGTTGCCAATTTCATAAAATCTCTTAATATTTCCGGGAATACCTTATTCATCCCTGCAAACAGCAATAGGACCTTTTACCTCTCAGCACGGAACATAGGGGATGTTGAAGTTTTACCCGCGGACACCGTGAACGCTTATTTCGTCCTTTGGTCGGAGCACGTATTTATGGAAAAGAGCGCGCTCGAGGTTTTAAAGGGGAGGCTCTTGAAATGAAATTAAGCTATGATGAGATAATAATAGAGCCCGTAATAACCGAAAAGGCCATGAATTTGAGGGAAAAGCTCAACAAATATACCTTTGTAGTCCATCCCAAGGCTAACAAGGTTCAAATAAAGGAGGCAATTGAAAAGATCTTCGGGGTAAAGGTGAAAAAGGTAAATACGATATTGATGAAGCCCAAAAGAAGGAGGGGATTGAGGAACAGGTTCAGGTTCGGCTATACGAGCGCGTACAAGAAGGCAATAGTGACGCTTGAGGAGGGTCATAAGATAAATCTGGAGGTGTAATATGCCGATAAAGAAGTATAAGCCAATCACACCGGGCAGGAGGTTTATGACGGTTATAGATTACTCTCAGTACGTTACCAAGGAGGAACCAGAAAAATCCTTAACGAAACCCAAAAAGCAGAAGGCGGGTAGGAACAACCAAGGGAAGATAACCGTAAGGCACAGGGGAGGGGGAAACAAGAGGAAGTACCGTATAGTTGATTTTTACAGGAGGGATAAGGACGGAATACCTGGGGTTGTAAAGGCTATAGAGTACGATCCAAACAGGACGGCCTTTATAGCCCTGGTTGTTTATAAGGATGGCGAAAAGAGGTATATTATTGCGCCGGAGGGCATAAAGGTGGGGGATGAAATAATGTCGGGACCGAATGCCCCAATAAAACTCGGAAATGCCTTACCTATGAAGAACATCCCAGAAGGTATTCCCATACACAACCTTGAGATGATCCCTGGGAAGGGGGGACAGCTCGTGAGGGCAGCGGGTACTCAGGCGGTGATCCTCTCAAAGGACGAAAATTGGGTTTACGTTCAGCTTCCTTCCGGCGAGATAAGGAAGTTCAATCCCAATTGCTATGCCACCATAGGTCAGGTTTCTAACGTAGATCACGAAAATGTGGTTCTGGGTAAAGCGGGAAGGAGTAGGTGGATGGGAAGAAGGCCCACCGTAAGGGGAACCGCTATGAACCCTGTGGATCACCCGCACGGCGGAGGTGAAGGTAGAACGAAGGGTAAGATCCCAAAGACACCTTGGGGCAAGCTCGCCAAGGGGGTAAAGACGAGGAGTCCGAGGAAGACCTCCTCTGCGTTTATAGTCAAGAGGAGGAGGATTGGTTACGGTTCAAAGGAGTAAAATATGGGAAGGAGTATAAAGAAGGGGCCCTTTGTTGATCCAAAGCTAATGAAGAAGGTTTTGAAGGCCCTTGAAACTGGAGACAAAACCCCAATAAAAACCTGGTCAAGGGCTTCCATGATAGTCCCGGAGATGATAGGGCTGACTTTTATGGTACACAACGGGAAAAAGTTCATTCCCGTTTACGTGACTCAGGAGATGGTGGGGCATAGGCTAGGAGAGTTCGCTCCCACGCGGACATTCGGCGGGCATAAGGGGAAAGAAGGTAAAAAGGTGGGTAAGAAATGATGAAAAATTTGGGGCAACTTCCAGTAGAGGAAATTAAAAAGTTGGGGGGTTTTGCGGTTTTAAGGAGGGCAAGGATATCCCCCAAGAAGATGAAGCTCATAGCGGACCTTATAAGGAACCTAAACGTACAGGAGGCGGATTACATCCTCCAGTTCACCCCTAAAAAGGGAGCTAGGATAATGAGGAAGGTTTTGAGAGCGGCTGTAGCATCTTACAGGGACAAGTTTGAACCCGAAAAAAGCGTGGATGAGCTTTACCCAACCCTAAGGATAGCTCTAGTGAAGGTGGATAAGGGTCCAATGTGGAAGATCCCCAAACCCGCGGTTAAACCCGCCCGCTTTGGAGGGAACGGGATATTCAGGAGAAGAACATCGCATATTACGGTTTTTGTTTTAAAGGAGGGTAAGTAATGGGACAGAAAGCGCACCCTATAGGACTCAGAACGGGATACTTTAGGCCCTGGCAATCCACTTGGTACGCCGAGACAAAAAAGGAATACGTGGAATATCTCCTTGAAGATTACAGGTTAAGAAAGTTCATAGTGGAGTACTATCGCAAATCTCCAAACGACCCACAGATCTCAAGGATAAACATAGAGAGGAAGGGAACCTTAACCACCATAATCATCCACACCGCAAGGCCCGGAGTTATAATAGGTAGGCAGGGGCAGGCGATAGAGAACCTCAGGAAGGCCTTAAAGAAAGAGTTCGGTAAGGACTTCACCATAGAGCATAGGGAAATAACCCAACCTGACCTAGACGCTCAGCTCGTGGCGTACAATATAGCCAGGAGGATCGAGCAGAGGGCTTACCACAGGAGGCTTATGAAGGAGGCTGTCACCAAGGCTATGAGGGCGGGAGCCAAGGGTATAAGGGTGCAGATAAAGGGAAGGATAGCGGGGGCGGAGATAGCGCGTAAGGAATGGTACCTGAAGGGTAGGGTTCCCCTACAGACCCTGAGGGCGAACATAGATTACGGATATGATACCGCGTTTACTAAGTGGGGAACGATAGGGGTTAAGGTTTGGATATACAAGGGAGATATACTTAGGGGAAGCGAGGAGGAAGTGCTATGATGCAACCAAGGAAAGTAAAATGGAGGAAACAGCACCTTCCAAAGGTGAGAAGTAAAGTGGCATCAAGCGGAAATAAGCTTGAGTTTGGGGAGTACGGCTTAAAGAGCCTTGAGTTTGGAAGGATATTCTCCAACCAGATAGAGGCGATGAGGTTGGCGGTGGTAAGGAGTGCAGGGAAGAAAGCCAAGTTTTGGATAAGGATCTTCCCCCACAGGCCCTTCACCAAAAAACCCGCGGAGGTTAGGATGGGGGGAGGAAAGGGAGATGTTGAAGGTTGGTTTGCCTTCGTAGTTCCGGGAACCGTCATCCTTGAGATCACCGGATTACCCGAAGAGGAAGCGACAGAGGTCTTAAGGGTGGCCGCGTCCAAACTCCCTGTTAAGACCAAAATCGTAAAGGCGGGGGAAATAAAATGAAACCCACAAAAGCTAGAGAACTTAGGAATATGAGCGTTGAAGAGCTTTTAGCGAGGCTTAAAGTATTAAGGGCTCAGATTAGGGATGCGAGGTTCAAAAGGAGACTCGGTCAGATTGAGGATAAGAACCTCATAAGGTATTATAGGAGGGAGATAGCGAGGGTTTTAACGGTTTTGTGGGAAAAGGGGGTTAAGCTATGAGCGAGGTAAATAGGGGAAAGAGGAAGGTTTTAAGGGGGATCGTTGTAAGCGATAAAATGAACAAAACTAGGGTGGTTGTAGTTTATAGGATTGTTGAACATCCCAAGTATCACAAGTACATAAAGAAAAGGAAAAAGATTTACGTCCACGATGAGAACAACGAGAGCAAAGTTGGGGATCTGGTTGAGGTTATGGAGACGAGGCCTTTATCAAAGCTTAAGAGGTGGAGGCTCGTTAGGATCATAAGGAAGACGCCCGTTTTGGAGGAAATGGAAAGGGAGGTGGAAAATGCCTAGGCAACTTCCAGAACTCTCTTACGTAAACGTTGCGGACAACACGGGGGCAAAGGAGGCTTTAATAATAAAGGTTTTAAAGGGGAGCGGTAAGAAGGGGGGTAGGGTTTCCGCGACCGTAGGGGATGTTGTTGTGGTCAGTATAAAGAAAGCCGCCCCTAACGCCCCGGTTAAAAAGGGCGAAGTTCATAAGGCCGTTGTGGTAAGGACCAGGAAGGAGATCCGAAGGAGGGACGGCTCTTACATTAGGTTTGGAGATAACGCCGTAGTTCTAATAAATCAGGCGGGAGAACCGAAGGGGACGAGGATCTTCGGGCCCGTGGCGAGGGAGCTCAGGGATAAAGGTTTTGCGAGGATAATTTCCTTAGCGCCGGAGGTGCTGTGATGGCAAGGAAAATAAAAAGGGGAGATACGGTAATAGTAATAAGCGGAAAGAGCAAGGGGTTGAGCGGAAAGGTCCTTAAGGTCATCACAAAAAATAATAGGGTTATAGTTGAGGGCGCAAACATAGTGAAAAAGCACGTAAAGAGGGGGACGGAGGGGAAGGGTAGGATAATAGAAAAAGAAGCACCTATTCATATCTCAAACGTAAAGCTCATATGTCCCAAGTGTGGGAAACCCACAAGGGTAGGTTTTACCTTCGTTGATGGGGAAAAGAAAAGGTTTTGTAAGAAGTGCAAGCAAACCATTGATTAAAATTATAACCGCCTTAAAATACCCCTTATGCCTTATACCGCTATAGTGGGGTTGCAATGGGGGGATGAAGGTAAGGGTAAGGTAATAGACTATTTAGCCAAGGATTACGATGCGGTGGTGAGGTTTCAAGGTGGGGCAAATGCGGGGCATACGGTATATGTTAATGGAAAAAAGTTCTCCTTCCATATTCTACCCTCGGGTCTCTTAAGGGAGGATGTTGTTGGGATAATAGGACCAGGGGTGGTGATAGATCCCGAAAGCTTCAAGAACGAAGTTGAGGGGTTATACCCTCATGTTGGGGATTTAAAGGGGAGGCTCTTTGTGGATCCTAGGGCGCACGTAGTTATGCCCTATCATAAGCTTGAGGACGCGCTCTTTGAAGCTCATTCCGAAAAGCCCATAGGTACAACAAAAAGGGGAATAGGACCTGCCAACAGGGATAAATACGCCCGCTTGGGGATAAGGATAGGTGACATCCTGAGGCCTTTATATTTGAAAGAGCATATAAACAGGGCTTACGATTTCAACAAAAGGATCGTTGAATCTTACGGTGAAAGTTTCTTTGATAGGGATGAACTTTGGGATCTTTTGATGGAATTTGCAGAGTACGTAAAACCCTTTGTTGCGGATACGGTCTTACTCTTGGAAGATCTTGAAAAGGGTGGGGCAAGAATTTTACTTGAGGGAGCGCAGGGTACATACCTTGATGTTAGCTTCGGAACTTATCCCTTTGTAACCTCTTCCCATACCATATCGGGTGGTGCTACCGTAGGTTCTGGTATAGCCCCTTGGAAGATAAAGAGGGTTATAGGTGTTTTTAAGGCTTACACAACTAGGGTGGGTGAGGGACCCTTCCCCACGGAGGAAATATCCGAGATCGGTGAGAGGATGAAGGAGGAGGGTGGGGAGTTTGGAACCACAACGGGTAGGGCGAGGAGGTGCGGATGGTTGGATATACCCCTCATCCACTATGCTTCAATAATAAACGGTGTTACGGATCTATTCGTAACCAAAGTGGATGTCCTTGAGAAGATAGGAATATATAGGGCTGCGGTTGAGTACAAGCTATTTGGAGAGAGGATAAGTTTTCCACCTGCATATTCTGAGGATTGGTATCATCTAGAACCCATTTATAAGGATTATCCATCTTGGGAGGAGATGATAAACGAGGTTGAAGGAATTTTGAAGATTAGGGTGAGGTTCGTATCAACGGGGAAGGATAGGGAAGAGGTAATAGAAAGAAAAGGAGGTTGAATATGCCGAGATTAAAGCCAAACGATATTAGAAATGCCCAATTTAAGGGTTCGCTCTTTGGTGGATTTGACAAGAATCAGGTTTTAGAGTTCCTTGAGCAGGTCGCAAAGGAGATGGAAAAATTATTGAGGGAGAAGAACGAGATTGAAGCTGAACTCGCCCAGGTCAAACTTGACCTTTTGGATGTTGAGGAGATAAAGAGGGAGCTTGAGAGGAAGAGCGACGAGGTAGAGCTTTTGAAACAGGAAAACGAACTCTTAAGGAAGAGACTAGAGGATCTCTCAAGGGAATACGAGAATATAAAGAGGGAGTATGTAGCTTTAAACCAGAAAATAGGGGAACTTTCGAGGGAGCAAAGGGGTGGTGAGGAGTACAAGCAAGCCCTTGAGAATCTAACGAAGGAGTATAACAAGCTCAGGGAGGAATACATCAGGCTTTCTAAGGAAAACGAGGAGTTAAAAAAGAGGGGCGGGGAATCCCCTTCTGAGGTTTTGAAGATAGCTAAGGCCACCGCGGATAGGTTGATACAGCAAGCACATGCGGAAATAGACAAGTTAATATCCGAGGTTGAAAATATAAAGATGGCTTTGCTCAATTTGAAGGGGGGTAAGAAATGAAAAGGTTTGTATATGCGACGGATTTTTCCGAAAACAGCAGGTACGTTGCAAGCTTCATAAATGCGGTATCAAAAAAGGAGGAGGTGGAGGTTTTGCTTCTCCATGTCTTCCCAGATATAACGAGCATGTACGGACCCCTAATATCCCAGTTTTCTGGGATAATTGAGGCATGGGATAGGGCAAGGAAATCTGCGGAGGAGAACCTCCTTGAATGGGAAAACAGGCTAAGGTCGCAGGGTATAAAGGTTTCCTCAAAGCTCGCAATCGGGGATCCTGTACCGGAAACAATAAAGGAGGCGGAGCTCTTTAAGGCGGATTTTATAGCGGTGGGAACGAGGGGTATTTCTGGGATAAGGGGCTTTCTCATAGGCTCCTTTGCAAAGTCCCTATTACATTCAAGTCCAATCCCCGTAATAACCCTAAGGTTTCCCCACATAAAGGTTGAAAAGATCTTGGTTGCCCTGGATCTCTCTTCCGCAACCCAGAAGATCATAAATTTCCTTCCCAAGATAAACAACTGGGGCAAGATAACCCTATATCACGCGTTGCTCGTGGATTTCCATTTGGATCCAAAGGAAAAGGCGATTTACGAAGAGCAGGTCCTCAAGGAGATGCCGGATTTTAATGGGGCGGAAAAGGTGGTTGAGGTATTTTTCTCCCCAAACCTTGATTATGCGGGTGCAATAGTTGATTACGCGGAGAGAAACCATTATGACCTGATAGTTATAGGTAGCCACGGTAGGACGGGTATAAGGAAGGTGATATTCGGTAGTGTCGCGGAGGGGGTGATCTCCAGATCCCATCTTCCCGTTTTAACCATAAACATTGCCCATCCAAGAATTTAAACTCTTAAAAAACAGGAATTTACTTTTACTTACAATTGCGTTATCCGCTTCCCAGCTTGGGGACAGGATAAACAATATGGCAATTTTGAGCCTCCTTGGAACCTACGCCCTTGGCTCTCAAGAGTACTCCTTGCTTGCGGTTTGGACGGTAATACCCGTACTATTCTTCGGACCCATAGCTGGGGCGATAACGGATAGGTTCAACAGAAAAGCCCTGATGATCATAGGGGATTTCGTAAGGGCTTTTTTGGTGATCTCCCTAATATTTACCTTTAAGCTAACGCGATCTTTTTGGGTAGCATATCTCACGGTTTTTTTGATCTTCACCTTTACCGTACTCTTTAACTCCGCAAAGAACGGTTTGGTGGTATATATAGCGGGGGAAAAGGGAAATTTGCCCGTTCTAAACAGTATGCTAAACTTCTGGGGAAGGATCTCTACGGGCTTGGGTATCCTCTTGGGTGGGATAATTTCGGACAGGTTCCTTTGGGAGAAATATAATTTGGAGGGATGGGAGGTGGGGCTTTTCTTTGATGGATTGACCTTCATAATTTCCGGCCTTCTCATAATATTCATAAAGGGTAAGGGGGAGTACATTGAGCCCTCTTCCTATGCAAAAATAAACTACATTTCCTCCTTAAGGGAGGGGATCTCCTTTGTTAGAAGGAGGAGGATCCTCCTTTCGGTTCTCATAGCGGGTGCTTTGATATCTTTCATAGGGGCGGTGACGTACGTTTTGGGTATAGTGAAGCTTCAGAAAATTGGGCATGTTGGGACCGCTCAAATGGGGATAGCGGGTGGCATTTACGGTTTCGGTATGTTCGTAGGTTCGTATATATCTGGTAGGGTACTGAAGGGTAGGGAGTATGGGCTCCTTTGGAATTCGGTTGCGATTTTAAGCTTCATCCTAGCTTCCATCTCCCTAACCTCAAACATCCTTATCCTCCTCCCCATGTTCTTTGTAGGTGGGATCTTTACATCCATGGGCTTTATCGCCCTTGAGACCCTATTTCAAAAGTTCTCCACCGCGGAATATTTGGGCAGGGTGGTGATCCTGAAGGATATCGTAAACGCCATAACCTTCGTTTTCGTTGTTCTCGCTATGGGAACTTGGAACGATATACTTTCCAAATACGTTGGCTTGGAAATGGCTTTAAATGTAAACCTTTTGCTTTCCTCCGCACTCGCCCTCCTGTTTTGGCTTTTCTGGAAAATTACGAGGGTATAATATACGGTTATGCTTTGTCTGATATTGTCTCAGGCGCAAATAGAGATTGAGGAGGAGGTTAAGGCAAAGAAGACCAAGTTTTACAACATAGACGGTATATTGGGGCTATGGGCATCGGAGAGGCAGTACTATAGGGGGGAACTCGGGATACAGATGCAGTTCGATATGGGGTTTTACGGGAGGTTCTCAATAATATCCTTTTCAAGCCTTTTCCCCACATTAAAGGAGGCTTACGTTGAGATCTCGCCGGTAAAGTACCTCTATATAAGGGGCGGTATGGGTGCGCCCTTCTGGGGAAATGGGATGCTATTGGGGGACTACCTTGGGGGAAATGCGTTCTTTGAAATTTCTTACGGTAAGGAAGTTTGGTTTAACCTTTTGGCGGTAAATACCCCAAATAACTTTTTCGGTGGTTTAAGATTCGGTTTTGATTGGAATTTTCTTGGCTTTCAGGCTTACGGTACAGCGGACACCACAAAAAACCTCTATTTTGGCTCAGCCTTGGATCTGGATCATATGCTCTTTTATTTAAAACTTGAGGGCGCTTTGGATAATTCTTATAATTACGGAACTTATATTTCATCCGCGCTCAAGTTGGGTAAATTTAGGTTTGGATTTCATGGATTCGGCACATCCAAAGATTACAAGAGAATTTTGGGTCAGGGTATAGTGTTTGACGAGGAGTTTAGTCCCTTTATGGGGTTTTCCAACTACCTAACCTACACCCAATCCCCCACCTATCAGGTCCCATGGACGGACATATCGGGTAAGATGGGGGGATTCTTCAGGCTCGGATTTTTACATAACATAAATGAGGATTGGTCCTTTAAACCCTCGTTTGATTTTGGCCTTTACAGGGATGGAGATACAACAAAACCATTTGTTGATGGGAATATAAGGTTTGATTGGACGGAGGTCATTTATCTTGGATTTTCCGCGGGTGCCCTCCTTGATAGAAAGCCCCTTGCAAGGGTCTCCCTCTTCCTCGTAAGCACCTACAACTTTTAATGAACCTGGGGGTAATAAGGGAGTTTGATTTTTACCCTTTCATTTTGAAAATCCCAAAAACTTGGAAAAAGATTTACCTATCTTTTTCCCAGATCGATCCCCTCCTTAGGGCGGGAAAACTTGACGCAACCCCTTATATCTTTCCCTCAATAAACTTTTTACCTTCGGGTTATAAAATCACAAACTTGGGCGTAATTTTAACCGAAAGTTCAAAGAGCCTGGTTTTAGTCTCAAAAAAGGAGATAAGGGAGCTTGAAAGTCTTACCCTTGGAATAATTCAGGGGTACGAGCAGGTTTTACACTGCGTTGAGGATACTTTGGATCAACTTTTAAAGGGCAAGGCTTTTAAAATTAGGGTTTTTACGGATATATTTGATGCGGATGCCTTGTTGATATACGGGGATAGGGCTTTGAGGGGGGATTTTGGGGAATATAGTTTCCTATATAATCTTACGAAGGGAGAAACTAAAATCGCGGTTTGGGTGGTGAGGGAGGAACTTGCGGATGAGATTTTACCACATTTAGGGAATTCCATCGCCCACTGGTTTATGGATATCGAGAAGGTCGTCTCCGATTATGCTACAAAGAAAAGTTTGAAATTTGAAATTTTGTTGGAGCACGCAAGAAGCTTAAAGTTCAATTATGGGGGATAGGGAAAGGTTCGTTAAAGAAATAAAGGGGCTTTTGGTAAAATACGCCTTAACCTCCTCTGGGGAAAAGGCTATATTATCCCTAAGGACAGATTACGAAAGGGCAATTAGGGATTTTAAGCTTATATCCGAGGTCTTGAGGGAGTATTCGGAGGGGAGATCCCTAAGTTTGCCCAACATTCCAAGCATGGACGAGATATTTGATTATTTTGGTAAATTCGGGGTATTAACCGGCGAGAACCTATATACGATTGCGGAGTTTATAGAAAAGACTTCAAGGTTCAGGGAAAGCTTACATTCCGCAAATTTGGCATCGTATTTACCCATCACGAGGGAGCTTTTATCCTTTTCCAAGCAGATAAAGGATAACATATCAAGGGATGGGCAGATAAGGACGGTTAAAAATCCCCTCCTCAAGGAGCTTTACGAGAGGAGGAACGAAGTTAGGGAACAGCTTTTAAAGGCTTACTCCGAAATTATCCTGAAAAATAGGGGGAAGCTTAGGGAGGGACAACCCGTAATAAAGAACGGCAGGCTAACCCTTCCGGTTATATCAAACTTTAGTTTTGATGGGGTTATACACGGATATTCTTACACAACCGAAACCATATTCGTGGAACCTTACGACGTTGTCCCCATTCAAAATAGGCTGATACAGCTTGACGACAGGATAAGGGAAGAAGAGAGAAGAATATTAGGGAATTTGATAGGAAACTTTATAAGGTTGAAGGAGGGTATCATTAAGCTCCATGAGGGGATAGGGTTAATAGACGGCATTTATGCGAGGGCGAAATTTTATCTAGACTTTGATTGCACGATACCGGAGTTTTCAAAAGATGGGAGGTTGGAAATTCTTGAGGGTAGGGAACCTTTATTATATTCAAAGATAAGGCAAAAAACCGTTCCCATCTCAATAAAATTGGATAAATTCGCCCTTTTGATAACGGGACCGAATGCGGGTGGGAAAACGATCACATTAAGAACCGCAGCCTTTGCGGTCCTTATGGCGGGTATGGGGATACCCGTTCCCGCAAAGAAGGCGGTTATACCATACGGGGCGGAGGTTTTCCCTATGGGTTTTTCCCAGGAGGGGGCACCGGAGGAGGGGATTTCCCACTTTGTTGGGGAACTTAAGGGAATTAAGGGGACCCTTGAAAGGGTAAAGCCATACGATTTTGTAATATTTGATGAGATATTCTCCTCAACGGATCCGGATGAGGCTTCCGCCCTAGCCTATTCCATATGTAAGTATTTATCCGAAAGGTCGGTTTATTCATTAATAAGCACACATTTCCCAAGCTTAAAGATCCTTGCCCTAAATTCCGACTTCTTTAACGTGGCAACTTTGGAAAACTTCAGGGTCGTAATGGGTAAGGTGGGGGAAAGTAGGGGAATACAGACCGCAAGAGCGATGGGTTTAACGGATGATATTGTCTCTTATGCTGAGGAAATTTACAGGAATATACCATCTTACCTTGTGTCCTTAAGGGAAAGGTACGAGGAGGGCTTGAAGAAAATTGAAAGGGAAAGGGCGGAAATTGATGAAATGAGGAGGAAACTACTTTCCGCAATTTCCCGGGTGAGGAAAGGGGAGAGGGTAGAAGAATTGGAAGGGATTTTAAAAGGGGAAAGGGAGCTTGAGGTGGGAAAGGAGTATTTTGTCAAAAGTTTGGGTGTGAAGGGGACGCTTTTGGAAATAAAGGGGAACAGGGCGAAAGTTAAAATAAGGAACATTGTGGTTGATGTTGATAAGGGGGATCTTATTTAGATCACTTTAAGAACTTCGTACCCGCATTCTCCACATCATAATTTTCCTCCCTCTTGGGTTTCCTAAACTTCTTTCCTTAAAGAGCAAGAAGAACGAGAAATTCTTTATCTGGGTCATAAGGGCAAGCTGTAGGAATATCTGTTCCCCCGTTTTACCCCAATAGTAATCATATCTGGGGACATAGTAAAGGCTTCCTTGAAGGGCGAAGAATAGGAGGAAGGCCTGTAGGGATGCGCTTATCTCGTAGGTTGTAAGCGAAACTTTTTCGTAAGAATAATAATTTAGTAGGGTATCTCGTAAAATTTTAAAGTAAACTCTTCCACCACATATTCCCTAATTTTGTTCTTTAAGTATGCATCAAAGATCTGATTTTAAAAATGGGTTCAAAAAAATGCCAAAGCAGGTATGATTAAGAATGAGAAGAAGGCTTTGAATAATAAGTTTTTGAACTTGAGGATTATCTCTTTAATAATCCCTAAAGTGGAGCGGAGGGGACTCGAACCCCCGACCTCCTGAATGCCATTCAGGCGCTCTCCCAGCTGAGCTACCGCCCCGAAGAAAATATTATACGGCTGATCTCCTCCCTCATCTCCTCAACATCCTTCCCCCTCAACGTCCTTATTATGTGCGCATAAGGCCTTACTTCCTCAAGCTCCTCGAAGGAAGGAATTTCCCCACCCCTCCTAACCTTTCCCCCCTCATAAACCTCCACCTGCTTCCATTTCAAAATATATCTGTGAATATAACCCTTCTCCATGAGGTTATTTAACCTCCTTTCCGCATCCTCAACCCTAATCCCCCCTCCCAACTCAACCCTTACATATGGGGGCTTTATGTTGTGATCCGCTATCTTCTTTAAAACTTCCTCAAAGGTTGCCCAATCCGAGCAGTCAAACTTTATAAAGGGCCTACATTTTCTTAAGGGTATAAAATTCCTATCCTCTAAGTGATGCTTGGGTATATTCCCATCGGTTATTTCAACTTTCGGTTTATATATCCCCCTCCCCTCAAGGACGTAAATACCCTTGAGGATGAACCTTAATAGACTTTCCCCTTCGTAATTCAAAACCTCCCTGTAATCCACCGCCTCCGCCACGTTTTCGTACTCAGTGGATCCCACGTTTAAAAAAAGCCTGTAATCACTTAGATACTTTATTAATGGTTTGTGTATATGCCCGTTGAATATGATCCTAAAGTTTTTTGGTACGTCGTCGTAATTTAGGGAGCGGTATGGTATATCCTCTCCTACACTTTGATGCAGGAGAATCATAGCCTTCTGACCGTTTATTTCCTTCTCCGCTTGAAAAACCTTAGCTTTAACTATGCTCGGGTCCGCCTCATCGGTGTACCCAATTGCCACCGCTGGTATTCCAAAAACATCCACCACCTTGATCTTCCCCGCCCTTGCCACGAAGAGCTCCCTATCAAGGTGATCCTCAAAAACCCTTTCAATTATGGAGAATACCCTATTCTCCTCGTCGTGAGATTTTACAAAATCGTGATTCCCCTCCACCAAAACCACCTTTATTCCCGCCCTTAAGAGTTTCCTTATACCATCCACCGCAACCTTTATGCTCTCGTTGTAAATCTCCCCATCCGCTTTGGCTTCCAAGATATCCCCAAGATGGAAAACAAAATCCGGTTTTATTTCCAAGAACAAATTTATGGCTTCCTCAAAGCTCTCCCTGTAATCCTCCTTCCTCCCGTAATCTTTCGCGTTATCCGGAACATTCTGGTTTTTGTAAGTTGTATTTCCCAAATGCGTGTCGGAAAATACCCCTATCCTCACCTTGCCCCTATTATTATCGGCTTAACCTTCCTTAATACTTTATCCCCGTTCCTCACGCTTACGTAAAGGACGTACGCTCCGGGAGGCATAACGTTCCCATTCTGGTTCTTTCCATCCCACTGGAAGAAACCCCCCGCCCTGTTCCCTTGGGATATTACCCTAACAAGCCTACCCATATTATCGTAGATCTTCACCTCGTAAAACCCTTCCGGACCCTTAACCTCTATCAGGGCCACCTCTCCCTTTGAAGGAAGGAAAATATTTTTCCTTATCCTGACCTCAAGGTTGTCCGAGTAAAGATCCCCTCCCAGTATTATCAAATCTTCCCTTTGCCTTGGTATGAGCTGGTATCCCGTGTTGTAAGGGGGTGTGGTTGAATACTGACCAACTATCCCCACAACCGAGACAAACTTACCCGGCCTTATATCCGAAAGGTCTATACCTGTGTTGGGATAAACGTATACCGTGATGGGGGCAGAACCGTTGTATATAGTAAAAGATTTGCCTATGCCGGCGTATGCGGGTAAGGAGGAGACCACCGCGGTGTCTATCCTTACCAAAAGTCCCTCAAGGTCCTCGTTTAACGCGGTTCCCGGAGAAAGCTTAAGGGGCGCGGGTAAAGTGTCGTTCCCTATTATCCTAAGATAGGAGAAGACGATTTCCGTAAGCCCCCTATACTCCGTAACTGTCCCCCTCACCAAAACCACATTCCCCGCCCTCAAGCTCACGAAGGAAGGAGAATACAGATTTACTCCAGCCGTTCCATCGTATATATAGGTTGATGTGCTTTTAGTTGAAAAGTTCCTTGAATCCGCAAGAACTACACCAGCGGATAAAACCGTCTGACCCTCAAGCCTTGAGGAGTACTGCCCAGGTTCCCTCGCCTGTATTTCGCTTATGGGTGTAGTAAAGTATAGCCTCGGCGAGTATATGGATAGCCTAAAGTTCCTTAGGGTATCCGGGGAGGAATATACGAAAAGTATAACCGAATCCACATCCTTAGGTTCCGTTGAAAAGCTCAAAGTATCAAGATTTAAGCTTATTCCCCAAAATTGGGCGCATACGGTGTCCGATAGGGTAAAGATGCTATCGGGGCTTAAGTTTCCGAGTTTAAAGGAGGATATCTCGGAAATGTTCAAACCGTTTGAGCATATTCTGAGTTTCCTTGTTGTATTTATGGAACTTAAAACCGCCTTCCAGTTCTGCCTTTGTCCCTTTTTTCCGAACATGGGAATAAGCCTATCCACATAAACCGAAGAGTAAAAAATTATATCCCTTGTGCTCCGCGGTATTATCCTGTATATATTGCCCGCGGATGTGCTATCCTCATCAACCACGCCGATCAGATCAAATATCGTGTCCGGGGGATAAAAGGCATCAATGTAGGTGTATCTATCTATGAAAATGTTCCCCGTGTTCCCGTACTTGTCCCTTATTCTTACGTTCACACCTTGGGGCACATAAGGTGTATCTATCCTCACGCTGTCTATCCTTATCAAAACCCCGGACCTAAGCTCCCTCGCATGCGTTAGCCTATCAACCGGGAAAGGGGAAGGTTCCCCAACGTACTCCCTGTACTTTAGAGTTGGGGATACTATCTCCTCAAGCCCCCTATAAGGTTGAAAAATTCCCGAAACTTTCACAAACTCCCCAGGATAAACATCCAATCTTCCGTATATGACTATACCGCTTAGGGTATCCCTTATGGTATCTTGTATGTACGTCTTTGGACCTATCACGCTACTAACCACACCCCTAACGTTTACGTTTTTCCCAAGGAGGAAGGGCCTTTCTGCCAATAGCTTATGGAAGAAGAGTAGGGGAACGGTGGTATCCTCCCTTATAACCATAATTTTTACCCATCTCCTTAAGGTGTCCGTCGGGTTCGCCAAAATTAAGTTAATGGAATCAAGCTTTTCTATGCTCGTGGTGTATAGGTCCCTTATGGAGATCCTTCCCTCGTTTCCTCCACTTAGCGTGAATCCCGAAATTTCCAAATTTGTCCCGGATATATTATAGCTTGCCCCATTTAACCCCCCATCCAGCATTACATCGGAAAAGGTATAACCCGTCGGGAAGGTGAGCCTTATATATCCAACGGAGCTTGAGGAGGAGCTTAGGGATATATCTATGGTTAGCACCCATCTCGTATTTTTGGGGATAAGTTCCCCAGATGTTCTAAAACTCGCGCTTATTTGAGAAACCAAAAGTAGCATAGTAGGGTATTTTAAAGGTGGAATTCACCCTTAGAATTTGTGGATGAAAGGTAAGGATCTACTACTTTTGGTTTTAATTTTTCTCCTTGTTTTGGTTTTTGCCCTGTTTGTGTTTGTTAGGGTTCTTAGGTTGAACTTCCTTTTTGGGAACACGATCTACGTAAAGATTGACAAGCCCATAGACGACAATGAGATACCCAAGCTCGCCCAGTGGATTTACAAAGTTATAGATTCCGATAAGGCAAACAGGATAAAGGCGGTATTCGTTGAGATAAACAGCCCTGGGGGAAGCGCCGCATCAAGCGAGGAGATGTACCAAGCCTTAAAATACGCAAAAAGTAAAGGGAAAAAGGTGATAGCGTATATACACTCAATTGGGGCATCCGGTGGATATTACATAGCGAGCGTCGCGGATAAGATAGTTGCGAATCCCACCGCCTTAACGGGTTCCATCGGGGCAATAATATTGGTACCTGACATCGTGGATCTTTCTTCCAAGCTCGGCGTAAAGTGGGATATATACAAGTCTGGGGAAAATAAGGATATCACCCAACCCTTCAGGAGGAGAACCGAGAAGGACAGCGTCTTATTAACCGAATTAGCAAAGGATATTTGGAAGGTTTTCCTTGAGAGGGTTGCGGAGAGCAGGAAGAGGAAGGTTGAGGATCTCTTGCCCATAGCGGATGGTAGGATCCTAACCGCCCAAGAAGCTTTAAAGTGGAATTTGGTTGATACTCTCGGAACTAGGAGGGATGCCTTGGAGATCCTAAAGAAGGAGGCAAATATAAAGAAGGTTAGCTTTATCCAGAGGAGGGAGAGGAGGGGACTTTTGCAGAGGATGCTTGAGGGGGAAAGCTTGATAAATATTTGGGAACTTTTGATGCCTAAGGCTTACTTCCTATGATAACGGAACTTTACGTTTTGGGTCCTTTTCTTGCTGGCGTTAGGGAGCCTTTTGTTGATTTCCTTTATCCAAAAAGTGAAGAATATTACTCCGTTTTCTCGGCGGAACCTCTAAGGTGGAAGCCTTTGAAATTTTTCGGAGATTCCTTTAGGGTTGAATGGGATGCTTCGGAAATTAAGAAGCTCTCGGAATATCAGGGTGTTTCCGCATCCCTTGCGGTGTATTACGTAAAGGGGAAAATAAGGGCGGATTCTGGGATTTATTTGGTTAGATTTACGAACGTCCTTTGGGTGGAGATAAACGGCAAGAGGTATATTATGGACATTTACAACGATGGACTCTTCGTCCCCGTACCTTTAAAGGATGAAAACGAACTCTTTATGGCAGTAAGCGCCCTGGGCGGAGAAAGGACGGTAAAATTTGAAATTAAAAGGGCAATTCAAGAACCTTACATCGTTGAGAACGATATCACGAAGCCCGACCTTATTGTTGGGGAAAACTTTGTTGGGTACGTTGGGATACCGGTTGCAAACCCCACAAAGGATGGGGTTTGGATCACCTTAAACAACAGGAAATACTTTTTGGAAGGTTTTCAGGTTCTTAAGGTTCCGGTTTTAATATCAATAAAGGCGCCAAATTCAAAGGGTAGGGTGGTTATTCCAATAAACTTTATGGGGAAAAGGTACGAGATCCCACTTGAAGTTAAGGGTGAAGATGAGGTAATAAGGAGGACGTTTATAAGCGGGATGGATTCTTCGGTTCAGTATTACGCGGTAAGGTACCCAAGGGGATATAACCCAAATAGGAAATATGCTTTGATACTTTCCCTTCATGGGGCGGGTGTTGAAGCGTTTAATCAATGTAGATCTTACAAGCAGAAGGATTGGGCTTTTGTGGTATGCCCCACCAACAGGAGGAGATTTGGTTTTGATTGGGAGGATTTTGGTAGGGTTGATGCCCTCGAGGTTTTAAGCGAAGCTTTAAAAAATTACCCAATAGATAGGAATAAAATTTATCTAACCGGCCACTCAATGGGTGGGCATGGAACCTGGCATTTATGCACATCATATCCGTCAATCTGGACCGCTTGTCTACCTATGGCGGGTTGGACATCTGTAAAGTTCTATTTATCCACACATCTACAGAGGGCTAAGCTCTTCCCAGAAAGCGAATTTACGCATTTAAGGGAAAGGATCTTCCAGCAATCCGAACCCTACAAGCTCGTGGAGAATCTCTTAAACTTACCCGTCGTGGTTTTGCATGGTGGAGATGATGAAGTAGTGCCACCATTTCACAGTAGGCTTATGGCAGATATAATGTCAAGGTATGGGGTGAAGTTTAAGTATATAGAGGTTCCTAAAAAGGGTCACTGGTGGGATGGGGTGTTGGATCATGAGGAGGCTTGGAGGGCTTTGTTATCATTAAAGGTCAACAGAAAGGAGAAGGTTTTTGTTACGTTTTCCCTTGATGTTAGCGATTCCGCTTTTGGGGTTAGGATCCTTGAGGTTGAAAGGCCATTTGAAAAGGCAAAATTCACCATAAATTACGATAAGGGCGCCAACATTAAAACCGAAAATATAAAGGCTCTGGTTTTGACAAACTTCAGGGGGGATGTAATAATAGATGGGACGAGGATAAGGAATTACAAGGGTGAGATCCTTGTAAAGGGTAGGGTGTGGGAGAAAGTGGAAAGGTACAATTATAGCAGGCCGGTTTTGATAAGGGAAACCTTCTATTCCCCATTCCTGATAGTTTATTCAAGCTCCGAACTTTGGACGAAGGATTTCGCGGTTTATATGGCGAACATGTGGTGGATGTATGCCAATGGAAAAGCCCAGGTGATCCCGGATACTATGCTAAATTATTTCTCGGGAAATTATAACCTCGTGATCATAGGTTCAAAGTTGAAGCTTCCCGCACAAATAGCGGATGAATTCCTTAAGGTGGAGGAAAACAGCGTATCCGTTAGAAAGATCGGAAGGCTCCTCCTTTTCTATAAGATCTCGGATGAGGGTTTAATAAGGTTGGCTATGTCTATGGTGCCATATATCACCCGCTCCGTCGCGGTTATGCCATCATACATAAAGCTCTCTTACGATGCTTACCTTATGGGATGGTCCGGCTTGAAGGGGGGTATATTGAGTTTCCCTCCTCGTTGAAGACGTAAATTTTCTTAAGATTTATCCCCACGTTCTCCCCCACCCTTGGAGGGAAGCCAAAATGTCTAACAGAGATTGTTTTGTTATCAACCGATACATACACAATGCTCTCTTCCCCGAATATCTCCCTGTGTTCCACCCTTCCCCTCAAAATCCCGTTTGATGTAATCTCCGCCCCCTCCGGCCTGAACCCCATATAACCCTTACCCTTATAAGGGAAATTCCCGGAGATTTTAATTCCATCGGAGAAAAACACTCCCTCGGAAAACTCTCCAAATATCAGGTTCATGGGTGGGGATCCTATAAAGGTCGCTACAAAGGTATCCTTTGGATTTTCATAAATCTCAATTGGCGTTCCCACCTGAACTATCTCCCCTTTATTCATCACCACGATCTTATCTGCGAGGCTCATAGCTTCAACCTGATCGTGTGTTACGTATATAGTTGTTGTCTTTATTTCCCTGTGGAGGCGCCCGATCTCCACCCTCATGTCCATCCTGAGGTTTGCATCCAAGTTTGATAATGGTTCATCAAATAGGAAAACCTTGGGTTTCTTTATAAGGGCCCTTCCTAAGGCTACCCTCTGCCTTTGACCTCCCGAAAGTTGTCTTGGTTTTTTATTTAAATGTTCGTAAAGCCTGAGTTTTTTCGCTATCTCCTCAACCTCAACCTTTATCCTCTTTGAATCAACTCCCGCCATCCTTAAGGGAAATGCCAAATTCTCAAATACCGTCATATGTGGATATAAAGCATAATTCTGGAAAACCATACCTATTTCCCTCTTTGAAGGTGGCAGATCCGTTACATCTTTACCGCCGAAATACACCCTTCCCGTAGTGGGTTTTTCAAGCCCCGATATTATTCTAAGAAGGGTTGTTTTCCCGCATCCCGAGGGTCCAAGCATCACCACAAACTCCCCGCTTGATATAGTTAAATTTATGTTCTTTAACGCTATAAAACCCTGAAAAACCTTGCTTACATTTTCAAGCCGGATTTCCATAGGGAAGATATTATAAGGGATGTTTTCCGCCTTAAAATCCCATACTCTATGATGCGGATTTTTAGGGCTTTGGTACTTGTGTTTATTTTCGTTTTGGGAACGGCCTTTGGGTACGCCTTAAAGGGTTTTGCTCAGGAAAATAGAAGGGCATCATTCTCCCAAATGGCGGATCTAATGGTGCAAGTCATAAATTACATAACGAGGTATTATGTGGTTGAGGAGGATAGGGCAAAGTTGATAGAGAACGCGATAAAGGGTATGGTATCCTCCTTAGATCCCAATTCCGCCTTCCTAACCCCAGAGGAGAAGCAGAGGCTATACGAGCAAACGGAAGGCGCATACGAGGGCGTCGGGATGCAAATAGGGCAGAGGGAAGGTTATGTAGTGGTGATAGCACCCTTTGAGGGTACCCCCGCATGGAAGGCGGGAATAAAACCCGGAGATAGGATCCTCAGGATAAACGATACCTCAACCTTAAATATGGATGTTGAGGAGGTTTCGAAGAGGTTAAGGGGTCCAAAGGGAACCAGGGTTAAGATAACCGTTTATAGGCCCGCGATAAACGACACCCTTGTTTTTCTGATCGTAAGGGATAGGATCACCCTTAAGGCGGTTCCCTTTTACGATATCGTTGATGGGGTAGGTTATATAAAGCTAAATTCCTTTCAGGAGGATGCGGGGGAAAGGGTGAAGGAGGCTTTGATTGATCTTAACAGGAGGGGTGCGAAGAAGATAGTCTTAGATCTCAGGGGAAATCCTGGGGGTTATTTGAGGGAAGCTTTTAAAATAGGGGGGTTCTTCCTGGGAGGGGGGAAGCTTGTGGTATATACCGACGGTAGGACGCCAGACTCAAAGGAGAAGTTCTTCAGCGAGGGGCAGAGCATAGTACCCGAGGATGTACCTGTGGTCGTATTAGTTGATAGGGGATCCGCAAGCGCATCAGAGATAGTGGCAGGGGCAATACAGGACTGGGATAGGGGATTGGTTATAGGGGATACTACCTTCGGCAAGGGTTCCGTACAAAGGGTCATGCCCCTGCCTTACGGTTATGCTTTAAGGATCACCATCGCCAGATATTTTACCCCATCCGGCAGGTCCATACACAAGGGGAAGCTCGGCTCCCTTGAGAGGGATACGGGGACATACTTCACTAAGGTTTTGAAGAGACCCATAAAGGGCGGTGGGGGTATAGCACCGGACGTTTACGTTGGGGTTAAACCTATGCACGAGCTTGTGCAAAAGGCAGAGGCAAAAGGGCTAATATCCCAGTGGGCGACAAAATACACGTCAAAGAGGGGCAAGCCATCCTCTCCGGAAAATATAAACCTAACGGAGGAGGACCTGAAAGACTTCGCTAAGGCTTTGAGGAATGGGGGTTTGGATTTTAACGACTGCCACTTTGAAGAGGCAAAAGAAGACTTCAGAAGGGTCCTAACCATGGAAATAGCTTATCAATACTTCGGAGAGAGGGGGAGGTATAAGGTTTTCCTTAAGTTTGACTCGGTTTTCAAAGAGGCGGTGAAACGTCTCTCAAAGGCTCAGAAAACTGAGGACCTCTTCTCAAAGAGATGAGGTGGATTTTAACCGTAAGGTACGAGTTTGACGCTTCCCATTTTCTCCCGGATTTTGAAGGACCCTGCAGGAATTTGCATGGGCACAGATGGACGGTGGAGCTTGAGGTTGAGGTTAAGAAGCTTGATAAAAGCGGGGTTGGGATAGACTTTGGGATCTTAAAGAAAGAACTGGAATCCTTAGGGCTTGATCATACTCACCTCAACGATATCCTCCCTTATCCACCCAGCGCGGAGAACGTTGCAAGATACATATACCAAAGGATCAAGGAGAAGGGATACAAGGTGATCTCGGTTAGGGTTTGGGAAACACCCAAATATGCGGCAAAATACGTTGAGGATTGACCCAGAAATAATCTCAAAAATATACGAGGATTATATCTCAAGGAGGAAAGGGGAAAAGGGCAAGTTTTTAGAGGAAAAATCTAAGGAACTGGGAATTAGCAGGTACAAACTTTATAAGCTCTTAAAGTCCAGATTCGGGCTTCAGAGGAGGAACAAAAACCCGCACTTTTACGATATAGACGATATTCTTTACGCCATCCACCTTATGAAAAAAGAAAATAAGAACCTCCTGATGGTTTGCCACAAGCTCGTGGGGACAAGGAGGATCACTAGCAAAAATTACCATCCTGTTAAAGATCCAGTAAGGGCTTTTTACTTGGCGGTGAGGAGGTTTTTGGCATCAAGGAACTCAAGGGAAAAGGGCAAAATAAGGCTTTCAAAGACCCTACTAAAAAGGGCCGTTATAATTTCAAACTTCTCTGAAAGGGAAAAGCTAGCCCTAATGATGGCAATAGAAGGCAAGTACAAATATTCGGAGATAAATGGGGAGATGCTCCAAACCGTCAAAGATCTAATATCAAGGGGTTTTATTTTTAGGAAAAATGGCTACCTTTCAATAACCCCAGCCTTAAAATCTTATCTGCTTCCTGATATTGAAAGGGTTCTAAACAACCTTATAATTCCCTCGCATTGAGGGTTTTGCTTTCGGATATAAACGCCTTTTTGTTTGAGAAAATAAGCGAGGGGGATTTCGTTTTTGCTTTAGAGAAGATGGGATTTGAGGTGGAAGGGAAAAGGAAAATAGGGGAAGATTTTGAAAGGATCCTACCCGCAATGGTTCTTGAGGTTGAAAGGGGTAGGATAAATTGGGTTAAAGCGAAGGTTGATGGGGAGGTTTTGGATGTTGCAACAACGGATCATGTAAGCGTGGGGGAGGTCCTCCTTTGGGCGGATGTTCCGCCTAAGAGGTTCGGGGAAAGGGTTTCAAAAGGGATGTTCCTATCGGAGGAGGAGTTAGGATTGACGGAAAAAAGCGAAAGGTTAGCAAGGGTTTCAGATCCAGAAAACTACAAAAGGGAGTTTCTAATAGGGGATGTCCTATTTGATGTTTATATCACGCCAAACAGGTCGGATCTCCTCGGGGTTCTATGGATGGCGAAGGAGATCTCACTGTTTTTGGATTTAAAATTCAAGGGGCTTGAGATTGAAGAGAACGCTTCCCAAAAATTTGATTTTCCGATAGAAATATTAACGGAAGGTTGCGACATTTACACCCTAAGGTTGATAAGGTTGAAAAAGGGGGAAACCCCCATTGAAATAAAGAGGAAACTCTCCCTGGTGGGTTTTAATGCTATAAACCCCGCCGTTGATGCTACCAACTGGGCATCTTACATAGTCGGACAACCCCTGCATGCCTTCGATAGGAGGAAGGTTAAGGGTAGGATAAGGGTGGTTGAATCTAAGGGTGGGGAAACCTTTAAGGATTTAGCGGGTAGAGAGTACTCATTACCCGAGGGTTTGGTTTTAATAACGGATCAAGAAAATATTTTGGCGTTGGGAGGTGTAATAGGCGGATTGGAGAGCGGAACTTACGAGGATACAGAGGAAGTTCTCCTTGAAAGCGCCCATTTCCTTCCGGAATACATAAGGAAAGCGGAGGTATCCTTAGGGATCTTTACCGAATCATCTTTAAGGTTCGAGAAGGGGCAAAGCCCATATTTTGTGGAAATCGGATCCCTTTTCGTTGCAGAAAGCTTGAGGAGATGGATAGGGGCGGAATATTCAAACTTGATAAAGGTGGGAAAGGAAAGCTCCCCAGAGGTGATAAATTTAAGCAGACGCAAGGTGTCAATTTACCTTAGGGGGGTAAATTTTGACCTTGAGGGAACCTTAAAAAGGCTTGATTACGAGATCTTAAGCTCCGATGAAGACTCCCTGAAGGTTTCCCCACCCCCATATAGGGCGGATATAAAGCTTCAGGAGGATGTGATAGAGGAATTGGGTAGGTTTCTCGGGTACGATAAAGTACCTTCGGAACCCTCACCTGGTGCCCAATTACCCCCAAAGCCCAGGGATAGGTTTTACGAGGAGATAATCTCTTTCCTATCATCCAGGGGAGCATACCAGACCCTATCCCTAGGATTGTTCTCAAGGGAGGAGGTTGGCGAAGATTATACATACGAAGTTATAAGCGATTTTAACGATTCTTTCAAGTATTTATCATCCTCCCCCATCCCCCACATCCTAAAACCCATTTCCTACAACCTTAGGCTTGGAAACCCCCCCGTTCCAATGTTCTGCCTTACAAGGCTTTATCCCGAGGGAAACGAGGAGATATACATCACCCTTGGCTCTTACGAGCCTTTGGAATTTGAGGTGGTAAAAGGCTTCCTTGATGCGCTCCTTGAAAAGCTCGGCTTAGAGGTGGATTTCACGGAGAGCTCAGCTGACCCTTATCTCCACCCATCCTCAAGTTCAAATATCATCCTAAGCGGTGAGAAGATAGGGGGTATTGGGGTGGTGAGGCCCAAAAAGGCGAGGGTATTTGGGGTAAAGAGGAAGGTTTATGTCTGGTACCTCAAGCCCTTGAATTTGGGGGAGTACAAGAGGAGGGCGCTTTCAAGTTTATCCCCCACCTTTAAGGATATCTCCGTCCTACTGCCTAAGGAAGTGAGGTTCATAAAACTCAAGAAATTCGTAAAGAACGTAGTTTCAGGATTTCCCGAGGTGGAGGGATGGGAAGTGATTGATGTATATAGGGGACCAAACGTACCTGAAGGCCATACAAGCTACACCCTGAGATTCCACATAAGGCCCTTCAGGACGCTCACGGAGGATGAGATAAACGCGATCTTTGGGAGAATCGTATCGGAACTATCGAGAGAATTTAAGATAAGGGGTAGGTGATATGGAAAGCGAAAGGGACACCATTGGAAGCCTGAAGGAAAGGGTATTCCGCCTCTTAAGGACACTCGAGGATTGCAGAAAAGAGAAAGAGAAAATCTTGGAAGAGCTTGAGGGCTTAAAAAGAAAACATCTGGAGACATTAAGGGATCTGGAGGAGATGAAAGCCTTAATAGATTCCGTTTTGGGGGATGAAAATTAAACTGAGGGTGAAGGGTCATGAGTACGAGGTGGATGTGGATCTTGAGGAGGGTGAAGAGGGAGATATGGAAAAGCTACTAAAGAACATAGAGAGGATTTCGTTGAAAATTAAGGGGACGCAGAGGGAGGTTTTGGAGGAGCTGATAGTTATGCTGGCTTATGAGATAGCTTACGTTAAAACCGCTTTGGGAGGTGTATATGAAAAGGATGAAAATAACGGTAAAAGTTGGGAATTTTCGCATAGAAAGGAGTCTGAATCTGGAGGGGAGGGAAGAGGTTGAGGGGTGGGATGAGAAAAGGTTAAAGCAACTAAAGGAAGAGATGGAGAAGATAATAGCGGAAAAAACCGATAAGGTTTTAAAAAACGGTAGATACGGGCACTTTGCGGACGTTTTGGCGGGTGTATTGGCTCACTTGGCGGTGGATTACATAAGGCTTAACAGGGAAATAGGAGGTGAGATATGATGGGCGTAATAACTTTGGCGCTTTCCGTAATTTTGAGCATAGCAATTGTTGGCTTTGGTTTTTGGTACTCAAGGAGGTTGATAAAGAAGGCGGAGGAAAAGGCGAGGGAGATTTTAAAGAGGGAAAAGGAGCATGCCAAAAAGAAGGCGGAGGAATATCTAAGCTTAGCTAAACAGAAGATAGAGGAAGAGAAACAGAAGATCCAGAGTGAGATATCAAGGAGGAAACATGAGCTTAAGACCCTTGAGAGGAACTTAAACGAACTTCAGGAAAACCTTAAGAGGAAGGAAGAGAGCCTCAGGAGGAAGGAGAGGGAGCTTCTCAACCTTGAATCTCAGTTGAAAAAGAGAGAAGAGAGGGTGGCAAACGCGGAGGCGGAAATAACCCAAAAACTAGAGGAGATAGCTAAGATGTCCGTGGAAGAAGCTAAGCAAGAACTTATGAGGATCGTGGAGAGTAAAGCGAGATTAGAGGCTGCCCAATTATCCATGAGGATCAAGGAGGAGGCAAGACAGAAGGCGGAGGAGCAGGCAAAGGAGATAATAGCTATGGCAGTACAGAGGTGCGCGGCTTCAAGGACGGCGGAGATCACAACCACGGTGGTGGAGCTCCCATCCGAGGATATAAAGGGAAGGATAATAGGTAGGGAAGGAAGGAACATAAGGGCATTTGAGGCTATAACCGGCGTTGAGCTTATAGTGGATGATACTCCAGAAATAGTGGTCCTATCATCCTTCGATCCTATAAGGAGGGAAAAGGCGAGGATCGTTTTGGAAAGGTTAATACAGGATGGTAGGATCCATCCCGCTAGGATAGAGGAGATAGCCCAAAAAGTTGAGGAGGAGTTTGAGAACCACATTAGGCAGATAGGGGAGGAGGTCCTCGTTGAGCTTGGAATACCTTATATGCATCCTGAGCTGGTGTATTTGGTGGGTAAGATGAAGTTCAGGACATCTTACGGGCAGAACCTTTTGGCGCACTCAATAGAAACAGCGAAACTTGCAGCTATAATAGCGGGGGAGCTGGGCTTTTCAACCGAGGACGCGAAGAGGGCTGGACTCTTGCACGATATAGGAAAGGTGGTTGAGGGTGAGGAGGGTTCCCACGCCATAGTTGGAGCGAACATAGCTAAGAGGTACGGGGAGAAAGAGGCGGTGGTGAATGCCATAGCTGCCCATCATGGGGATGTTGAGCCACAATATATTTTGGCACCAATAGTTGCGGCCGCGGATGCCATATCTGGAGCCAGGCCCGGGGCAAGGAGGGAGAGCATAGAGCAATACATAAAGAGGATACAGGAACTTGAGAGGATCGCTTACCGCTTCCCCGGGGTTGAAAAAGCTTTTGCCCTTTATGCGGGAAGGGAAGTGAGGGTTATAGTGAACGCGGAAAAGGTGAGCGACCTTGAGGCTTACGCTTTGGCAGAAGACATAGCTAGGGCAATAGAAAGAGAAGTTCAGTATCCTGGACAGGTGAAGGTGATAGTGATAAGGGAAGTTAGAGCGGTGGGGGTGGCAAGATGATAGAGCTTCTGGGTATAGTTCTTGGTTTCGGGATCTTGGTGGTTTGGCACGAGCTTGGGCACCTTCTAGCTTCTTTATCCGTCGGCATAAAACCTTCAGTATTTTCCATAGGTTTCGGGAAGAGGATATGGGGTTTCAACTTTAAAGGGATAGATTTCAGGATATCCATGATACCCTTGGGAGGGTATGTGAAGTTTGAAGAAGAGGGTCCCACCGGAATTCCCCAAAGTTTCTTTAAAATACCTCTGTGGGCTCGCCTTTGGATAGTCTTTGCGGGTCCCCTATTCTCCTTCATCCTCGGTCCAATATTGGCTTTCTTTGTATCCCTATACAACGGGGAAGTTTCCGTTTTTACGACGAAGATATATTCCTCAAAATCTCCAATATTCCAAAGGGGTGACTCAATAATCTCAATAAACGGTAAGATCCCGAATTCCGGGGAAGAGGCAACAAGATTGCTAAAAGGGAAAAACGAAAAAACGGTTGAAATATTTAGGGAAGGGAAACTTCTAAGATTGAATTTATCGGGAGATTATTCCGATAGCCTTGAGTTTAGGATACCCCCAGTTGTCGGTTCAACGGTAAAGGGTTTCCCCGCCCACAACATCCTAAAAAACGGCGATATTATAGCTAGAGTTGATACGGTTAAGGTTTTCTCTTGGCAGGATCTAGTTTCTTACGTACAGTCAAAGGGAGAAGGGGATACGGTTAAACTTGAGGTTATAAGAAATGGGGAAATGTTGTCCTTTATTCTCCCGGTGAAGTACGAGGGGGGAAAGGGTAAGCTGGGGATGTTCGTAAAATACAATAAGATCTGGCCCCCGAGTCCGGAGAAGGTTATAGATGGGACAATTTTCTTGACAAAAAAGTTTTCCCTTTTCTTCTTTGAAGGGCTTAAGAAATTGGTGAGTGGGGAGACGAAGGTTGAGGAATCCGTTGGGGGACCGATAACCATAGGGGCGGTTATGGCTTCCGCCGCTTCCTCCGGCCTTGACGTTTGGCTATCCATCCTGATAGTAATAACCATAAACCTCGCCATAATAAACCTCCTTCCCATTCCGGGTTTGGATGGCGGTCATATTGTGTACCTCGTTGTTGATGAAATTTATTACGGATTTTCCGGAAAGAGGATCCCCGAGAGGGCAAGCTCCACCGCCCTTATGATAGGGATCATAATAATAATTAGCATAGCGATTTTCGCCATAGGGTTGGACATAAAGAGGCTGATTACTGGAAAACTTTGGGATATGTTAAGGTGATTTTCTCCCCCTCCTTAGCTCCTCCAATATTTCCCTCAATAACCTCGTCTCCTCCGTAGTTTTCTGCTCCTTTATAAGCTGGCTTAGCTTGTTCATCGGAACCACCACCATAAAGTAGATCGCGGTCCCAACTATGAGGAAGTTCAAAACTGCATTTATAAACCTGCCTATTGCGACTGGCCCTATTTTTAAAGCCGAAAAATCGGGGATCCCTCCCAAGGCTCCAAGAATGGGAGTTAGAACGTCCGCCACGAGGGAATTTACAACTTGATTAAATGCGGCACCCACTATAACCGCCACCGCGAGATCCACGACGTTTCCACGCATAAGGAAATCTCTAAGTCCCTTCAGCATAGGTTGGTATTATAACTTCAACCTTAAAATAGCGGTTATGAGGGAAGAGGGATATCCGATAAACGTTCTCGTAAAGAATTTTCCCGCAACGGACGTTCTAATGGATTACATTCGCAAGAGGTTGGGGAATTTGGACAAGTTCTCAAATATGGTGCAACACCTTGATGTTCACCTTGAGGAGGAAAGGGGGGTTTATAAAGGGGTTGGAATACTGAAGATAAAGGGAAAAACCATAAGGGTTGAGGTGAAAGGAAAGGATCCGATGTCCGCAGTGGATGAAATGAAGGATTTACTTTCGCGAGAGGTGAAGAAAGAAAAGGAGAAAATTTCAAAGGAAAGGAGAAGGGACAGGGAAGTTGATTAAAAAAATAGACTTTTATATCCTCAGGGAGTATCTCAAGGTTTTTGTGGTTTTGGTGTTTGGGGTTATAATGATATACGTGGTGGTGAATTTCTTTGAGATGACGGACAAGATAGCGGACAACAAACCCCATCCAACATCCATAGTTAGATATTACCTCTGGCAGATCCCTTACCTCCTCAGCCTCCTTATGCCTATAGCCGCCCTCCTTGCCTGTTTCTTCTCGATTGGGGAGATGAACAGGAGGATGGAGATAATCGCCCTAAAAGCTTCGGGCTTGGACATATACAGGGCCTTTTTACCCATAATTTTCTTGGGTGTGGTAAATTCTTTGATAGGAATATACCTTAATTGGGAGCTTGTACCGAAAGGGAGGCTAAAGGCGGCGGAAATAAGAGCATTTGAGATAGAAAAAAGGAAAGACTTACCGGCAAGTACGTTTGCCAACAACCTCCTATTTTTCGGCAAGGGGAACAGGCTTTACTTTTTTGGGTATATCAACTCAAAGGAAAATTACGCGCAAGGCATAACAATATTTCAGTTCGGGGAAAAGGGTGAAATAAAGGGGAGGATAGAGGCGGTGAAGGCGACATTTGATGGAAATTTCTGGAGGCTTGAGGGCGTAAAGGTGAGGGAGTTTAAGGGGTACGACGAGGTAATAACTAATCTCCCTTATGTGGTGGATACATTAATAAAGGAAACGCCCTCGGAATTTTTAAAACCCCTAGGAGATTCCCTTATGACAACCCCCGAACTCCTTAGAAGGATAAGATTTTTAAAGGAGGCAAAGCTCGTAAGTTGGGAAGAGGAAACGGAGCTTGCGGTAAGGTTCCTTTTCCCTATCATGAACCTTATAATCCTCTTTATCGGGCTTCCCCTATCGGTTTTTGCGGGGATCAGGGGGGGTGGAAGGGCTTTGGCTTTCGGATCCTCCATGTTTTTGGCTTTCTTTTATTGGGGAGCCCTTCAATCCGCAAGGGCTTTAGGGGAAACGGGTAAGATAGACCCTTGGCTCTCCGCCTCCATACCCAACTTACTCTTCCTCCTCCTATCAATACCCCTTATGCTTAAGGTTCATAGGTGATTCTAAGATTATAACGTTCTCGGGAACCTCAACAAAAATGGAATCCCCAAACCTAGAACCCCTAAGGGATACTATTGGAGATAATATCCTGCTCGGACCCTGAATTTTTACGTTTATGCTCGTATCCCCAAGAAAAACGGGAACCGTCCTCGTAATAAGGGAATCTATCATTATAAAAACCCTCACTTTTTTGGGATTCACCTTCAAATTCAACCCCTCCGTAAATACCTCCGCCAAAACCTCAAAATCCCTCGTCTTTCCCGTTATATCTATAGGGTAAGTTGGGATGGAATCAAGGTTCTCAAGGATCCTCCTGGGTCCTTCCACCGTCACGTTCTCGCTTACCGACCATCCCAGATAAATATAACCCAGCTTTGGGTTTCCCCTTATCGTCGGTGAGACGGGCAAAATCTTCGTAGTTATCCTATCAAGGGAGTACATAATTACCTTTGGTTGTATGGGATTTAAGGATACGTTTTGGCTGGGTTTTAAGTTTGAGGGGCTTACCTCAAGGGTGCCCTCCAACTTTGAGCCATCCAAGAAATAGAAAAGGGATGGGTTCTCAAACTTGAATTTCAAAAGGGCGAATCCCTTACCTGAAACTAAGGAGGTTACGCTATCCGTTCCCTCAAGTAAAGTTAAGTTTTTGTCGGAAATCTCGTATTCAACCCTTATCCTATGTACAAATTGGTAATCCTCGTTAAGCTTGGCATAAGCCCATATTATGAGGGAAATCAGGAGCGCCAGGATCAATCTGTTAAATTCTTTCATACTTTAGTAGCCTTGTCAAGTGATCCCTCAACTTCCCGACGGTTATGTTGTAATAAGATTCTCCCTTCTGAAATAAGGTTATCGTACCCTTTTCCTCGGATATTACTATTGAGATCGCGTCGGATACTTCGGTTATTCCCGCCCCCGCCCTGTGCCTCGCCCCAATTTCCTTGTACCTTACGCTCATAGGTAGCATAACCGAACATGCCACTATCCTATCGTTCTTTATTATCACCGCCCCATCGTGTAAGGGGGAATGTTTTTCAAATATTGATATCAAGAGAGCTGAGGAAAGCTTCGCATCCATAATCACCCCCGTTTCCTCCGCGTACTCGTTTAAGGGTACCCTCCTCTCTATCACTATCAAGGCACCTAACCTCCTCCTCAATATCTCCTCAACCGCGGATATTATCTCCTCAACGGGTACCCTCTCGGGGGGAACGAAGAACCTTATCAGGGGAAAGGATGCCATCTCCATAAATAGCTTCCTAAACTCGGGTTGAAATATCACTATGAGGAGAACTATTCCGAAGGTTTGAATAACCGACGCCAAAATCGACACCGAGGGAAGATATAGAACCTTACCCAGAATCCCCACAACGGAAATTATCCCAAAACCCACAATCACAGTCACCACCTTTATCCCACCCAAAACCCTCAAAACCAAATACACAAAAACCGAAACTAAAAGAATATCCAAAACATCCCTAAAGCTTACTGGTATAAAACCGAAGAGGATCAATTTTCCTTATAGGGTTTGTACCTTTTTTCCTCCTCCTCCTTCAAAACCCTCCTTAAAGCCTTTCCTACTACGGTCCTAGGAAGCTCCGCCCTAAACTCAACCTCGGAGGGCACCTTGTAGGGTGCCAGGTGTTGTTTGCAATAATCAATTATTTCTTCGGCGCTCGCGCTCATTCCCTCTTTGAGTGCCACGAACGCCTTCACAATCTCCCCCTTTATCGGGTGTTCTATACCCACCACTATCGCATCTTTAACCTTCGGGTGTTTCATCAAAACCTCCTCGACCTCCCTCGGGTAAACGTTGAACCCACCCACTATTATCATCTCCTTTTTCCTATCAACTATGTAAAAGTACCCGTCGTTATCCATGTATGCTATATCTCCGGTATATAGCCATCCGTTCCTAAGGGTTAGGGCGGTCTCGTCCGGCCTGTTCCAGTACCCTTTCATAACCTGGGGTCCCTTTATTATAAGTTCCCCAATTTCCCCTACGGGCAACTCCTTCTCACCTGTTTCCACATCCACTATTTTAGCGTCCGTATCCGGAAAGGGAAGTCCTATGCTTCCGGGCTTGTTTAGACCATAAATTGGATTGCAGTGCGTCACGGGTGATGCTTCGGAAAGGCCGTACCCCTCAACCAGCTTTCCCCCGGTTATCCTCTCAAAATCCTCCTTCACCTTTAGGGGTAGGGGAGCGGCTCCCGAGATGCAAACCTTTATGGATCTCAGATCGTATCTGGATACCTTGGGATGGTTCGCAATTAAGGCGTATATTTGGGGAACGCCGGGAAACAGGGTAACCCTGTGCTTTTGGATGAGCTTTAGGGCGTCATCGGTGTGGTATTTCGGCATAAGAACCATTTTTGCCCCCACCTTTACGGAAAAGTTTAGAGCTACGGTCATACCGTAACTGTGGAAAAACGGCAGAACGCACAAAGTCACTTCCTTCCCCGGTTCTAAACTCGTCATCCATGAAATGGATTGGTATGTGTTTGCCACGAGGTTAAAATGAGTTAGCATGGCTGCCTTAGGTATCCCAGTGGTTCCTCCGGTGTATTGTAGGACCGCCACATCGTTTTCAACATCTATCTCCGGAAAATCAAAGCTCCCGTAGAATTTGTTAAAATCCGAGAATCTAAGGATCCTTTCACCATCAAAGGGAACCGCTTTTGGTTTTGGTTTGGCAACCAAGGGGTATAGGATTCCCTTTATGAAGGGCAGGAAATCCGGCACCTTTCCCACTATGAACTTCTTAACGGGTACCCTTTCCATAACCTGCTCTACCGTTCCCCAGAATATGTCCAAGGTTATGAGAAACTTTGCGCCAGAATCGTTTAAAATTATCTCAAGTTCCCTCGGGGTATATAGGGGATTTAGTTGCACCACTATTCCGCCGTTCATAAGGGTACCGTAATAGGCTATTGGGTAATGGGGGAGATTTGGAAGCATTAAAGCTACCCTATCCCCCTTTTCCACACCTAGGCTCCTTAGAAAGTTTGCAAATTTTACCGAAAGGGTATAAAGTTCCTCATAAGTGCAGGTCCAACCCTCAAACCATATTGCGGTGTTCTTTGGGAAGGTTTTTGCGGTATCTTCCAAGATCTTCCAAACCGGTTTTTTTGAATACTCCAAGGTTCTTGGGACGCCCTTTTCATAATGCGAATACCATATCCTTTCCATAAGCGCGTCCGGCGGGATTCGAACCCGCGACCTTCGGCTCCGGAGGCCGACGCTCTATCCGGCTGAGCTACGGACGCGTTTGGTATATTTTAAAGTTGTAAGGTTTCACTTTAGAATTTCCACTTATGTTCGGAGATTTTAAGAAACTTTGGGAGCTCCAGCAAAAGGCAAAGAAATTTCAAAAGGAACTTTCAAAAGCCAGATTTGAAGAAAGCGCGTACAACGGGAACGTAAAAGTGGTGGTAAGTGGTACGGGTGAGCTTTTGGAGGTTAAAATAAACCCAGATGCCTTGAAGGATATAAGGTCCGTTGAGAACGCCATTGTAAATGCGGTGAATTCCGCGATAAAAAAGGCTATGGAATTTCAAAGGGAGAAGACTAAGGAATTCTTGGCAGAACTCCCCCCCGAATATAGGAAGGAGCTTGAAAAATTTCTATGAAACCCCCAAAATCCTACATAAAGCTTAGGGAAGCCCTGAACTCCCTTCCAGAAATAGGCCCTATAACCGCCGAGAGGTTGGTTCAATACCTTATTTTTAACAGGGAAAAGAGGGAGAACCTTATAAGCTCATTAAGGGAGTTGGATAGGATAGGGTTGTGTAAGTTTTGCGGGATGATATGCGAGGGGGAGATATGCGAGGTTTGCGCTGATGAAAATAGAGAAAATGTAGTTTTGGTTGTAAGGTCCCCCTTCGAGGTTTTTAGGGTGGAGGATTCTGGGAAATATAAGGGTAGGTACTTCGTAATTTACCATCTCATTTCTCCTTCCGAGGGGATTTCGGCGGAAAAAATACCGAAGGAGAAATTTGAAAAGTTTCTGGAGAATTTCAAGATCTCGGAAATAATAATAGGGCTTCCAAACGACGTAAAGGGGGAAGTTACCGCTTACTTTTTGGTTGAGGGGATAAAGGGGATAAAGATAAGCAGGCTACCCTCCGGGGTCCCAAGGGGGGAGGATATATCATCCCTTGACCCTTACACCCTTTACGAAGCTTTAACGAACAGGGTACCCTTTGAATTATGAAGGGATTTATAAGGGACGCGAAATTTTTGGGGGAGTTTTTGAGAAAGGTGGGTTATAAGATAGTATTCACCAACGGATGTTTTGATATAATACATAGGGGACACGTGGAACTATTGAAATTCGCAAGATCCCTTGGGGATGTTTTGGTTGTTGGGTTGAACGACGACGAATCCGTTAGGAGGTTAAAGGGGAAAAACAGACCCATAAACACCCTTGAGGATAGGGCTTTTGTTTTGCTTTCAATTAGATGGGTGGATTTCGTTGTCCCTTTTTCGGAGGATACACCCGAGAGGATAATTAGGGAAATTTCCCCGGACGTTCTGGTGAAGGGTGGGGATTATAGAATAGAGGATATCGCGGGGGCTGACTTCGTCCTTTCAAGGGGGGGAAGGGTTGAGATATTTAACTACCTTGAGGGGTACTCCACAACCTCGATAATAAAGAAGATATGGGAAGGGCGATCGCAAGGCTAAACTCCCTAATAAACTACGAGAAAATTGGTGTTGGTCCAAAAGGGCTTGAAAGTTTTTATAACCTCCTTGAAAGCATCGGAAACCCCCACCAAAAAATTAAAAACGTAATACACATAGTTGGGACAAAGGGTAAAGGTTCCGTCTCTTTTGCTATAAGCACCGCTTTAATAAACGAGGGGTACAAAGTGGGGCTTTACACTTCTCCGCATCTTGTAAGCCTCCTTGAAAGGATAAGGTTGAACAATAAGCCCATATCCGAAGAGAAGCTTTCCTTATACGTTGATATGATTTTGGATAAGGTCAAGGACAGGGGCTTTAAGACTTTCTTTGAGGTTTTAACCGCATCCGCCATCCTGTACTTTTTGGACGAAAAGACTGATTTCAACGTCTTTGAGGCGGGGGTGGGGGGTAGGCTTGACGCAACGAACGTTTTAAATCAGGACGTGGTTGTGATAACGAGGATAGATTACGACCATATGGATGTTTTGGGGAATACCTTGGAGGATATAACGAGGGAAAAATCAGCCGTAATAAAGGGGAAAATTCCCGTAATAACCACAAAAAACAATCGGAGGGTTTTGGATGTGATCCTTAGAAGGGTGGAGGAGTTCGGAGCTCAATTATACGTAGTTGATTGGGAAATAGTAAGATTTGATAGGTACGGTGTTGAGGTGGAGGTTGAGGGGGAAAGGTTCTCCGCTCCGGTACTTGGGGAATTTCAGGGGGAAAACCTCGCCTTAGCTTATAAGGCTTTGAAGCTCTTGGGAATAGAAAAACCGAAATTTTTCAACCTATCCATTCCCGGAAGGTTACAGGTGATCTCAAAGGATCCCTATATAATCGTGGATGGAGCCCACAATACAATAGCCATAAAGAAACTTTTGGAAAGCTTAAAAGCCCTCTTTCCGGAAAAAAGGTTTAAGGTGGTCCTTGCCCTGAGCTCGGATAAGAACTTTAAAGAGATCGTTTGGGAACTCTCAAGGACGAATTACGAACTTTATATTACCAGGTACCCCTTCCCCCGTTCCGTGTGGGTTGAGGATATGTTTAAGTATTCTTACATTTTCGGGAAACCCCCAAAAATCCTAACCTCAACCTCTGAAATCCTTTCCCTCCTTAACGAGGGGGATGTGGTTATAACGGGCTCCTTTTACCTTGTAGGTGAGGTCCTCAAACTTTTAGGATTTTGAAAATTACCTCGAATATGAGCCCAAGGAGGTAAAGTGCCCCGAAGGTGCGGTTATGCCAGAAAGCAAAAGCCACATACCACAGGGGCCAAGCCTCTTGAGGATAGTTCGAGGGTCTCTCCTTTGGTTTCTTTTCTTTATAAACCTTAAACACCGTCCAGAACCTTTTTAGACCGAGGAGGACTATAAGCATCGTCCACCTGAAGAAACCGGTAAATACAAGATACACCGTTATAAGGTATTGTAGGAGCATTAATATGATAGCGGTTATCCTAGCGCCCCTTTCTCCCAAGATTACGGGAAGCGTGTATATTCCCTTTTGCTTGTCCTGCTCAAGCTTGTCTATGTGTTTTCCGAAGAGTACGGTGGTTGCCCCAAGTCCGTAAGGAAGGCTTGCAACGAAAACGTCCCAGTTCCATTCACCTGTTATAGCATAGTATCCACCCCATATCATAAGCGGTCCCCAAACTATGAAAACCGCAGGCTCACCCAACCCGATATACTTTAACGGATAAGTGTAAAAGAGGACGAAGAAGGAGCCTATTATGAGGAGAATTAATGCGGGCAATCCCCTCAAATACACAAAGTATATACCTATAAGAAGGGCTAGGATCCCCGTGATGACCACGTACTTGAAAAATCCCTTGGTGTCCATCAGCCCATGCTCGAGGGCGTGGGGACCGTATTGAGCCCTAAAGTAGTTGTCCTTATCCACGTTCTTTATGTGATCCGTGAAATCGTTCAACATGTTGTTCGTAGCGTGGGCAAATATAAGCCCGAGAGTTAAAAGGAGCCAATTGAGGAAGTTAAACTTATCGTTCAGGAAGGCAAATATTCCAGCTATGGATGCGGGTATGAAGGTTATGACAAAAATCGCACTCCTCGTTAAAAC
>JBMSAP010000017.1:0-9281 GCA_049414445.1 Candidatus Caldipriscus sp. | reverse complement strand
GAGATAGAAGGAAGGATAAAGCAAATTAAGGAGCAGATCAAAGAAACCAAGAGCGATTACGACAGGGAGAAGCTCCAGGAGAGGTTGGCAAAACTCTCCGGAGGCGTTGCGGTAATATACGTGGGGGCGGCGACGGAAGCCGAGATGAAGGAGAAGAAGATGAGGATAGAGGATGCGGTACACGCTACCAAGGCGGCGGTTGAGGAAGGGATCGTTCCCGGTGGAGGAGTCGCTTACCTTAGGGTCATCCCCAAGCTTGAGGAGCTTGAAAATCAGGAGACTAACCCCGACAGGAAGCTCGGAATTAGGATCGTAAAGAGGGCTTTGCATGAACCCGCAAGGCTCATAGCGGAAAACGCCGGATATGAGGGCAACCTTATAGTTGAGGAGATAAAGAAGAGGGGAGGAAACATCGGGTTTGATGCCCTAAGGGGTCAGTTCGTGGATATGTTTGAGGCTGGGATAATTGACCCGACAAAGGTGGTCAGGACAGCCATACAAAACGCCGCATCCGTCGCGAGCTTGCTCCTCACCACCGAGGCTGTAGTCGTTGAGGTCAAGGAACCCAAGAAGAACAGCGGTCCCGGTCATTCCCACGACTTAGACGAGTTCTAAGAAAAAAATAACCTTAAAGTCCACCGCCCCCGAAAAGGGGGCGGTTTTTTTATTTATAAACGGATATAGAATCTGCGTATCTATGAAAAGGCTATATTTTTTGCTTATTGCCTTAGCGGTGGTGGGATGTAGGAGGGGAATCTCGGATGAGGATGAGATAAGGGAGCTCCTTGAGAGGGATCCCCTATTTCAGGTAACTTCGACGTTTTCTGGAAAGCCTACCACGGGATCTTTCAGATCCACCATGGGTCCCCAGAACTGGTACAGGTACATCTTTCCCGACTCTGTTGTAAAAACTTACAATATAACCGTCGTCGGCGATTCCGCATTCGTACGCGCCCTTTGGACATTTAAGGGTCAGTTTAGAATAATAACTGGTATCTCCGGGGATACATTTACTTACTTTGTAAAACCCCTTTACGATAAAGCGGAAAGGAACGCGATATTTAAGAAGATAGGAAGGAGGTGGAGGCTCGTAAAGATATCGGGTGTAAAGTTTTCTCCGGTAAGCGGTACCATTTCCTTCACCATAGATTCCGTCGTCATAAACGGCTCATCCTCGGGAAAGAAAACCTTTACGGATCCCCTAAACACTTTCCTTGATACCTCGCAGATAGTCTATCGGGCAGGGGAGATGGTGGATGTAAAGGTTTATCTGAGGCCTATAAGCTCCGCCTACGGATACATACACTACTGGAACAACTCCTACCATAGGGATGCCATGGTGGTGGATACGGTATATATGGTTAGGGAATTCTCAATGCCATCAGGCGCAACGAGGAAAAACATTATAGCGGATGTGATAACGAGGCCTTCCTTTGATACATCAAACGCCGAATACCTTTACGAAGCGTGGGGCTTTCCGTATGTGGTAAGGTAAGGATCCTTAAGGGGAAATTCCTAAAAAGGATTAACAGGTTTGTATGCGAGGTTGAAATTGGAGGTGAAGTTTTAAGGGCGCATTTAAACAATACGGGAAAGCTTTTGGATCTTTTGGTTGAGGGTAGGGTAGTTTTATTAACCCCTATAAACGGAGAGAAGCTGAAATTTAGGATCGTAGGCACGGATACGGGATCGGAATACTTCACATTAATTGATACGGGACTTCAAGAAAGAGCATTTCTTGAGGCGCAAAGGATGGGTTTAATACCCTTTTTGGAGGGTTTTAGACTTTTGAGAAGGAACCCAAAAGTTGAGGGTGAGGTTATAGATTTCCTATTTTGGAAGGATGGAATGGAAATATTTTTGGAGCTGAAGAGCGCGGTATATTATTTCCCCGAAGATAAAAGCGGTAGATATCCGGATACAATAACCTTAAGGGGAAGAAAACAGATAGAAAATCTCGCAAAGCTGGGAGGTTGGGTTGTTTTTGTCGTTGGGCACCCTATGGCGGAAAAATTCAAACCCTCTTACGATGACCCGGAAATCCCAAAAATTTTAAGAAGATTAAAAGATAGGATCTTTGCGGTGAAGATGGGTTTAAATGGGAAAGGGGAGATCTTACTTTTGGATAACAACCTAAGGGTATGCTTAGATTAACTTAAGGAGTTTTTCGTGAAAGAAGGTTTCCCCCGTAATTTCCGGATGGAAGGTCAAACCTATAACGTTCCCGCTTTTTACCCCCACCACTTCCCCATCCCTCAACTTTGCAACCACATCCACCTTTCCTACCCTCGTTATTCTTGGCGCCCTTATGAAAGCCCCCCTTATCAACGCTTTCTCCCCATCAAACTCAACGAATACGTCATCTTCAAAGCTTTCCCTCTGCCTACCGTAAGCGTTCCTTGAGACCGTTATGTCGAGCCTTTCTAAGGAAAACCCCGGAAATCCACCCTCAATTTCCTTTGCCAAAAGTATTATACCCGCGCAGGTTCCCAAAATCGGCTTTTTAAAATCCTTTAATGCTTCCCCAAGTTCGTATTTTGTTAAAATCCTCGCAAAATGCGTGCTTTCACCCCCGGGCAATATGAGGGCATCTATCCTTTCCAACTGGTCGGGATATTTCACGTGTAGGTAATCCACCCCTATTTGTAGGAGAATCTTTGCATGTTCCTCAAAATCCCCCTGCAAACCCAATATCCCCACCTTCATTAAGAGCCCGCGGGCGGACTCGAACCGCCGACCTCGTCCTTACCAAGGACGCGCTCTAACCGCCTGAGCTACGCGGGCGTGTCGTGTATTTTAAGGTGGAAATTTTTCCCTGTTAAGATACCCTCAAGGGTGACAAAACGGCCTTATAATATCCACCTACACCGCGGGGTGGAGCAGTCTGGCAGCTCGCCGGGCTCATAACCCGGAGGTCGCGGGTTCAAATCCCGCCCCCGCAATTTTTGAAACGTTCCTCTTTAAACCCTTGAGCTTAGCCCTCATAATCGGAGTCCCCGAGAAAGTTTCTTTAAACTTCTCTTCATCCATACTTAAGATATCAGTCGCATCAATTTCCTCAAAGACCTTTAATATTGGTAAAAGCTTGCTCTCCTCAGGTGCTTTCCTGTTCCAAGGACAAACCTCCTGACAGATATCGCATCCGAAGACCCAACCCTTCGTATCGATGGGTATATTATCACCCTTGTATTCTATCGTCCAATATGAGATACATTTCCTTGAATCTATTATCCTACCTTCAAGGATGGCACCCGTGGGGCAGGAATTTACGCATCTATTGCATCTTCCACAAAAGTCGTATATAAAGGGTTGATCGGGTTTTAAATTTAGCGTGGTTAAAAATCCGCCTATCAGAAAATAGGAACCGAATTTCGGTGAAATGAGCATTGAGTTTTTTCCTATCCAACCTATACCCGCCAACCTACCCAAGCTCCTCTCCAAAACTGGTAAAGAATCCGAAAATACCCTATATTCACCCCCAAATTTTTCCTTACATTCCTTAACAAATTTCTCCAAAGCTTTCTTGAAAAATCTGTGATAATCCTTCCTCGTTGAATACCTCGCAAACTTCAACTTTCCAACCCTTTTTGAACCATAAGATAAAATAACCACTACGGCGCTCTTTGCCCCTTCAAGGAGAAGGTTGGGATTTAGGCGGGCATCCTTACCCCTTTCCATATATTCCATATCCGCATGATAACCCTTCTCAAGCCAGTTTAAAAATACCCTTTTATCTTCTTCAGGTGGAAAATTTTCAAGGGAGACTATTCCAACATCGTCAAACCCCATCTCCAAAAGCCTACGTTTTATCCAAGATTCCATCATCTTGAAAGGAGGGAATAAACGAAAGGATAGTTCGCCTTGTACTTTTTCGCTAAGTTTGAATATCTTAAGGCTTCATCGTAATTTTTCAGTGAGTCTTCAACTAACTCCAAAAATGCGAGGGCATCGACGCTACCCACCCTTAAAGCCTTTATTCCCATCTCTTTTGCTCCTTCAAAGTTCCCCACCCTCAAATAATACGCCCCAACTATCAAAAGCGTCCTATCGTCAATGTGGCATTCACCCTTTAATTTTTCGTAAAACCTTTCAAGGCTATCTGGGTTTTTGTAAAGAAAGGAAAGGAGCTTTAAGTTCGCAAATCTCAAATCGCAAGGGTCAATTGAGAGGTAATAATTTATCTCTTTCAAGGCGAGTTCTGGGTCTCTGCGTAGAAGTCCCAGTATCTCGCTATAAGGATTGTCCCTCCTTAAGGAGAAGTTGGAGGATATGTCCTTTCGTAGGTAGAAATAGGAGACGGGGATAAGCATAAGGAAGAAGAGCAACCATAGGGGTATCTCGTAAAACTTTTTCCTACTTGCCAAAAACGCCGCAATTAAACCCAAGATCCAAACGAAGAGCTTTACAGTTATGGGTGAATCCAAAATTATGGGAATGAGGAAAAAAGCAAGGAATGTAAAGCTTCCCGACAAAAATCTGCCTATTTCCATACCGAAGAGGGTATAGTTCGTTAAAATTCCGAAAGCTTTATCCCCCTTATAATCCTCTATATCCTTCACCGTAAAGGCAAGGGAAACCCCAATTAATGTGGCGAATATAACCTCTTTTGGGTAAGCCAAAATAACTTTATCCTTTAGCCAAAGGGATGCGCCTATAAGTTGGCAGAATACCGAGATGCTACCCAAGGTAAAGGTTGAAAGTAGATATATCCTCTTCGTCCTTATGGGATCTACGGAGTATATCCAAGCCAAACCCAACGTTGCCAATCCTAAAATAAATGTATCAAAGTTCAGTGAGAGAAATAAGGCGGATGCTAAAACGAAAAGGATCCCCGCTATAACCTTTGCCTCGTATAAACTTAATCCACCTCCGTTTACGGATGTTCTCTTGCCATTTATCCTGTCTATCTCGTAATCGTTTATGTCGTTTATGAGAACGCCGAAATGGTGGGAAAGGGAAAGCGCCAAAATCAAACCAAACAGGGCTATGTAATCAAATGGGTTTTTGAATGGGTGAGGCCATAGGTGCCCCCCCACCCTATAACCCAATACAAAACCAACAATTCCCATGCTGATGTAAAACGGGAGCTTTTGGATCCTTAAAGTTAAAACGGTTAAAGCCTTCCTTTTGTCATAAAGAAAGGCGAAGAAAATTAAAGCAAGGACAATTACAAACAAATTTAGGATGGAGTACCTTTGAGTGTCTTCGTAAAGGAGGGAGTAGGATGTAAAGGCGAAGCCCGATGAAACATTAAAAATTGAAACGAAAAAATGGGGGACGGAACCCAAAAATAGGAGAACAAAGAAAGATAAAAAGCTGGCAATTATCCCCCGTATAAGCTTACCCGTCTTTATAAGAACGTATATTAAGATCCCCAAGAGGGCAAGGGTTATCTCAAGGCGCATCCCGTAAGTTATTCCCAAAGGTGAAAGGTCGTAAAACGGATTAAAAAAGTTCTTTAAGGTTTCCCAGAATTCATCTCCGGTGAAGATATATTTGAGCTTATATCCACCTCCGAAAAGGGAATCAAAAAGCGGTGGGACAATTATCAAGAAGGAAAAGGTTGCAACGAGGTTGTATGCCCTAAAAACGTTGGTCCTTGAAGTTATGGCTATTATTAGTGTCAGAAGTAAAAACGCGGCAAAATAAAACGAGAACTGATGGAGGAAGAAAAATAAAAAGGCTTTATAGAGAGATACCTGAAAGTGTAAATTCCTGGCACTTTCAAAACTTCCCTCAAAGATCCCCCTAAGGATCACGGAGGCTATAATAATAGGCGTAGTTTTTAGGGGGTTTTGGTTTTCAATGAACTCAAGTATCTTCCGCATATAGGTCCTCCAAACCATAAAACTCCCGAGCTTGGGCGGTGAAGAGATGAACCATTATATCCCCAAGATCAACGAGAACCCATACGGAACCCTCCGTCCCCTCAAGTTTCCCACCGAACCTTTCAACTATCTTCTCCCCCACGGAGAGTATATGGTCCGAGGTGTATCCAGTCCCGATTATCATATAGTCGCATAGGACGGGGTTTATGCTCCTTATATCCAAGACCTTAATATCCTCAACCGCGCTTTCTTCCAAAACCTTTACGATCTCCATAACTTCCGTCATCACATTATTTTCAACTCTTGCGAGTATTCAACGGGTGGGTTAAGGGTGATGTTTACATCCTTGTATTCGTCGGGTAGGGTGGAGAAGTCCCTCAAAAACCTTTCCCTCGCCTCCTTAACGTCATGCTCAAGAAGGAGCTCACCTTCCTTTACTATGGGTACCAACAAAGGTTCCCCGTCATAATGTGCGCTTTCGTGTGCTATTATATCCTTTTCTATCTTTCCATCCCCCCTATATAACCTATAAACCTGCTTTGAACCCCCTATCACGACCTTACCCTTTGAAAACTTATGCTTAAATCCCCCCTTATCCTCAACGAGCTTATATATAGCCCCGAGGCTGGGCCTGTCGGAAGGTAAAACGATCTCCGTTCCCACACCGAATGCATCCGCATACCCCTCCCTAAGTACCTCCGCGATCTTCCACTCGTCAAGGTCCCCCGACAAAACTATTTTCACCGAAGTTAAACCCTCCTCCTCAAACCTCTTCTTTGCGTAATTTGAGAGCTCAACGATATCGCCGGAATCTATCCTTATTCCCACCATCTTCAAACTTCCCATTAAAAGCTTCATAACCTCTATTGCCACTTCTATTCCGGAGACTGTATCGTAAGTATCCACCAAAAATATGGCGTTGTCGGGATAAACTTTGGCAAAGGTTAGGAAGGCTTCAAATTCGGAAGGGAAGGCTTGAACGAAGGAATGTGCCATAGTTCCGAATACCGGAATACCGTAAATTTTTCCAGCCAAAAGGTTGGATGTTCCGTCAAAACCAGCAATATAAGCGGCCTTACTTACTTTTACCGCCGCATCTATACCCGAGGCCCTCCTTGCCCCAAACTCCATAAGGAGCTTACCCTTTGCAACCGAATAAACCCTAGCGGCCTTCGATGCGGAGTTTATTTGATATGCCAAAGTATTCAAAACTAAGGTTTCAAGGATCTGCCCATCTATCCTGTTCGCCTTTATTACAACTACCGGCTCATTCGCAAAGAAGATCCTTCCGTCGGGTATTCCCCAAATATCCCCCCTAAATTTGAAGTTTTTTAGGTAGTTTAGAAAATCTTCGGAGAACCTATTTAAGCTCCTCAAATATTCTATATCTTCCTCCGAAAACCTAAGCTGGGTTATCTCTTTTGCCAGCTCCAAAACCCCTACAGATACGTAATAGTTTCTCTCCTTCTTGTGCCTTATGTTCATCTCAAAAACCGCGTAATCGTTCAGCCCCTCCATCAGATAAACCTCGCCCATCATAAGTTCGTAAAGATCAGTTAGTAGAGGATGGGATCTGAACATTCAGGTAATCTTCTATCTTCTCAAGAAGCCCTCTTCTCTTTAAAGTCTCCGCGACAAAAATTGCGTTGTGTATCGCCTTTGATGTGGATCTTCCGTGGGAAATTATAACCACACCATTTGTACCTATTAAAGGTGCCCCTCCGTACTCCTCAAAATCCGCCTTCTTCTTTATTTCTCTGAAGGCGGGTTTCATTAAGGCCGCCCCCAAAAGCGCCCTCGGATCCTTTTTTACCTCCTGCTTTAAAAATTCAAGTATAACCTCAAGGACGCTTTCCCCAAACTTCAAAAGCACGTTCCCAACAAAACCGTCCATAACTATTACATCCGCTTTGGTTTGGAGGATCTCGTGTCCCTCAACGTACCCAATAAAATCAAAGTTCCCCTTTAAGGATTCCAAAATTTTCCTTGCTCCAACTATCACATCCCCACCCTTTGATTCCTCCTCACCCACCGAAAGTAAAGCTACCCTGGGCCTTTTGTTGAACATTGCGGTGTAAAAGGCGGAACCCATAAGGGCAAATTCAACGAGAAAGCGCGAAGGTACGAAGATGTTTGCCCCCATATCAAGCACCAAATTCCTCCCACCCTCAACGTTTGGGAAAAGGGCGCCTATAGCGGGCCTTGAAACCCCCCTTATTCTCCCGAGGATCACTAAAGAAAAGGCCATAACCGCCCCAGTATTTCCCGCGGATACAAAAGCGTCCGCTTCTTTGCTTTTCACTAAGTTCAAACCTACCGCTATACTTGAATTTTTCTTCGTCCTGATCACATCGGAGGGCTTATCGTCGTGATGGACTATCTGTTCCGCATGGACGATCTTAAGCCTTTCCTTCGGATATTCCAAACCTCTAAGGTGCCTCTTTAAATCATATTCATTCCCCACCAGAAGTACTTCAATATCCTCCCTCTCCTTTAAAACCGATATTGCACCTTTTATTTCCGGTATTGGCGCTTTATCGGTTCCGAACCCATCAAGGGCTACGCGCATTATTTAACCTGAATTGCCACCCTCCCCTTATAAAACCCACAATGTGGGCAGGCAAAATGGGGGAGCTTAGGCTTACCGCAAGATGGACAAATTGAGAGCGCGGGAGGGTGGACTTTCCAGTGCGTCCTCCTCTTCCTACCCCTTGTTGCGGATTGCCTCCTTTTTGGCGCGGTCACTTTCAACCTCCCTTGGTTAATGCAACCGCCTCAAGCACCTTATCCGCAAAGAAGGGCTCGGGATATGCCCCCTCAAACTCAACAACATCGTTTATAACGATCTTGGGAACAGCCCTAACAAAGTACCTATCCGCCCAATCCGGATACTCCAAAGCCTCCACCATATACCCCCTTATTTTGGGGTTTGCAACCGCGAACTTGTGGGATGTAAGGACCGCCCTTGGGCAATATGGACAGGTTGGAGTTACGAAAACGAGTATAGTAACGTCCTTATCTATCTGCGCAAGTTTGTTCTTTATGTTTTCGGGAAGGTGGGGATCTCCGGTTGATACCAAGACTATGCTCTCAATTAATGCGGAAAATTCGTACCCTGCGGGTATTCCAAAATACCTAACTCCAAAATCCTTTAGGTTCCCGTCCTCCTTTTGAAGGATGGCAAGGGCGGGCGCATCAAAAATCTCGTATTTTTCCGCCTCCCCCTTATCTATAACTATGTTCTTAACTTCAACGTGTATTTTCTCGGAGGTCTCGGCGAGCTCCCTCAAAAGCCTTTCCTCATCCTCACAATACTCGCACCCGAGATTTTTCTTGAAAAATAGCAGAACGACATCCTTATCAAGCTCGGATGCGAACTTTTGGCGCAAATACTCCTTATCTTTCTCCTTTAAGAAACCCATAGCGTTGGGTATTATAAGGTTGATTTGAAGG
>JBMSAP010000016.1:0-2138 GCA_049414445.1 Candidatus Caldipriscus sp. | reverse complement strand
ATAAGGGCCTCCGAAAAAGGAATTCGTCTGATCCTCCATCGCCCAACCCCCGGGTAAAACTATAGACTGTTCGTACTTTTCCGTATAAAAAGGATATATCCCGTACCTGTTTGAGAATGCGGTAAGCATCTGCGTAAGGTTAGAACCCCAGGTTGTATATCCGGAGCCAAAGGGAATATATGCCCTGACGGGCATACTTATGGGACCGTAGTTCCACGTCCAAGAGTTGTATTGTAAATTCCTTATGGCGAAGGCTATAAGGTATGGCGCTATGGGATAATTATGCCTATAATGCCACCTCTTTAGAGCTCCGACGGTTTGTGTATCCACAAGAACGCCGTTTGCAACGACTTCCATATCCGCCCTCGCCCAAATTTCAAACTCCACCCCCTCATCCGCCTTTTCGTAGGGTTGATCCCAGGATGGAACCCAACACCTAAAGTTGTAAGGTTCGTTATCCGCATAAACGAACGTATCTCCTCTAATTGTGAGTCCGGATCCGAAAGCCGAACAGGAGGTTCCCGGAAGTCCATGATAGTACGCCCAAAGCCATAAGGTATCGTTGGAGCTTAGGGTGTATGGTATTACCAACAATCTGTTTGTACCGCTTCCGAAATAAAAATGGTTTAGCCGATTTCCGTTCCCATCCTTCAAACTATCAAGGACCACATCCACGAGGTTTAACTTGATGGTGTCAAGGTTCCACCTTGCCCTAACTTTTATCCCGATCTCCGCCCCCTGTATCTGACCACCGTATATCGTCATCTTTATGTGATACTTCCTTATATCGTAAGCGGTGGTTTCAACGTCGGGCCAGCTCAAGAGGTCGTGATAGTAGTAAAAACCCTTAAACCTTTCACTCTCCAAAAGCCTAACATCCGGCTCATCAAATTGCGTGAGGAAAATTATCATTGCGAATATTTTAAAGCGGTTTTAGAATTCCGATTTATGGGAACAGCGTACTTTGAAGTGCTTAAGGTTTTAAAGGAGAGGTTCGGCTTTGGGGAGCTTGATAGGACGGAAAATCCGGAATATGGGGATTATTACACGAACATAGCGTTTAAGATGGCGAAGGAGAAAAGGAAACCGCCGGTGGAGATCGCCCAAGAACTTTCAAAAGAGATGAGGTTTGATGGGGTGGAGGTCTTACCCGTAAGGGGTTATATAAACTTTAGGGTTGAGGATGGGAAACTTTGCGAAATTGTCAACGATTTTGCGAAGGGGATAGAACTTAGGAAAGATCTCGGAAAGAGGGTTTTAGTGGAGTTTATATCCGCAAATCCAACGGGTCCTTTAAACGTCGCCAATGCGAGGGCGGGCGCGGTTGGTGATACTATAGTTAAAATCTTAAAATTCCTCGGATTTTCCGCCGAAAGCGAGTATTACGTAAACGACTGCGGAAGTCAGATAATAAATTTGGCTTTATCGGTTTTGCACAAAATAGACCCGGAAAAATATCCGTTTCCGAAGGACGGATATAGGGGGGATTATATAGAGGATCTTGCGAAGGAATTTAAGGGGGAGAAGTTTGAGGATCTTGAGGAGTTTGGCAGGAGGATAGCCCACAGGATCCTTGATTGGCAGAAGGATACATTAAAAAGGTACGGAATAAACTTTGACCGCTTTGTCCTTGAATCCGAGATAAGAAAATCCGAATATCCGGATATGGTTTTGAGGGCTTTGAAAGAGGAAAATCTCCTTTACGAATCCGACGGTGCCCTTTATTTTAAAAGCACAAACTTCGGAGATGATAAGGATAGGGTCCTAATAAGGTCAAACGGGGAACCCACGTATTTCTTTTGGGATTCCGCATATCACCTTTACAAGCTATTAAGGGGATACGACTTTATAGTGGATATCTTTGGACCCGATCATCACGGTTATGTCCCAAGGATGAGGGCGATGGTTCAAGCCTTGAAGGAGTATTACAAATTAAATGGGGAGTATGCGGTGATAATAAACGGTCAGGTGAATCTTATGGAAGGTGGAGAGAGGTTCAGGATGTCCAAGAGGGAGGGAAGGATTTACACCCTTGACGAGCTTTTGGATGAGGTGGGAAGGGATGCGGTTAGGTTCTTTATGCTTTTGAGGTCCCCATCCTCCGAGCTAAACTTTGATATATCCCTTGCCAAGAAGCT
>JBMSAP010000015.1:0-11596 GCA_049414445.1 Candidatus Caldipriscus sp. | reverse complement strand
ACGAGGATGAATCTTTTGGCGAGGAAGAGGCAGTTGGTGATAGCAAAGCAGGGTGCGGACCTTCTGAGGAAAAAGAGGGATGCCCTTTTGAGGGAATTTCAGAAACTTCTCTTACCAATAGTTGAAACCCATAGGGAGATTGATAGGCAGGCAAAGAGGGCGATAGGGGTACTTTCCTTGGCATTGGGGTACGATGGTCCCGAAGCTCTAAGATCCGCAGCTTTATCCATAGGTAGCAAGATAAACGTTAAAAAAACGGAGGTTAAGGTTTGGGGGGTTAGGATACCCGAACTTAAGGCGGAGAACCTTATCAAAAAGTCAAAGGAAAGGGGATATTCCCTTATCACGGTAACCTCAAGGATAGACCTAACCGCAAGCGTTTACGAGAGGCTAATACAGAAGATCTTTGAACTTGTACCCTTGGAGGCGAAGCTCAAGAAGCTTGGTGGCGAAATAAGGAAGACATCAAGGAGGGTAAATACCCTTGAGCAAAGGGTTATACCACAAATAATAGCGGAGATGAAGTTCATAAGGCAGGTCCTTGAGGATAGGGAGAGGGAAGATAAGTTCAGGCTTAAGAGGTTAAAGGCGAAAAAGAGATGATAATTTTCCTACTTTCGCAGTGGTCATTTGGGCAAAACAAGGTTGAAGCTAAGGATATAAAGTGGAAGGTTTTGGATACGGAGCATTTCAAGATATACCACTATCAGGGTGGGGAGGCTTTGGCGGATTTTGCATCTTTGGTTTTGGAGGAGGCTTTCAACGAGTTTAAGGACTATTTTCCGGGGGCGATAAAAAGCGGGGAAAAGATCCCAGTTTTGATATACGTATCCTATAAGGATTTTCAGCAAACCAACGTATCACCATACATAGTGCCTGAAGGTGTGGGGGGCTTTACGGAGGGTTTTAAGAGGAGGATCGTGGTTCCATTTGCGGGAAATTACGAAGAATTTAGGCATGTATTAAGGCACGAGCTGGTTCATGCTTTTCAGTTTAGCTATAGCAGGGGTCTAAGTGGTTTGGTGGGGAGATCCCAACCTCCGCAATGGTTCATAGAGGGTATGGCGGAGTACCTCGCCGAACCTTGGAGCCTGAGGACGGAGGTCTATATGAGGGACCTCGTTGTAAATCTCAGGCTTCCAAGTCTTGAGGAGATGAACTACTATTCTGGATACATATCCTACAGGTACGGGCAAGCATTCTATAAGTTCTTGGAAGACACTTACGGGGAGAAGGCGGTTAGGGATTTTATTAGGTTGGGTTTGGGTGGGAACATAGACGCGGTTTTAAAGAGGATAACGGGTAAGAACTTTGCGGAGATTTCCGAAGAATTCTCAGCGTATATAAAGGGTAAGGTTTTGAAGGTTTTCGGAAAATACGTCTTCCCCACGGATGCCAAAAGGATAACAAATAGGAGGGACAATTCCTTTATGAACGTGGGCGCGACGATATCCCCAGATGGCTCATACATAGCCTTCATCTCGGATAGGAAGGGTAGGATGGGGGTTTGGGTTTTGAATTTGGCAAACAGGAAGTTAAGAATGCTACAGGAGGGTGAAAGATCCCCCGACTTTGAAAACCTCCACGTTCTTAAACCCTCCCTAAGCATTTCAAGGGAAAACCTCCTTGCGGTGATATCCCAAGGAACATATTCCGACATAGTGAGCGTTTATGATTTGAGGAGATTTAAGAGGGTTAAGAGGTTTGAGCTTAGAGGTCTTGATGGGGCGCACAGTGGAGAGATCTCGCCGGATGGCAAAAGGTTTGCCTTTGTGGGGTACAAAAACGGAATTCCCGATGTTTTCGTCCTTGACCTCCAAAGCGGTGAGATAAAAAACATAACAAACGATCCCTTTACTGAAGATGATCCGAGTTGGTTTGACGATAGTACGCTTATTTTTGTAAGCGATAAGAACGAATCGGGTAAAATCGGAAGCTACGCCATATTCAAGAAAACCTTAAGCGGTAAGGAGGAGAGGGTTTTCGGATATAGGAGATTTCTAAAGAAGCCTAAAAGGGTTGGGGAAAGGCTCGTTTTTATAGCGGAATACGAAGGGTGCGCCAACCTCTTCTCCCTTGAAAACGGAAAGACGAAGATTTTAACGAAGTACTTTACGGAGATCGGGGATTACGATATTTCCGAGGGGGGAAGGTGGGTTATGAGCGCCCTTTGGGAGGGGGGATGGGATGTATTCTTTTTCTTAAAGTTCCCGGAGGATGGGGAAGAGGTGGCCCTTGAAAGCGAGGAGGGAACCCTCGTGGAGGAGAAGGATATTGAAGCGGTTAAGGAACCTCTGGGTTTCACCTTGGGTTTGGACTTTGCCTATGGGGGACTTTCTTACTCAAGCCTTTATGGAACCGTGGGTGCCTTGGTTATGCTATTTTCGGATATTCCCGGGGACAATTGGATAATAGCCCACATAATAGGGCAGTCAAGTAGCATAGAAAACTCCCAATTTTTGATAAACTACTACAACTTCAAGGGGAGGATAGACAAGGGCTTAAACCTTTACCAGCTCTTTTACGTTAGGTACTTCAGGCCCTACTTTGTTTTTGAGAAGAGGCTTGGGGCGGACCTTTTCGCATCTTACCCTTTCAACAGGTTCTTCAGGCTTGAAACCGGAATTTCCTACCATTATAATACCTGGGTAAAGCTTCACATTGATACCTTCGAGTACTACTGCGGGATAAGTCCTTGGCCGGATTGCATAATACCCAATATTGAATATCCGAAGGGGTTTGATGGGTTTTTAGGTTTCTTTTACGACGATGTGATAATTAACCAGTACGGCTCCGCGGAGGGCATAAGGTGGCACTTTGGTTTATCCTCATATTTGCCATCCTCCCAGATTTTCAATACCTCCCTCCGATTCGTGGGCATGGCGTTCAAGAGCTTGACCTACCGGACCATTTGGGCGAACCTTTTCATATCCGCCAAGAGCTTCGGGAAACACGCGGAGCTATTCTTCGCAAGTGGTCCCTTCGGTATAAGGGCTTACCCCGAACCTTACTATATCTTTTACGACCCAGAGGAAAGAAGGTACATTTACGCCCTTATGGGAAACAACCTCGTCCAATACACCACCGAGCTCAGGTTTCCCTTCATTGACAGGTTGAGGTTCGGTTTTCTACCTTTGGAGTTTAGAAATCTTAGAGCCCTATTATTCCTTGATGTTGGGAATGCTTGGTTCAGTGGGGATGAACCGGTAGGGGATAGATACAACTACTTTTACCCCATAAACTTTAGGTTTTTGAATAGGAATTACGAAGTTTTCGCAAATTTGGGTTTCGGATTAAGGTTTGGCTTCGGAAGTCCACTTTATATTCCCATCAGGCTCGATTGGGCTTTCCCCGTAGATGAGAGGGGCATAGTTTTTCCCGGAAGGTTCGTCTTATCCTTCGGATGGGACTTCTAAACTTTAAAAGGACGATTGGTCAGGAAACCGCAAAGGGAATACTATCAAAATTAACAAATAACAAAGCGACTTTAATGTTCTACGGTCCCCCGGGTGTGGGAAAAGCCACCTTGGCCCTTGAGTTCGCCCAGTCTTTGGTATGTTCATCGGAAGAGAAACCCTGCGGTGAATGCTACGGCTGTAAGGCTTTCGGAAACCTTAAGTCCCCGGATCTTATCATAATTTCGGACATAAAACCCCAGCCAGAAAAACCCAGGCCGGACGAGTTTTATAACCTTGAGGGTGATCTAACGATTAAGATCTCCCAAATTAGGGATCTTCAGGCGGAACTTTCAAAATCCCCCTTTGAGTTTAAAAGGAGGGTGGTGATAATTATGAACATAGAGAACGCGAATCTTGAGAGTCAAAACGCCCTCTTAAAGGTCCTTGAGGAGGGTTCTAAGGATACCATCTTTATCCTTATCTCATCAAGGCCCACCTTCGTCCTTCCCACCATAAGGTCCAGGGCTATAAGGGTTAGGTTCTCCCCCCTATCCCCCTCGGACTTCTCAAGGGTTATAGGTTTTTACGACGAAATTTTATATAAGATCTCGGAGGGAAGTCCGGGAATATCGAAAAGCCTAATTCAAATGGGGGAGGATCTTCAAATTTCTTTGGATATTTGGGAAAGGGTGATATTCGGGGATATATCCGCCTTGAGTCGAGCTTTTGAGATGTTTGGCAAGTGGAAGGGACTTTTTTTGAGGATCGGATATTTCAAGGTTTCGGAAATTTACCTTTATTCGGGGGATATATCAAGTTTCCGAAGATTTTTATATGCCTTGAAGGACGTGGAGGTGGGATTTAGGAGGAACACCCGGGAGGAACTTTTATACCTATCCGCCTTATGGAATCACCCCTTCAGCGTGATTTAAAACTCCTTTAAAATATTTGTATATGCTCGCGATTTTAGGACAGATAACTTTGCCAAATTGGGATGCATTACTTACGAAGGATAAAAAGGATGCGGTGGTTAGGATCATATCATTCGGTTTGCCAAAGCTCAGGTCTGTAGGGGATGTTGTGGTTGATTGGAACGTGGTGACGGGCTCGGGCTTCTTTATCGATAAAAACGGGAAGATAATAACAAACAGCCATGTTGTAAGGAACGGGAGGGTTATAGCGGTGATTTTACCGGGACCTTCCGCCACGAACTTCAAGGAGCTCGTTGATAGGCTATATTTTGCTGAGGTTATATACGATGACCCGGATAACGATATAGCTGTACTAAAGGTAACGGGGGAAAACTTCAAGACGTTAAGGTTATCATCAAGGGATAGTCTAAGTCAGGGGGAGCCGGTTGCGGCCTTGGGATACCCTGGAACCTCTTACCACGATAATCAGCTTAAGGTTATGTTTGGATTTGTAGCATCCGATAAGGGTGCTAATCCCATATCCCTGAATATGAGTGTAAATCCGGGGAATAGCGGTGGACCAGTTTTGGATAGGAACGGGGAGGTTGTGGGGGTGATATTCGCAAAGGAGGGTATGGGGAGGGAGGCTATATCTTACGCGGTACCTTCATCCGTTGTAAGGAAGGTCCTGAAAAAGGTTGAGATAAGGGACTTTAAGGGGAAATATTCGGGGACACAGCTTTACGAGGCTTACGAGGAGCTCGGGAGGGGCCTTATAAAAGCGCTGTTCTTTGAGGATTACAACTCCGCCATACAACACGCACAAAAGGCAATAGAGATGGATAACAATTACGCGGAGGGGCACTTCTTTTACGGCTTTTTGGCTTACAAGTATAGGGCGTATAAAATAGCGGAAAGGGAGTACAACATCGCCTACAAGCTCAAACCTTCCCTATTTGATGACAACTACAACAAGGAAACCGTTGAAAGGCTCTTAAACATAGGGAAGGACAGCGCGGAAAACAAAGGGGAAAAAGAGGACAAAGCGGATAAAGAAGAAAAAACTTCCATACAACCCGTAATTTCAACGCCAAGACAGAAGAGGAAGGTGGAATTTGGGGCTTACATCCTTAGGGGGTACTTTGAGGATTATATAAGCGGAAGTCAAACCCTTCCCCCGGACGACAGGATGGAGGTTTTCCTTGGGGTGGATCTAAGGTTATGGGGTTCGTGGCTTTACCTCGTTAAAAACGCTTCCTTCGGTTTGGGTTTATCCTCTTCCTTCTTAAAGGTCTTGGCGTTCTATAAGGGGTACGAGAGCCTTAGGCTTGAAGGTATTTATAACTTTAGGTCCTTTAAGTTTTCGGCGGGCCTGGGGGTCCTTAGGGAAGGGGACAAAAACCCGGTATCCTTCAGGTTTTCGGCATATTACAAGACAAAGGATAACCCGTGGTTCTTTACCGCATCCCTTGAGAGGATAAAGGCTTACGAGCTCTCAGAATTGATTGAAAATAGAAGGAGAGGATTTAATCCCCTAATCGGACTCGGACTTGGCTTCCTCCTTGAAATTTAGTAGCTTAGGCTTGATGGAGAAAATATCCACCCCATCCTTATCTTTAACGAGCTCCCTATAAACGAAAACCCTACCTGTCCAATTCAAGCTAACAAAAACCGCGAGGCATAAAATTAAGGCGAAGATATACCAAAGGGAGAGGACCTTTGAGTAAGCGTCCGTTAGGGGCGTTGGGATGGGGGTTCCGACGAAAACCAAGAACTCTTTGGGAAGGATGAGGGAGAGGAAGTTGGAAAGGTAGGGGTGAAGTTGGGGTAGGGAGCCGAAGTCTATGTTAGGATAGAGTAAAAACTTCAGGCTCGGGGCAAAGAAGGTTAGGATTTTGCTTGTGAGTAGAACGGCCCTGAGGAAGAGGAAGGAGAAGGCGGAGAAAACCACAAGGCTAACTATAAAGTTAAGGAGTTCAAGGAATAGGGCTTTGAAGGGCCTCTCGTTCAGAACCGTAAAGCCCTCGTAGAATATATCAAAGGTGTCTCCCTCAAAGGATGTGGCGGTTATTGGACCGTATATGATCCCAACAAGAAAACCGACGAGCATATAAAGGAACATTGCGGAGAGGATGAAAAGGAAGGGGAAGGCGAGGATAAGGATTATTGCGGTTGGGTAAAAGAGCGGTTTAAAGTTGGCGGTGAAGGAGAATAAGAGGTGGAAGAACAGCAAAAGAAAGAAGGAGGAGAGGAGGGTTAGGGTGGTGGTTATGAAAAGCCCGGATTTTTTAAAGGATTCCATTAAGGCATCAAGGAAAGGATAGAAGGGATCCCCCCTCTTTTCCTCAAGGGTAAGCCTTGAGATCCCTATACCCGCGCAAAAGTAGGAGAATACCAAGAGGTATATCCCCAAGAACCATAGGGCTTTACCCATAAAGTTGAACCTATCAAAGTCCGTCCTAAAGAATACGTCCCCACCCCTCTCCGCGATGAATTCGGGAAAGGTTTTAGCCCATGTGGGTATGGGAAAAAAGCGGTGGATCTCCCAAACCCTAAAAATGTCAAGGCCTGAAGAGAAATAGGCTATGTAGGTGAAGAGGGAATAAAGGGCAAGGCCTAAGGATACGAAAATTAGGGCGATAGAAATTTTCTTCACGGTCAGCGCCTTATAGGGTGAGTTTATGATTTCCATCATTTTTCCCTCGCCAAAAGGTGGTAAAGTACAGACATCCTCACCGCAACCCCATTCCTAACCTGATCCAATATGACCGTGTTCCTCCTTTCATTCACCTCCCAATCCATCTCCATCCCCCAATTTACCGGTCCCGGGTGCATTATCAGGGTACTTTCCGGTATCCTCCTGAGCCTTTCGGATGTGATTCCCCAGAACATCCTATACTCCCTCTGGGAGGGTATAAAACTTCCCTCCATCCTCTCCCTCTGAAGCCTCAGCGCCATTATCACATCCACCTTATCAATATACTCATCAAGTTCCACTATCTTCGCTCCCAGCTTTTCAAACTCCTTCGGAACTAAGGTGGGGGGACCGGAGAAATAAACTTCGCAGTTGAACTTCCTCCAGAGGAAAAGGTTCGAGCGGGCGACCCTTGAATGCAAAATATCCCCAACAATTAGAATTTTTAACCCTTCCAACCTACCCAGATGTTTCCTAACGGTGAAGGCATCCAGAAGCGCTTGGGTTGGATGCTCGTGGGCACCATCCCCCGCGTTTATCACCTTTGCTTTGGTATGCTTTGCCAAGAAGTGGGGAGTTCCCGGAGATGGAGCCCTAACGACTATGGCGTCTATTTCCATAGCTTGAAGGTTAAGGAGGGTGTCCAATAGTGTTTCCCCTTTTTGCATTGAGGACCTTGATGGGGAAAAGCTTACGGTATCCGCTGAGAGCCTCTTTGCCGCCATCTCAAAGGAAATCTGCGTTCTCGTTGATGGTTCAAGGAACATAAGGAGGACGGTTTTACCCTTTAATGTAGGAAGCTTCTTTGAGGGTTGATCAAGGACTTTAAGGAAGATCTCGGCGGTATCAAGGATCTTCAATATATCCTCTACGGATGTGCTTTCAATGTCCAAAAGGTGCCTCATTAACCCGCTATTTTAAACCCGTCCGCCTTAAAATAATCCGCTATGTCCGAACTTTGGAAGTTGGGCGTAATGTTTCTTATTGCCCTGATTTTGGGATACTCCGGCGTGATCCTTTCCTTTCTATTAGGTCCTAAAAGGCCAAATAAGGAAAAGCTTGAGCCTTACGAATCTGGTGTAAAGCCGGGAAAATGGCCAAAGGGTAGGCTCGCGGTTAAGTATTTCTTGATAGCTTTAATCTTTTTGATCTTTGATGTGGAAGCAATTTTGCTGTTTCCCTGGGCTTTGCATGTAGGGGATTTGAAGGTTTTGGCGGCGCTTGAGGGGGGTTTCTTTATATTGGTCCTTCTTGTTGGGTATGTTTACGCGTGGGGTAAGGGAGCGATAAGGTGGTTATGAGGGCGGGAAAAAAGGATTATTACGAGATCTTAGGAGTTCCTAGGGATGCGACCAAGGAAGAAATAGATGCCGCTTTTGCCCGCCTTGCAATGAAGTGGCACCCGGATAGGGTTCCCCCCGAGATGAAGGAGGAGGCGGAAAAAAGATTTAAGGAGATAAGCGAGGCTTACGCGGTCCTATCCGATCCCCAAAAAAGGGAGATGTACGATAGGGGAATAGATCCGGAAAGTGGAGCTTACGATACTGGCTTTGACTTCTCCCAAATGAACCTTGAGGAGATCTTTGAAAGGTTCTTCGGAGGGGATATATTCGAAACGTTCTTTGGCGGAAGAAAGGAAAGCTATGAGGATCCGGATGTTCACGTTGAGGTTGAACTTTCCCTTGAGGAGGTGATAAAGGGGACGGAAAGGGTGATCCATTATAGGAGAAAGGTGAAGTGCGATGTATGCGGGGGGGAGGGGATCTTTGATGCGAGGACATGCCATACATGTGGGGGTAGGGGTAGGGTAAGGAAGGTTAATAGGACCTTTGTGGGCTTCTTTTATGTTGATACGGTTTGCGATACCTGTAAAGGTAGGGGGGTTGTGGGAAGAACCTGTCAAAAGTGCGGTGGGAGGGGTTTTGTTTGGGAGGAAATTAAGAGGCCCTTTAAGATCCCAGCTGGGGTTTCGGATGGGCAAAAGGTAATTTATAGAAACTGGGGGCATTTTAACACCGGAAGGTTGGTTATACACATCAGGGAAAAGCCTCATCCGAAGTTTGAAAGGAGGGGGAACGACCTGATATACAGGATGGAAATAGAACCGCCTTTGGCGGTATTGGGTGGGGAAAGGGAGTTTGAACATATCACGGGAGAAAGGATAAAAGTAAGGATCCCGGAGGGGATTCAGAATGGTGAGGTTTTTGCGAGGTTTAGAGGGAAGGGTATAAATGGGGGAGACCTTTTAATTTATGCGGTGTTAAGGGTGCCAAAGAATTTAAGTAAGGAGGAGAGGGAACTTTACCGGAAACTTTTAGAAATTTCAAGGAGGAGAAATGAAGGTTGAAGGAAGGGGGGTGATAATAACGGGCGCAACATCCGGAATAGGGTACGAAATTACGAAGTTGCTCTACAGTAAGGGGGCGAGGATTTTGGCGATAGGGAGGAACGAGTCCGCCCTTGAGGGATTAAAAAAAGAATTTCCCAATTTGAAGGTTCTAAAGGTGGATCTGGCGGATAGGAAGGCAAGGAAGATCATAATACCTTATGCCCTTGAGGTTCTTGAAGATCTCTCCATTTTAATAAACAACGCTGGGGTTGGGTACTTTGGTAAAACTTTGGGTTCAAACCCCGAAATTTTTGATAGGGTTATGGAGGTAAACTTCTGGGCGCCCTTGGATCTGAGCCTTAGTTTTGCGAGCATAAAATCGGGTCAGAAGTCCATAATAGTTAATATAATCAGCCTTATAGCGTTCGTTCCCCTGCCAAAGTGGAACATTTACGCGGTATCAAAGTCGGCGGAGAGGGTATTTTTCATATCCCTTAGGGAGGAGTTGAGAAAATATGGGATAAAGGTTATTAACGTTTATCCCCCGGCGGTAAAAACCCCCTTCTTTGAAAATTCATTGGGTGAAAAACCTAAGCCCGTGGGGTTTATGGTGGATCCGCAAAAGGTGGCAAGCAAGGTTTTGAACGCCATCGAGAGGGAGAAGGAGGAGGTTTTCCTCTCTTTTCGGGATTTCATAATCGCGAAAATTGGAAGTTTATTCTCCCCCACCATATCAAAGTTATACGGTTTTAGATGAGGGCTCTAAAGCCTGAGGATCTTGAGAATTTCTCAACGATCCTGTGCGACTTGGATGGTGTGGTTTGGAGGGAAAGGAATGTTATATGGGAAAACGTCAATGCTTTGAGGGAACTGAAGGGAAGGGGTAAAAGGCTTATATTTATAACGAACAATTCCTCAAGGAAACCGGATGATTACTGGGAAAGGTTGAGGGAATTGGGTATAGAGGCGGATATGATAATAACCTCATCTACCGCAACCGCGAATTATCTTGTTAAAAGGGGGATAAAGAGGGTTTATGCGGTAGGGGAGGAGGGGTTGTTTTGGGCTCTTGAAAGTAATGGGATAGAGATTTGCGAGGAAGAACCACAGGCGGTGGTGGTTGGGATAGATAGGACTTTCAATTACGAAAAACTAAAAAAGGCTTCAAACTTCGTTTATTTTGGAGCTTTGTTTGTTGCGACAAATTTGGATGCGCATGTTAGGGAGGAGAATGGGATCCTTCCGGGTGCCGGTTCAATAGTATCCGCTATATCGTACGCAAGTGGGAGGAAACCCGATGTTGTTATAGGAAAACCTAATAGGTACATATTTGAAAACTTAGATTTAAATGGTGCGGTTTTGATAGGGGACAACCTTGAGACGGATATATTGGCGGGAAAGAACTTGGGGATCCCTACGGTTTTTGTGCTAAGTGGTGTGCATAAATTGGAAGATGTTGAAAGGCTCAAAATTGAACCCGACTTTTATGCGGAGAACCTTCAGCGACTTTAAGATTCCCATATGAAAATTCCAAAATTTTCCCTAAAGGGGACGGATGAAAAAATTTATTCTTCGGAGGATCTTAAGGGCGAATACGGAAGCGTGATAATCTTCTGGTGCAACCACTGCCCTTACGTTAAGGCTTGGGAAAAGGAGGTTTTAAGGATAGTGGAGAATTATATGGATAAGTTCGGCTTCGCATTCATAAACTCCAACGACCCGAACAAGTACCCCGAAGACTCCTTTGAGAACATGAAGAAGAAAAACTATCCCGTTCCTTATCTATTTGATGAGACGCAGGAAGTTGCCAAAATTTTCGGAGCGGAAAGGACACCCCACGTTTTCGTATTTGATAAGGATGGGAATTTGGTTTATAAGGGGGCAGTAGACGACGATTACGAGGGAAACCCAAAGAAAAGGTATTTAATTGAGGTTTTGGATGCCCTAATATCGGGTAAAGAAGTACCCTATATGGAGACCCCCGCGGTGGGTTGTACCATAAAGTGGAAGTAGCTACCTATCCTGGAAGTTAGGCCTCCTCTTCTCCTTAAACGCCCTTATTCCCTCCTTCTTATCCTCGGTTTCGCAAAGCTCCGCAAAGAGCTTGGCTTCGAGGTCCAGGCCCTCGTTCAAAGGTAGATCCTCCCCCTCATAAACCGCCCTCAAAGCTGCCCTAATTGAAGGTAAGCCCTTTTGGGCGATCCTCTTAGCGAAGTCCTTTGCGGCCATAATTACCCTATCGCTTGGAACCACCGCATCCACC
>JBMSAP010000014.1:0-25738 GCA_049414445.1 Candidatus Caldipriscus sp. | reverse complement strand
GGAAAAGGCGGAGTGGAACTCGGGAGGGTATGGCAATGTGGTGGTAATAAATCATGGAAGGGGGATAAAAACCCTGTACGCCCACCTTTCAAAGATCCTAGTTAGGGAAGGGCAGAAGGTTAGGAGGGGACAGATAATAGGACTTGTGGGTAGCACGGGCAAATCCGTAGCTCCCCACCTCCACTACGAGGTTGAGGTGAACGGTGAGGCGGTAAATCCCATAAGGTACATCCTAGTTGATGGGAAATGAACTGTATTTTTTGTAGGATCGCAAAGGGTGAGATAAATGCGAGGGTTATATACGAGAACGATAAAGCTATGGCTTTTTATGACATAAACCCACAGGCACCCATACACATTCTGATAATCCCCAAGAGACATTACGAGAACCTTTTTGAGGAGATTGATAGGGAGGATACCATGGCAATTTTGGATTGCGTAAAGAGTGTGGTAAAATCCCTAAACATACAGCATTATAGGCTTGTTAGCAACGCGGGTAAGGGGGCGGGTCAGGAGGTCTTTCATTTACATTTACACCTCCTGGCGGGCAGGGAATTCCCCGCAAAGACGGTATGAATTGTGTATTTTGCAAGATAGTTAGGGGAGAAGAGAGCGCAAAGAAGGTTTATGAGGATGAGAAGGTTTTAGCCTTTTATACCATAGCTCCGGAAGCGAATTTTCACGTCTTAGTGATACCAAAGGATCACTTTGAAAAATTTGACGAGCTGGATGGGGAAACCGCCTATTATATACTACAAGCGGTGGCAAAAATAGCGAGATCCTTCAATTTGGATCACTTCAGGGTTGTAAACAAAAACGGTTTTTCGGCGGGCCAGAGGGTTCCCCACCTCCATATCCATATCCTGTCCGGCAACCTGCCAAAAGGGATAATACCTTAAAGGCAAACCGCTATTTCCCTTAAATTCGTTATTAAAACGTAAGTTCTCGGTGTTTCGTAGATTTTTATGGCTTCCGCGTCAACCCTATTATTTATGTATAGGGCGATATTTTCAAGGGTGGGATTTTCGATTACTTCGTTCAATAACCTATGGTCAAGCTCCCCTACGACCCTTTCCGCCTCTTTAAAAGTTTCCTCCCTATCCGAGAAAACTATCAGTTTATAGTTGTGCCCGTGGGACTCCCTTCTGGCGCATTTTCCGAATACCCTTAGGTTCTCCTCGTAAGAAAGCTCCCTTAAACCCATTATATGAGCCGAAGAAAACCTGTATGTCCTAAATTCCATCTCCTTTCCCCCAAAGGATATCCTCCCAAAACCCCTAAGATCCTCAAATTTTTCAAATATCTTCCTTTCGGATACTTTTACCCTTTCAATATCCTCAACCCTACCCAGATCGTCAAGCTCACCCCTCACCCAAATTTCCCTCTTTAAACACCCTTCTATCCATCCGAAACCCAAAAAATGCCTACCATCGTAAGCTCCAAAGATATCCTCATCCTCAAAAACTCTAACCGCAAAAAGTTCTCTTAGGATCCCCTTTGTAGCCCCGTATAAAACCCAAGATATTACTTCAACCGTTGGGTTTTTCCCATTAAACTCCGGCAAAGAATTTAGTAGCGTATGATCAAACCTTTCCAGAATTGGGATTACCTTTTCCTTGATCTCGGAGATGTTTTTTATCATACCGAAGGGGTTTAATTCTCCCTCAATTAAAACCCAAATCTCGTAGTTGTGCCCGTGTAGATTTCTGAGCTTTCCTCCCCAATTGTAAAAATGCGAAGATTCAAACTCAAACTTCCTCGCAAGGATCACGTTGGGATTGTAAGGCGGTATATGGAAACCCTAGTCCTGTAAATTTCCCTTTTGTGAAACCTCATGCTACGCTTGAGGGAAAGGGTAAAATTTCCCATTTTTTCAAATTCAAAACCGTAAATTTTTGATAGCCTTTCCAGGAACGGGTCGCTATCCACGCCCAATAAGGTCCAAACCACCTTTGAGCCCTCAATAGCTTTAACGATAAAATCCCTGTCCGCTCCCCTTCTCTGCATCCCAAAGGGTGGGTTCATTACCACCGTATCCGCCCTAAACTTAAGTTCCCTTATATCCGCATTTACAAAATATACCTTTAGTTCTTCGTAAATACCCCTAACCGCTTCCAAGTTCTTTTTTGCAACTTTCAAAGCAAGAATATCTATATCAACGCCCACAACCATCCTCGCACCCAGAATTGCAGACCCTATGCTCAAGATCCCGGTTCCACAACCCAAATCAAAAACCACCTTGTCTTTTATATCTTCGTAGGCTAAATTGAGGAATTTAACCGCAAGATCGGGAGGGGTGGGATACTGCTCAAGATGAGGTTTAGGGTACTGGAAGGTCGCCAAACTTTGAAAAATTATCTCATCCTGTTTTTTCAGCATTCTTGAACCTCCAAAGGGAGAGGGAAAAGAGTATTATGGAAATATAGAACACTACGAACCAGAGGGGAGGGTTAAGGGTTATTGGGGGTAAGTTTAAATTGCTCGCAAGATCCACGGTTTTATAGAGTAGGTTAAAGAGAAGTTCCGAAGAATTTGCAAAGGGATAGGGCAAAAACATTGCCAAAATTTGGGAGTAGAGGTAAAGGGTAGTTAGGGGTATTACTATAAGGTTTAGGGGGGCATAGAGGAGGGCGGATTTTCCGAAGAAGTATAGGGAAATAGGCGTGGAGAATATTAGGGCTCCAAAAATGGATGTTAATAAATTTTTCGGAAAGAGGATGAAGCCCAAAACCGCAGAGAAGGACAACCAGAAGGAGACGGAAAATATCCATAAGGGTTCCCAGAGTAAAGAGACTGCAAAGGATAGCATAAAAACATTTAAGGGTTTTACGGGACGGGAAATAACTTTTGAAATTGCGTAAAAGGTTAGCATAAGGGAGGCGCGAAAAACTGAAGGGATAAAACCAACGAAAAATGCATAAAGCCAAACCAAAAACGGTGGGATTATATGGGAATAAAGTCCCAAATTGAAAAACCTGATGAGCCAATAAATTCCAAGATAAATTACGCCTACATGCAAACCGGATATGGCAAGAATATGCCCAACGCCGGTTTCGTAAAATTTCCTCTTTGTTTCGGGGTCTATCTCCCTTATCCCAGTTATTATGGATTTTGCAAACTTATATTGCCTTTCTGAACCCGTGGATCTTATAAGGAGGGAATCGACGAAATCCACAAAAGGTTTAAAGGCAAGTTTCCTCTCGTATTCGTATATATAAAAAGTGTCGCCGGAAAATTCCCCTTTTGCCCTAATGTTTCCCAAGGGGTAAGCAGGTTTATCCCCAAACATAACCGTTTTAAAGCCCTCCCCAACAACAAAACCCCTTCCCAGATCGTATATACTAACCTCATAAAATTCTCCCCTTTCTCCTAAGGTCCTTTCCCATATCCTAATATATCCCAAACCGAAGCTTAAAAGGACCCCCAAGATATGCGAAAGTTTCCTGAGGAGAATAGGGACAAAGAGTAGGGGAAGAAAGGCAAAAACGGAAAACTTTGAGGCAATACCCAAGAATAAGAAAAAGGAACATAAAGCTGGGTAGTACAAGGCAATATTTTAAAACCGCTTCAACCGTAGAATGGGGATAATGGAAATCTTGCTAACCCTTTTGATAATCACCGCCATATTAAGCCTTATATCCGTCACCGTGGCGATATGGTATCTTGTTTTGAGGATCGTTAAAACGCTTGAGAACGTTGAGAAAAATATGGAGAGGATAGCGGATGATGTTGAGAGGGTCTTGAAGAACACCGATGAGATTACCAATAGGTTAAACAACATATTGGCACCCATTGAAGGGATCGCAAAAATTTCGCCCATTTTTGGTTGGATCCTTAACCTTTTAAGGTTCTTTAGAAGAAAATAAAAAGCATTAGAATTCCATTTTATGAAACAGCTTGCTTTATTTTTGGCTCTTTGGGTTTCCGCTTTGGGGGCCCAACCCTTCTATTCCGCCCCCTAGTCCGCTTCATCCACACCGCCTTCCTCTTTGAGGACGACCTTGATAAACTCTTCTATCCAGTTAAACTCGCGGAGATAGAGGGAGGAAGGCTATTTACCGCCCTCTCCAACCCATTCGGGAACGAGAGGCTTTTCGATCCGACCGCCCCGACCAACAATCAGCTCGTTTTGGGCGCAAAAACCAACTTCTTTTACAACCTTTCCCCCTTATACATACAGACCGACTTTAACTCAACATTAACCCAAAAGAAAGATACAACATATTACGATAACTGGAGCAGTACGGATAACAACTACAGGGATAGGATAGAACTGAGGGATTCCGTGTTCTCGGGGAACCTATATGGGCAAAAGGGCTTCCTCCTTTCGCTCGGAAATCAGTCTTTTGGTTTTCTATTTTTGTATGCTAACGAAAGTCGCAGGGCTTACCCTAACAGGGGGCCCAGATTTCCCTTCTATTACGGTAATTACGTTTACAGCTACGCCGAGTACAACAACCTGAACAATAATTTGACCCGCAAGGATACCGCCATATCCAATTATGTTGCGGATACCACCTTCTCTCCCTTGATAGGCGCTATATCATTCTCTTTTGGAAAGTTTTCGGGAATGGTTTTTGGAGGTTTCCATACTCTCGGAAATAGGGATACCGCAGGGTTTTTTGCGGAAATGAACACCAATCCATCAGCGTCATTTACCGGTACGAGGTGGAACAGAAGTAAGGTTATAAACGCCAAGGCGGGAGGTCCCATATTTGGACTTCAGACGGATTTTGGATTCGGTGGAGAAAACTGGAAATCCAACCTAACCTTAGCGTACATATTTAGGTCTTTATCAAACGGGAATGGGAAATCAAACGAATTTAGGTGGCAGGGAAATTACAACGCAACGACAAATCCCATATTCCAACAGTTTGACACAACCCAAAGCGAATATAAGTACTCTTCAAACAACCATGATATAGTGCTCTTCCTGAGAAACAAGTACCCAATACACGAGCAGATATGGTTTGGCGTAGGTTTGGGTACGGAGTTTATCTTTGGATCGGAAAACAGGGAATACTCAAGGGTTTTAAATAAAAATATAACTCACTTGGATAACAACGGGGACGGAAGCTTAGATCCAGGCGATTTCAGGATTACCACCTATACCCTTTCCTCCTATAAGCAAAATATATCAACTTCTTCCTTTAACTATTATATTCCCGTTGGGTTTGAGGTAATACCCGTATCCGCTTGGGAAAACTTTAAGCTCAGGTTCGGTGCCATGTATTCCCATATTTCAAATACATCAAGAAACAGAACTTATAACTGGTCGGTTGAAAGAAAGACAATAACGGAGACATCAGGCGGAACCACAGAAACCCGCAATGACATCGCTGTTCCCGGCGAGAATATATCAACAACAAAATCCTCGTTCTCAAATACCCGTTTCTACTACGGCGCATCCCTAACATTGGCTGAGAGGTTGGTTATAGACTTTACGGGTTTTGGAAATGGGATCTTGGTACCCGCCTTTTGGAGACTTTCCATCGTTCTGAAATTTTAAACAACCTTAAAATACAGGGTTAAGCGGAGAGGTGGCCGAGCGGTCTAAGGCGGCGGCTTGCTAAGCCGTTGGGGAGGGTAAAATCTCCCCCGTGGGTTCGAATCCCACCCTCTCCGCTTTTTTTATGAGTATCTATGAGATATACATAGAAAGGTTTTCGGAGGAATTGGTGCCCCTTGAGGATTTCTTGTTAGACATTAAAAACGGAAGATATGGAAATTTTGGAGTTGGAGAAATAAGGGCTTTCAGGTTCCAGCTTGAGAGCAACATTCAGGAGAGCGCGTACATCAAGGGTGGGGAGCTGGGAATTGGTGAAAACGATATTGAGAGGATAATTGAGGAGAAGATTGAGGAGATAAGAAAGCTATTTTGGGAGGTTTTTGGTTGGTTGTAGAGAAGTTAATTCTTGGGATAGTTCAGGCTTTAACGGAGTTTTTACCCATCTCAAGTTCCGGACATCTTGTACTTTTAAAGCACCTTTTTGGCTTGGAATTCAAGGGGGCGTTTTACGAGACCTTTTTACACACCGCAACCTTTTTATCCGTGATTTTCGTTTTGAGGGATAGGATCTTTAACCTTGATAACCTCAAGAGGTATATCCCCCTTTCCATGGTTGGGATATTACCGCTTTTTCCCGCGGTTTTTTTCTTGAAAGAGCTTGAGGGAACGTTTGAAAATCCCAAAATTTTACCCTTCACCTTTCTTATAACCTCCCTATTTCTCTTCCTTACCCTTTTCTTTAAAGGGGGTAAGGAGGGGGCGAATTTTAAAAACTCTTTAATTATGGGGCTTGCCCAAGCTTTGGCACTTCTGCCTGGGGTCTCAAGGTCAGGTTCAACGATATCAACGGGGTTGTTTTTGGGTATGGATAGGGAGGAAGCCTTCATTTTATCCTTTTGGATATTTTTACCCGCAAGCATTGGCGCCTTCATCCTTGAAAGTAGGCATATTGAAGGTGTAAATCTTGGAATTGAGGACGTTTTTGTCTGGCTCATAACCTTTGTTGTTGGTGTTTTCGCCTTAAAGGTCTTGAGGAAAGCACTTTTGGGAAGGTACTTTTGGGCATTTTCCTTATACACCCTCTTCCTTTCGCTTTTGTCCTTCTTTCTCTTTTTTCCCTTTTGAAATTGTAGTTTATGAAAAGGTTGTTATTTGCCCTTTTACTACTGTTCCCCCTTCTAACCTTTGCTGATAAAAAAGGTAAGGGGGGGATTAGGAAGGAGAAGGTGCTGGTAGGCGCAGTAACTGGGGCACTTTGCGGGATAAAGCATCAGGTTTGCTCCCACCCAAGGGGCGAAAAGAAAGTACGAGCTTTTGGGGATATTGGATCACAAGAGGGGGTTTTTTCTACATAGCCAACGTACCACAGGATATCCTACAAAAGTTCTTCGGTGAGGAAATTAAAGTTGAGGGTAAGGTGCATAGGGAAAGGGGCGAAAAAACTAATCCAAAGTAATTGCGTACTTAAAACCTTTACCCTTCGCCATATTTTCAAAGGCGAGGTTGATATCCTCTAACCTGTAGAAACCGCTTATAAGGAATTCAAGTTTGCGGAAGTTTTGTAAGAGAAAGTTGTAAGCTTTTCTTACGCTAATTGGCGTGTGATGAAAGGAGGTTAGGATCTGGATCTCGTTATAATGGATAAAAGGTTGATCCAAAAAGATCCTCTCCCCTTCCTTAAAGCCCGCAAACAAAAATAAGTATCCTCCCTTATTTACAAGGTTTAAGCCCGTTTTTACGATATCGGAATTTGCGGTTGTGTCTATGACAAGGTCAAATCTCTTACCCAAATTTTCAAATTTAACCCATTTTACCCCGGCGTTTTCAGAAATTGTTTTCATCTTTTCTTCGTTCCTCCCACTAACTAAAACATCTTTACCGAGATTGGAAAGTATTATGGAGAACATGGCGGATATTGAACCACTCCCAAGAATTAAAACACTATCAACATCATCTATGGGTAATTTTTCCAGGGCATGAAAGGCGCAGGATAAGGGTTCAATTATGGGGGCTATGTGGAAGGGAAGTTCCGGAGGCTTTTTGAAAAGGTTTATTTTAACCACCTGTTGGGGGATAAGCAGATATTCCGCGTATGAGCCTATGACCATATTTTTCTTTAAGTTTTCGCAAAGGTTGAATTTTCCTCTCATACAGTTCCCGCATTTGAAACATGGGGCGGTATTCACCCCAAAAACCTCATCCCCAACCCGAAAACCCTCAACCCCCTCACCCAAGCTATAAACTATCCCACTGTACTCATGCCCGAAAGGTCCTTCCCTCAAAATGGGATGACCCCTTAAAAAGGCCTTCAGATCCGTCCCATCAGTTAAAGCAACTTTTACTCTTATTACAACTTCACCGTATCCCGGCTTCGGTTCCTCAACCTCCCTTATCTCCAACCCCCTATTCGTTAAGTATACCGCTCTCATTGGGAAATTGTAAGGTCGCCTTTCAGCCTTAAAATAACTTGTTGTATGCGCAGGAATTACATCAAGGAAAACCTTGAGAAAATATATTCAAGGCTCGGTTATACACTCCTTGAGGTGGACTTCATAACGGACAAAATGATAAGGATAATACTTCTAACCCCGCGTTGGACCATAAAGGAAATTTTGGGGTTGGTTGAGGTTGGATTAGATGGGAATATTAAGGTTAGGATCCTGAGAGGGTAGATATGAGGGTTGAGAAGGGGAAGTTTGTTAGGATAAAGTATGAAGTTTATCTTGAGGGGGAAAATAATGTTTTAGATTTTGGGACGCTAACTTACCTTCACGGGAATGGGGAGATCCTACCCGCATTGGAGAAAAGACTTGAGGGTGCCGAGGTGGGGGAAATCTTGGATATTACATTACCGCCATCCGAAGCTTTCGGGGAGTTTGATAAGGATCTCGTGAGGGAAATCCCTTTGGATTACTTTGAGGATAAGGATATAAAGCCGGGGCAATTTGTTAGAGCCCAAACCTTGGACGGTTCAATATTCCAATTTACCGTGATAGATGTTTCCGATGGGATCGTTTATGCGGACTTTAACCACCCGCTGGCGGGGGAAACCTTAAGATTCAAAATAAAAGTTTTGGGGGTAAGTGATGAAAAGCCACCCTGTGAGTGCGGAGGAGATTGCAACTGCCAGGAAGATTAGGGGAAATTTCCCATCCCTAAAAGGTTCCGAGGTATATCTCGACTCCGCTGCAACCTCCCTAAAACCAAGATCCGTAATATCCGCGGTGAGGATGTACGAGGAGGAGTTCCCCGTAAATGTCCATAGGGGTGCATACCCATGGGCGGAGAGGGCGACGGAGGAGTATGAGAAAGCCCGCGCGAAGGTTGCAAAACTTATAAACGCAAAGGCAGAGGAGGTTATATTCACAAAAAACGCAACAGAAGCCATAAACCTCGCTGCAAAGATCCTTGAAAAGTATATAAATCCGGGGGACAAGATTTTGGTGAGCATACTTGAACACCATGCGAACTTTTTGCCCTGGATGAACTTGGCGAGGGAAAAGGGGGCGAATTTTGAAGTGATCGATATTACGGATGATGGGTTTTTGGATATGGAGGATTTTCGGAGGAAGCTGGATAAGAGGGTGAAAGTTTTGGCAATTACTATGGCATCAAACGTCCTCGGCGTAATACCACCGTTGAAAGAAGTAATCAAGGAGGCGAAGGAAGTTTCCGCCTTCGTAGTTTTGGATGGGGCACAGTATGTACCACATCATCCCATAAACGTGGGAAGCTTGAGGGCGGATTTCGTGGCATTTTCGGGGCATAAGATGTTTGGACCTTCGGGAACGGGGGTACTTTGGGGGAAAATTGAGATTTTGGAGGATGGGGAACCATTAATTTTGGGAGGTAGTATGATAAAAGAGGTTTATATTGACGATTTTATTATGGCTGAAAGTCCCCAGAGGTACGAGGCCGGAACGCCAAACATAGGCGGGGTGATAGGCTTGGGTTATGCGGTGGATTTTATAAACGAAATTGGATACGATTTTATTGAAAATTACGAAAGGAAACTTACGGAATATCTCTACTTCTCCCTGAAGGGTATAAAGGGGGTTGAAGTTTACGGTCCTGAGCCAAAATTCAGGACCTCCCTCGTATCCTTTAACGTCAAGGGGGTTCATCCCCACGATGTAGCTTGGTATTTGGGATTGGAGGGGATCATGGTCAGATCGGGGGGCCATTGCGCCCATCCTTTACATCAAAGGCTAAGGATCCCTTACAACCAAAGCGTCAGGGCAAGCCTATCCGTATTCAACCTAACCGAGGATATAGATAGGTTGGTTGAGGGTATAGAGAAGGTCAAGTTTGCCTTTAAGGTAAGTTAAAGTCCCGAAGAGTTATTCCTAAACCTCCTGTAAGCGATAGGTATTCCCTCCCATTTACCCATAAAGTAAGCCTGAAGGATCCTCATGGCTAAGTATTGGGGTTTAAGGGGGGAAGGATTTCCGACGGAGAAGACGACTACCCCTACTTCGGGGTTCTCCGCAGGCGCAAAACCCACAAACCACTCGACTAAACCCCCAAGCTCTTTGCTACTTAAGGTTCCGGTTTTTCCTCCCACCTTAACGCCCGTTAGAACCCTCCCATCCCCATCCTTGAAGTATTTTTTTGCGGTACCATTCAAAACCGTTGATACCGCTATCTCCCTGAACTTTTCCACCACATCCTCCCTTAGGACCCTCCCAAGGACCCTTGGGGTTGCCCTGTAAATTACCGTTCCGTTTTTCGACACCACCCTGCTTATTATATAAGGCTCAACATCCAAACCCGTGCTTGAGATTATTGTTAGCCTTATAGCTTGTATTGGGTTTAGGGTTGAGTGATCAAAACCGCTTCCCAAAAGGGCAAGATCGTAATCGTTCTTAGGCGGATTGATTATACCGAAGGGTATCCCGTCTACGGTATCGTTGAAATAAAACCTCCTTGCCACATTCATTATAGATGGAAAACCTAACATGACCGCCAGCCTTCCGAAAAGGGGATTATTTGACGTACCGAAGGCGTTGTATAAAGTTGAGAAGTACTCTTTTTCGCAGTTTAACCATTTTTGCGGCCTTTTTCTATAAATGGGTGGGCAAAATCTAAAGGTATCCTCAGGTTTTACGTCATTGTTCTCAAGGAAGGAAATTAGGGTTATAATCTTGAAGATAGAAGCGGCGGGGTACTTGTTTATTTTAAAGGGATAAAGGCTTTTTTCGCCTCTATAAAGGCCCGCTATAGCGAGGATCCTCCCACTTCTCAAGTCAAACAAAACTATACCCTCAATTTCCCTAGGGTAGGTTGATATCAGGGTGTTGGCTATCTGCTGAAGGTTCGGATCGACCGTGAAATACACCTTGCTCCCGTCCGACATCCTATATACGTACTCTCCGTTTTCCATCTGGGCATTTTGAAACATCCAAAGGGCCAAACTCAAATTCGGGAGCATAGGAATATTATAAGGGGGTTCTAAAGAACCAGGATCTTATAGGTTCTGCCCTTAACCTTCAGGAAATAAACCCCCTTCTTAAGGGCAATCGAGGTTTCACCCTTTATGTCTTGGGCTTTCGCCCCATTTGGGTAAAACAGCGAGGCTTCCTCATATACCTTAAGGATATTCCCGTTAAGCTCAAAGGGTTTTTTGGTTTCGTTCTTTGCGCCTTCCTCAATCCCAGTAATAGCGTTCAGGACAGCGCAGTGGGCGCATATCATACCATAACCGTAATACATATCCCACCCGGGACTGCCGAGATCAAAGGTTGAGTTTCTCAATATGGTTCTCACCATAGAGTTTGTCAGGCTCGGCCTTACCGAGAAGACGAGGGCTGCAACGCCGGATACGTGTGGGGTCGCCATTGATGTTCCCACCCAGCTACAACCCCAACCCACGTCTCCGTAAGAGTTAAGAGGTAAGGTTGAGAGGATGCAGTACCCTGTGTTGTTATCCCCACCCGGCGCGGTTATTTCTTGTTGGGGTCCGTAGTTGGAATATGGGGCTAAGTAAAGGTAATAACCGTCCGTACCTATGGCCCCCACCGCGATAACCGAGGGGAAGGCAGCGGGGTAGCTTATCCCATAACTCCCGTCGTTACCAGATGCCGCTATTAGGAGTTTTCCCCTGTTCCATGCCGTATCACATGCCATTTGGATCAGACTTGAGGGAGTAGAGGATCCGAGGCTCATATTTATGACCCTTACCCTTGAAATTGAAGAGGCGCCCAAGATCCCGTTTGCAACCCAGGTTGATGTCCCTCCTCCCGTTTCGTCCAAAACCCTACCCGCGAATATTCTCACGTTAGCCATACCCGCTATACCCAAGGAGTTGTTGAGGGTAGCGGCTACGATTCCCGCAACATGGGTGCCGTGCTCCTCCGTGTAGGGATTATCCGGCCTCGGATCCGAGTCGTTATCTACAAAATCGTACCCGTACCTGACGTTCCCGAGATCCGGATGTGTGTAATCCACGCCCTGATCTAAAACCGCTACCATAACCATCGTGTCCCCCCTCGTATAACACCAGGCGGAATCCGCCCAAATTACGTAAGGACCCCACTGGTAGTTCCAATAGGTGTCGTTAGGGGGACAGGCCATCTTCCTGTGTATCACCTCGGGTTCCGCGACGATCACGTCTGGATTTTCTTTTGCTTCCCTTAAGAAATTCAAAACCCTTTCCCTCGTGGGGTTCGGAAATTCAACTGTTATAAAGTTTATGGCTTCGGGTTGTATGCTCCTCCCCACCACCCTGTTTATGTTCCATTTTCTCAGCAAGCTTGAGATTCCCGCGGATCTTTCATCCTTCCCACTTCTTAGAATCATCACGACTTTGCTTATATCAACGTCCTTCCAGTAATCCTCGTTCTGGGCGTTCTCTAAGGCGTACCATATTATGGGGGTGTGGAACTTATCGGGAACGGGATCCTGATAGGTACCTCCCACCCTCAGGTTGGACCTAAGGGCGTCCATCTGCGCGAAAGCGAAAAAGCCCATTAGCATAATGTTTGTATTATAACGTCGATACACCCTTATAATACCTACTATGATGCGTAGTAGATATTTAGTTTTGCTTCTGCTCCTCTCATGCTCAGGAAAAGGCTATGTGGAAGTTTTGAAATTCTCGGGTGAGGGATACGAAATAAGGGTTCTATCTTCGGATGGGGAAATAAAGGTGGGGATAAACGAGATTAGGGTTGAGGTTAATCCCCCCGCAAAGGTGGATGAGTTCTATTTATATATGCCCGCTATGCCGGGTATGCCGGAGATGAGGGAGTATGTAAGTATGGAGGGGTCCTGGCAGGTTAGGGTAAAGATAGGCGGGAGGATGATATATAAAGGATATAAATGTTCCCATAAAGGGTGGAGGTTCCAAGGAACACGAACACGGTTTGAAATTTGATAATTTAAACATTTCCCTTTACAAGGTCGATAGCTCCAAGGCTCCCGTAGTTATTTATTCTGCAGGTAGGTTAGAAAGTCCAAGAAATGGGGTATTTTCTGTAAGTCCGAGATTTTCGGGTTATATTACGAAAGTTTTTGTGGATAGGCAAGGAAAGTTCGTTAAAAAAAGGGGAAGCCCTCTTTGAATTCTACTCCTCAGAGGTTTATTCCACATATTTGGAATATTTAAAGGGGGGTTCGGATCTATCCCTTGAGAGGCTCTCCCTTATGGGGATCTCTTTAAATGATGTTAAAGATTCCCTTGCGGTCTTTAGATCGCCCGTTTCGGGAAGGATATTGGACCTTAATGTGAAAAGGGGAGAAAGGTTTGAAGCGGGTGAATATACTGTACTTCGTTGGGGAAGTGCCACAGGAAAAGGCGAAGCTTTTAAAGGTTGGACTTCCGGTGGAGGTTGAGGGTATAAGTTCAAAAATTGCCGAAATTTTACCGGGGGTAAATCCCTAGACGAGGACGGTCAGATTTTTGGCGGTGATCCCAGCAAAGGAGGGTTTATTTCCAGGTATGGTCTTAACCGCTAAGGTTATGGACTTTAAAAGTGGGATATTTGTTCCAAAGGATGCGGTTATTAGGACCGGGGAAGGGGATATAGTTTTTGCCAAAGAGGGGGAAGGGTTTAAAAAGAAAGATATGAAAATCCTATATGAAGTTGATGGGGGTTATATTGTTGAGGGTTTGAAGGTGGGGGAAAGGATAGTACATAAGGGGGTATTCTTCGTCTCCGCGGATGAAAATTTGAGGGGAAATGAATGGTAGAAGAAGGAATAGGGGAATAGTCCTTTTTTCTACGGTTATAACGGTTGCGCTTTCTGTTTTTTCGATGCTAAGGACCCCTTTGGATGCAATACCCGATATTTTCGACACGCAGGTTTTAATAGAGGTTGATTGGGAGGGACAGGATCCGATAACGATAGAAGATCAGATAACTTACCCTATGGTATCGAATCTACTTTCCGTTCCGAGGGTGAAAAATGTAAGGGGAATATCTATGCAGAATAAGGCATTGATATATGCGATTTTTGAGGAGGGAACGGATATATATTGGGCAAGGAGCAGGGTTTTGGAGTGAGCTACCCGAAGGGGCAAAGGTTGGATCTTTATGTACGCCCTGGTGGATAGAACGGGTAATTTTGACCTTGCGAGTTTAAGGGCTTTCAACGATTTTTATTTGAGGTACAGGTTGTTAAAGGCTAAAGGTGTTGTGGATGTGGTAAGCGTTGGGGGTTATGTCAAGGAATATCAAATAGATGTGGATCCTTATAAGCTTAGAGCTTACGGGATCACCTTTGGGGAAGTTATAGATGCGGTTAAGTCCGCGAATCTTCGAAGAGGGGGGAGGTTTTTGGAGGTTTCGGAAAGGTATTATACGGTTAGGGGAGTAGGATATATAAGGTCGGTTGAGGATATTAAAAGTGCGGTATTGAAGGTGGATCCGAAAACGGGAGCAAGTATAAAAATTGGGGATGTTGCTTTTGTTCAGATCGGTCCCGCTTTAAAGGAGGGGGCGGTGGATCTTGACGGGAAGGGGGAGGTGGTGGGAGGAATAGTTATTATGAGGGATGGGGAGAATGTGTTGAGGGACTTCCTGAAGGTGTGGAATTGGTTATAACTTACGACAGGAGCGAGTTGGTTAAGGAGGCTATAGAAACTACCATCAAAACCCTGATAAAGGAGATCCTGATAGTTTTGGTTGTGGTTGCCATATTCCTGATGAACGTAAGGGGTTCTATTCCAATAATTCTCTTTTTGCCCACCGCCCTACTTTTACCTTACATTTTCATATACCTATTCAAGATCACTACAAACATAATGAGCCTGGCGGGTATGATCCTGAGCGTTGGTGTTATGATAGATGCGGGGGTGGTTATGGTGGAGAATGTTTTCAAAAAGCTTGAGGAGAGCTCTCCTAGGAGATTTGAGGAGAGATTTAAGCTCATATATGGTGGGGTTTCTGAGGTTGCACCTTCGTTATTCTTTTCTTTGGCAATAATAACGGTCTCCTTCTTGCCGGTTTTCTATTTAAGGGGGGAGGAAGGTAAGCTCTTTTTCCCCTTGGCTTTCACAAAGACCCTTACTATGCTCTTCGCAACATTTCTTTCGATTACCTTACTTTCTTTCCAAGCAGGGTTATCGGGGAGGAGGATAACCCAATAAACACATTCCTAAAGCGGGCATATGGTAAGATTTTTGAACTATCGGTTAATAAACCTTACCCGTTTATCCTTTCCCTTTTTTTGCTTCCCATATTTTCCCTTTTGATCCTTAGGAAAATTCCGTCCGAATTTATGCCGAACTTGAACGAAGGGACTATTTTGTATATGCCATCAACCTTACCCGGAATACCCTTAGATGAAGGGGTTGAAGTTTTAAGAAAGCAGGATTCCATAATAAGGTCCTTTCTGGAAGTTGGAAGGGTTTTTGGGAAGATAGGCAGGGCGGAAACACCAACGGACCCCGCTCCCCTGTCAATGATAGAAACGGTGATACTGCTAAAACCTAAGGAACAGTGGAGAAAGGGAATGGATCTTGACAGCTTAATAAAGGAACTTAACTCTGTGCTTAACTTTCCCGGATGGATAAACACTTGGGGTATGCCTATAAGGGTGAGGATAGATATGCTTAAGACCGGGATAAGGACACCGTTGGGAATTAAGGTACTTGGGGATGATCCCTTTAAGACGGAAAGTTTGGCATTGGAAATTGAGAGATTATTGAAAAATTCGGAGGGAATACTTAGCGCCTTCGCCGAGAGAACCGCCCGATCACCTTATATAAACATAATTCCAAAGAGGGAGAAGCTTGCGGAATATGGGCTTAGTGTGATGGATATAATGGAGATATTGGAAAAGATCGTAGGGGGTTCCCCTTTGGATCGTTCGGTGGAGGGAAGGGAGAGGTATCCTATAAGGGTGCGCTTGGCGAGGGCTTTTAGGGACGAAATGGAGGATTTAGAAAACCTTGAGATAATAACTCCTTCCGGCGCTATAACTACCTTGGGAAACGTTGCGGATGTTGTGGTTTCTGAGGCCCCCTCCGAGATAAGGAACGAGGATGGTTTTGTTGCAAGTTTCGTTTATATTATGCCAAAAGAAGGTGCGGATCTGGGAAAGGTCGTGGAGGAAGCAAAGGAGAAGCTGAAAATATTAACCTTACCTAGGGGGTATCTTCTTGAATTTTCGGGCCAGTACGAGGATATTAAGAGGGTGAGGGAAAGCCTGATGTTTATCCTACCAATAACAATCCTGGCAATTCTTTTCCTTCTTTATTTAAACTTCCGCTCCCTCCTAAAATCCGTTATAGTTCTGCTTGGGATCCCATTATAAAATGTCCGTGGCAAGCTAGATGGGTATCATAGCCCTACTGGGGATTAGGTTTAAAGAATCATCCGCACAATCCTTTGGCGGGGATAAGGGAAGGGGCGCTAAACAGGCTCAGGCCTAAGGTTATGACAACGCTTACCACCTTCACATCCCTAGTACCCGAGATGTTTGAAACAGGCAGAGGATAACCGCTCCTATGGTGGGGGGGAATATTCTTTGCCCTCATATTAACCTTGGTTATTTACCCCGCAATTTATTCTTTGATTTACGGGAGGAAAGAATGATAACTTTGATTTGCTTAACTGAACTACGAGGTCCTTGCATATAGAAACCGAACTCTCACCGGAATACCCTATGCTTTCCTACAATGCCATGTTTATGGATGGTGCAATATCCCTTGAGCAACCGATAAAGATCTCCCAACCCCTTAAGCTCCTTTCATTGAGAGAATTAAAAAGGCAAAGAGATACGAGGGTATGGATCTTGAAAATTCTTTCGTTTTATCCGCGGTGGAGGCTTACCTTGAATGTGGGGTTTTGAGGGAGAAAAGGGGGATATTAGGGAAGCTTTCGGATAACTTAGAAAATTTGATAAAACTCTCGGAATATCAGTATAAGGGGGGAAACTTAAGGCTTTCGGAGGCTCGGGTTATAAAGGCAAAGATGGAATTGATAAACGCAAAAATAAGAAAAGTTGAGGGGGACTTAAAGCGTGTGGAGGAACTGGTAAGATTCTATTATGGGGGTGATGTGGGGGAAATTTTTCTCCCTGAGGTTGAAACCCTTCCTAACTTGGATAGCCTGATAAAACTTTTGGAAAATTCCCCAAGCTTGAAATACAGGGAGCATATAAAAAGGTCAAAAAGGTACGAGAATTTCTCAAAGATCCTTCCTTTAACCTTATCGCCGAGAATCCTTTATCACGACCGCAAGTTTTCCTTTATGGATCCTGAGGTATTGGGGGGAGTTAAATTCAAGCAGGTAGGAGTATATGTATAGGGCTGAGAGGGAAAAGAGAATCGCACAGATTAGGGGACTGTATGGGGATTACATCTCTTCCCTTGAGTCCTTAAAGAGTTTGGAGAATTCATTAAAGGAGATGGAGAATTACGGATCAGGTAGATCAAGCCCTTATGATGTTTTTATGCTATACAATGAAGTTTTGGAATTGGAAATGGAGGTGGTTGAGACTAAGGTAGAGGTTTTGAGGAAAGTTTATGAAATAAAGGGGTTAGTGGGGATATTGTAGGCTTTTATAGAGCCTTTCAAAGAGTTTAATGTCAGTTTCTTGTTTATAGTCGCAAGCCTTTAAATCTTTCGCGAAGGAGCACTACTACGAAATATTAATTCCCAGCGATCCTTGCCACCCAAATGCTGATCTCATACAGAATTATTAAGGGTAAAGACATCAAAATAAGGCTTATAGCGTCTACGGTTGGGGATATGACCGCAACCAGGATCACTATCAAAACTATGAATTCCCTCCTTCTCCTTGATAGGGTCTTATGATTTAAAATTCCAAACCTTGCCAATATCCCAACTGCTATAGGGAGCTCAAAAAGTATTCCAAATATAAGTACGCTCCAGAATATGAAGTTCAAATATTGATTCGCCCCTATCACCAACTGAAAGCTTCCCGCGAAAGATAGCAAGAATTCAACCGCCCTTGGTACTATCACGAAAACCGATAAAAAGGCTCCCGTATAGAAAAGGAGAAGGGTGGAAAGGAGGATGAGTCCTACCGCAAGCTTTTCCTTAGGGTACAAGGCGGGTGATATAAAACCCCAAACTTCCAAAACAAAATAAGGGAAACAAAGGAAAAGGGCGGAAAGCAAGGAAACTTTGAACCTAACCATAAATGCATCCTGAACGTTGAAAATATAAAGCTTCCCTACGGGTTGGGATATGAAATGAATAACTTTTTCGTGAAAGAACCACATTACGAACGAAACCAGAACATAAACAATTATCGCCCTTATTAGCCTGGTTCTGAGCTCAACAAGATGGGGTTGTAAGCTATCCCAATCCACCTATTAAAAGCTGTAAAATCTGAACCGCGTTTGTTGCCGCGCCTTTCCTAAGATTATCCGCAACCACCCAAGCACTCAACGCCCTTGGGTTTTCCGGGCTAAACCTTATCCTACTTGCGACAACAAAATCCTTATCCTCAACGTCTATTGGGGTCGCAAACCCATCCCTTAAAACCTTCAAACCCTCCTGTTTCTCCAGAACATCGTATACGTCGATTAAAGATGGGGAGCTTTTTAGGATCACCGTTATAGCCTCACTGTGGCCTATTTCAACGGGAACCCTAACCGTTGTCGGATAGACCTTTATATCGCTTTTTAGGATCTTCTTTGTTTCCCTAATCATCTTCCATTCTTCCGTAGAGTAGCCTTCCGAGAACTCCCCTATCTGAGGTATGACGTTCCTATATATCCTCGTCGGAAATGGGGTTTCGTCAAATATGCCACCCTTCTCCTCTTCGTTTAACGCGATAAGTCCTCTCATACCAGCTCCAGAAACAGCCTGATATGTGGCAACAAAGACCTCCTCTATGCCGAAGGCGGAAAGTAGAGGTTTTAGGAAGACGACCATCTGTATTGTGGAGCAGTTAGGGTTTGAGATTATCCCCCTGTGTTTAAACGCTTCCTCGGGGTTTACCTCGGGAATCACGAGGGGAACGTTCGGATCCAAACGGAAGGCACTTGAGTTGTCTATAACCACCGCCCCCTTTTCCACAAAGAGGGGAGCATAAGTCCTTGCCACATCGGAACCCGCGGAAAATATGGCAAAATCCACATTTGGGATCCCGTACTCTATGGGTATTACCTCAATCTTTTTGCCGAGGAATTCAACAACTTTCCCCTCAGAACTTTTTGAGGCGAGGGGTATTATCTCGGGATTTTCCTTCCACAACCTTTCCTCTAGAACTTCCAATATTTTCCTACCCACCAAACCCGTCGCCCCTACTACCGCTATCTTCAAAGGGCGGCGGACGGGATTCGAACCCGCGACCCCCAGAGCCACAGTCTGGTGCTCTACCCCTGAGCTACCGCCGCCGTTTAGGTGTGTATTTTAAGGGCGAGAAAGCTTTAAAACCTGTAAAATTTTTTCTTTCAGGCTTTCGTTGTCAAGCCCTATTTCCTTAAGGAGCAAGCCTTTATCCCCGTGCGTAATAAACCTATCCGGAATTCCGAACCTTACGATGGTTTTCCCGTTCAAAAGCCCCCTATCCGCCAAGAACTCCAAGATGGCACTCCCAAACCCCCCATTCAAAACGTTATCTTCAAAGGTGAAAATAAACTTATGCTTCTCAACCAAGGAATTTAAAAGTTCCCCATCCAACGGTTTGACGAACCTCGCGTTTACAACCGTCGGATTTATACCCATATCTGATAGGGAATTTGCTATTTCTAAAACGGGATAAACGAAGTACCCAACGGGAAGAAGAAGTATATCCTCCCCCTCAAGGAGAACTTCCCACTTCCCGATCTCCAAAATTTCTGGATTTTTATCGGTTAGAGGTCTTGGGATCGTACCTCTCGGGTACCTCACGAATATAGGACCCTCCTCGTATTTCCAAGCGGTGTATATCAGATCTATAAACTCGTCCCCATCCTTTGGGGCAGCGATCACACAGTTGGGAATAGCCCTTAGGTAAGAGAGGTCAAATACACCATGATGTGTGGGTCCATCATCCCCAACGAGCCCTCCCCTATCAAGGAAAAACCTCACAGGGAGCTTTTGTAAGGCGATGTCGTGTATAATGCTATCGTAAGCCCTTTGGAGGAATGTGGAATATATGGCGACGAAGGGTTTTACGCCGGATCTGGCAAGGCCACCCGCGAAGGTTACCGCGTGCTGTTCCGCTATCCCCACATCAAAATATTGGGCCCTTAAGTTGTCCCTAAGTTTATCCAAACCCGTCCCCTTCGGCATCGCAGCGGTTATACCCACAACCAAGGGGTCAATCCTTGCTATCTCAAGGACGGTATTCCCAAAAACGGATGAGTAGGTGGGAAGGTCGCTTTTTTTCTTCGCTTTCCCATCAATTTTATCGTAAGGTCCCAAACCGTGAAAGGTCTCCGGATCAACGAGGGCAGGTTTAAACCCCCTACCCTTTTCCGTTATTACGTGTATCAATATGGGTCCTTTTAAATTCTTTGCCTTTGAAAAGATCCCGTCAAGAACCTCAATATTATGCCCATCAATGGGTCCGATATACCTAAAGCCGAAGAATTCAAAAAGAGCCGCGGGATCCTGAACGATGGTTTTTATCACATCTTGAAGCTTTGAACCCCAATACTTTCCCTTCCTTGGAAGGAGGGAATAAAGTTTTTCCCTTAGGATGTTGTAGGTTGGAGATACTTGAACCCTTGAGAGGATATGGGCGATTATTCCTACGTTTTTATCTATTGACCATCCATTGTCGTTCAGGACGGTTATCAGATCCACGCCAAGGCTACCCGCGTTGTTCATAGCCTCCAAGGTCATACCCACCGTTAATGATGCGTCCCCAATTACCGCCACCACTTTGTATTCTTCCCCCGTGTAATCCCTTGCCTTGGCAAATCCAAGCGCCGCGGATAGGGCCGTTCCCGCATGCCCCGCCCCCCAAGGGTCATATGGGCTTTCAAATATGTTGGAAAAGCCGGATATACCCCCGTAGGTTCTCAGCGTATGAAACCTGCCCAACCTATCGGTCAAGATCTTATAAACGTAAGTTTGATGCGAGACATCCCAAATTATTTTATCCCTTGGGACATCAAAGTTCCTAAGGAGGGAGATCGTAAGCTCCACCACCCCCAAGTTCGGTCCCACATGCCCCCCGTTCTCGGATGTAACGGAAATTATCAGTTCCCTAATCTCCTCCGCTAAAACCTTAAGTTTGCCGTAGTTTAAGTTTTTCAGGTCCCCCGGCAGATTAAGCCTTTTAAGGAGCATAAATCCTATTCTATGGCAGAGAACCTATCAAAAATTTTATCCACAAAAATTTTGGGGTCCAACCTTAACCTTCTTCTAAGTTCATCCTCTCCCACGAATTGGCGGATCTTTTCATGTTTTAATGCCTCTTCCAATATGCTCGTACCCTTTTCGAAGGAGTTTTGAGATACTTCCTTTACCCAAGCGTAACTCTCATCCCTGCTTGCCCCCTTTTCCGTCAACACCATCAATAGGACCGAAGATAGATAGAAATCCCCGAATTTTTCAATATTCTCCTTTGCCCTTTCCCTATCAATAACCAAATTTTTTACAAGGTTCCTCGCAAGCCTCAGGGCATAATGTAAGGTTGTGGTTGCATCGGGGAGTATGAATCTCTCAACGGAGGAATGGCTTATATCCCTTTCTTGCCATAGAGCAACGCTCTCATTTTCCGCAAGGGCCCAACCCCTCAAAAGGCGGGCTATGCCCGTAAGCCTCTCGCTCTTTATAGGATTCCTCTTGTGGGGCATTGCGGATGAACCCCTCTGATCCTTACCGAAGGGTTCAAATATCTCCCCCGTTTCCGTCCTCGAAGATAACCTTATCTCAAGGGCGAACCTCTCCAAAAAGGAACCAATTAGGGAAAGGATATTTAGGGCGAAGGCGTACCTATCCCTCGGTATTATCTGTGTGGAAACGGGCTCAACCTTTAGTCCCAGGTAAGAGAGGGCAAGCTCCTCAACCTGCGGTGGATTCGTCAAGTAATTTCCCACAGCTCCCGAAATTTTCCCGTATGATACCTCATCTATAGCATCCTTCAACCTCTTCAAGTTCCTTAAGGCCTCGGAGTAAAAACTTAGGAACTTTAACCCAAAAGTGGTGGGTTGGGCAAAAACCCCGTGTGTTCTACCCATAACTGGGTCATACTTGTAATCTTTTGCCTTTTCAAACAGTGCATCAGAGAGAAGTTTCAACTCGTCAAGGATATACTCAAGGGCGCTTTTTAAAAGAAGGGAATTTGCGGTATCAACCACATCGGAAGAGGTTAAACCGAAATGTAGGAACCTTCCAATATTCCCAAGATCCCTTTCTATCACCGCCAAGAAAGCTAAGACATCGTGATCGTACCTTTTTTCTATTTCCTCAACCTGCCTTGGGATATCCTCCCAAAATTCCTTGTCGTTTATAAGTTTTTCAAGCCTTTCGGAAAGCCCAATTTTGGGAATTATACCTAATTCTTCTTGAGCTTTGGCAACCGCCCATTCAACCTTAGCCCAAGTCCTGAACTTGTTAGATTCAGACCAAAGGGAAAGAAGCTCAGATGTTGAATACCTTAATAAGGGCAATGGCCCCAGGGGGACTCGAACCCCCACTTCCACCTTGAAAGAGTGGCGTCCTAGCCCTTAGACGATGGGGCCGAGGTGAGTATTATAACGCGGATAAATATTCTAAATCAGTTTCGTCCGTAAAATTATCTACCAAAGGGGGGTATAAAGGATGATCGTTATAGATACTATTTTCGTGTTTCCTAACGAAAGCTTTTCATAAAAAAATGAGATTAATCTATCAGCCTAACCGGATCAGGTCCCTACACCGCGGACCTTGAGATTTACATCCAAAATAATGTTGCCTGCTTGAGGTGGGTTAAGTTCTAATAAAACCTAAAACTCCATAATTTGGAAGTATCAGTTTGGGGTTTTTGCGAGTAAGCACTTTGCGACAAGCCATTATCGCATGTTGTTTATCACCAAAGACGATTGGACGAGAAAAGTAAAAAGACTTATAATGAGCCTTGATATTTTACCCATATCCCGATCCCTTTTATAATACACGGATATTATGATATTCCTATTTTCCCTTGTTGGCGTTGATAGGGTGGAAGTTAAAGGGACCAACGCGGGCGTTTTAATTCTCGTTAAATTCGGGGAAAAACTGAAGGCGGACTCCATAGAGGTTTTCAAGGCGGACAAGCTTAACCCCAAGGAAAAACCCATATCCTTAGGAAAGATAATATACCCAGAAACTTTACTGCTTGATACAACGAAGACGAAGGGTGAATACTTAGTGAGGGTATATTACGGAAAGGAGAAGTTTGATACGGGTTGGATAACGGTGAAATTGGAAAACCCAATCCCCCAAAAGGCTTCCGTAATATCCTTTGACACCTCAAAAACGAACATACTGATAGGTATCTTACTTTTTTCCGCCCTATTTGTCTTTCTGTTATATTTAGCGAGGATAAACCCGAGACTTTACATAAGGAGGATAGCTGGGCTTGATGCTATAGATGAAGCGGTGGGAAGGACGGCGGAAATGGGAAAACCCATAATATACACTACGGGTATAGGTAGCATAGATAATCTGGCTATTCTTGCGGGTTTAACGGTTTTAAAGCACGTTACAAAAAAGTCTTCTTTATACGAGGTATCAGTTCTAATGCCAAACAACGACCCCCTAACCCTAGCCGCGGCGAGGGAAGTGGTCAAGGAGGCTTACCTTGAAAGCGGGAGGCCTGACCTTTACAGGGAAAACGATATTTTCTTCTTAACCTCCGAGCAGTTCGGGTTTGCATCCGGAATGAGCGGTTTGATGCAGAGGTTAAGACCTGGAGCGGTATTTATGATGGGTTACTTCTACGCGGAATCCCTAATTTTGGCGGAAAACGCTTATGTAAGTGGGGCTATATCCACCGCGGGTACAACCTCAATAGACCAGTTACCCTTCTTTATCGCTTCATGCGACCATACTCTAATAGGGGACGAGCTTTACGCCGCATCCGCTTACATCTCCAGAAATCCCCTTGAGGTGGCGAGTATAAAGACGGGAGACTGGTTTAAGGCTTTGAGTGCCATAATTATATCCGTTGGCTCAATATTTGCAACTTTATCCATTTTCAATCCGCAGTTTGGGGAAGTTGTTAAAATTATGGTTAATGTGCTAAAATAGGAGGGCAAAATGCAGAGGCAGGGACCTATAGCTGTGGTGATCCTAAGCGCCCTCTTTTCAACAACAATATTCTTCCTAAAGGGTGCGGAGGATATACAAACTTACGCCCTAATAGTTGCAATAGTCATCTCGGGATTTGCCCTACTTTTGGGGGTAGATAGCCTAATACTCTATCATATGAGGAACATACAGGAGGGTAAGAATACGCTCTTTAGCGGAGTTCTTCTTATAAGCTTCTTTATAACCGTTATATGGGGTTTCTTCGCCTGGTGGAGGTACGGATCTCCATTTGCTCAAGACTCCACCTTTATGTGGCTCTTCCTTAACGTATATCTGCCCCTTGATGCCACGATGTTCTCCATCCTTGCGTTTTATATAGCTTCTGCGGCTTACAGGGCTTTCAGGGCGAGGAACTTCAACGCTTTAATCCTGCTAATAACCGCATCCGTGATAATGATAGGTAGGGTCCTTTACTCAAACATCGTTTTCCCCATAGCTCTGAGCGTTTTCCTGCTTTTGGCTGGACTTTGGATTTTTACGAATACCAGGAAACTTTACGGTTCCGAGCTTTTGTTCCAGAGGTTCTTGGGAGGTTTTCTTATGGGTGGCGCGTTTGTCATCCTTCTTCCACCCATATTCAACTTTTTGGGTGGGAACATTTCCGCCCTGACGGATTGGCTCCTTTCAGTCCCCCAAAACGCCGCCAAGAGGGGAATATATTTGGGTTTGGGGTTCGGGCAGGTTGCCTTTGCCCTTAGGATAATGTTCGGAATAGAGAGGTCTTGGATAAGATAGTTTTTGGTGTATTATTCTTCGGAATTTGGATTTTGTATTATTTTTCAAGGGGGGATGTTTTTATCAGGAGAATCTCGCCTTTGGTGGGACTCTTGGGGATCCTATCCTACTTACTCTCAAAGTTCGGTGCAATCTCCTACCTCAAGGGCATCCTCGGTCCCTTACCCATCGTCCCCTTCCTATGGCTCGTAATTGATCCCTTCTTTCCCGTGGATCACAGGTTCATTATATCCTCATCACTGTTTCTATGGGGTATATACTTGATTCTGAGGGGACAGGCGTTTGGTTTGCTCCCAATTCTCCTTTCTTTGGTCCCTTTAATACCCTTCTTGATTCCTATGGTGAAGGATCTGAGGTGGAGAACAGAGAAAAAGGAGAAAACGGAAGAGAAAGTGAAAGAAAAAGCGGAGGATATAGAAGAGGATATGGAGGATAAGGAAGATGGTGAAGAACTTTTGGATAAACTCTCGGAATTCGGAATTAAGGGTAAAATTGTAAAGGTATCAAAAGGTCCGGTATTGACGGTTTATGAATTTGAGCCGGCGCCGGGGGTCAGGGTGCAGTCCATAAGTAAGTTGGAGGATGACCTTTATGTTAGATTGAAAAAGCCCGTAAGAATAGTGGCACCGCTTCCAAACGGGAACATAGGATTTGAAATACCAAACGATGAAAGGGTATTTTATAGCTTGGAGGACTTTGAGGATGAGATAATAAAGGGGGCAACCCTTGAGGTACCCATAGGTGTTGATGTTTTGGGGAATCCTTTTAGGATAAACATAGGGTACGCACCACACATTCTAATAGGGGG
>JBMSAP010000013.1:0-14338 GCA_049414445.1 Candidatus Caldipriscus sp. | reverse complement strand
ATAAGGGCCTCCGAAAAAGGAATTCGTCTGATCCTCCATCGCCCAACCCCCGGGTAAAACTATAGACTGTTCGTACTTTTCCGTATAAAAAGGATATATCCCGTACCTGTTTGAGAATGCGGTAAGCATCTGCGTAAGGTTTGAACCCCAGGTTGTATATCCGGAGCCAAAGGGAATATATGCCCTGACGGGCATACTTATGGGACCGTAGTTCCACGTCCAAGAGTTGTATTGTAAATTCCTTATGGCAAAGGTTATAAGGTATGGCGCTATGGGATAATTATGCCTATAATGCCACCTCTTTAAAGTTCCGACGGTTTGGGTATCCACAAGAACGCCGTTTGCGACGACCTCCATATCCGCCCTCGCCCAAATTTCAAACTCCACCCCCTCTTCCGCCTTTTCGTAGGGTTGATCCCAGGATGGAACCCAACACCTAAGGTTGTAAGGTTGGTTATCCGCATAAACGAACGTATCCCCTCTAATTGTGAGTCCCGATCCGAAAGCCGAACAGGAGGTTCCCGGAAGTCCATGATAGTACGCCCAAAGCCATAAGGTATCGCCAAAGCTTAGATTGTATGGTATTACCAACAATCTGTTTGTACCGCTTCCGGAATAAAAATGGTTTAGCCGATTTCCGTTCCCATCCTTCAAACTATCAAGAACCACATCCACAAGGTTTAACTTGATGGTGTCAAGGTTCCACCTTGCCCTAACTTTTATCCCAATCTCCGCCCCCTGTATCTGACCACCGTATATCGTCATCTTTATGTAATATTTCCTTATATCGTAAGCGGTGGTTTCAACGTCGGGCCAGCTCAAGAGGTCGTAATAGTAGTAAAAACCCCTAAACCTTTCGCTCTCCAAAAGCCTAACATCCGGCTCATCAAATTGTGTGAGGAAAATTATCATTGCGAATATTTTAAAGCGGTTTTAGAATTCCGATTTATGGGAATAGCTTACTTTGAAGTGCTTAAGGTTTTAAAGGAGAGGTTCGGCTTTGGGGAGCTTGATAGGACGGAAAATCCGAAATATGGGGATTATTACACGAACATAGCGTTTAAGATGGCGAAGGAGAAAAGGAAACCGCCGGTGGAGATCGCCCAAGAACTTTCAAAAGAGATGAGGTTTGATGGGGTGGAGGTCTTACCCGTAAAGGGTTATATAAACTTTAGGGTTGAGGATGGGAAACTTTGCGAAATTGTAAACAATTTTGCGAAGGGGATAGAACTTAAGAAAGATCTCGGAAAGAGGGTTTTAGTGGAGTTTATATCCGCAAATCCAACGGGTCCTTTAAATGTCGCCAATGCGAGGGCGGGCGCGGTTGGTGATACTATAGTCAAAATCTTAAAATTCCTCGGATTTTCCGCTGAAAGCGAGTATTACGTAAACGACTGCGGAAGTCAGATAATAAATTTGGCTTTATCGGTTTTGCACAAAATAGACCCGGAAAAATATCCGTTTCCGGAGGACGGATATAGGGGGGATTATATAGAGGATCTTGCGAAGGAATTTAAGGGGGAAAAGTTTGAGGATCTTGAGGAGTTCGGCAGGAGGATAGCTCACAGTATCCTTAATTGGCAGAAGGATACATTAAAAAGGTACGAAATAAACTTTGACCGCTTTGTCCTTGAATCCGAGATAAGAAAATCCGAATATCCGGATATGGTTTTGAGGGCTTTGAAAGAGGAAAATCTCCTTTACGAATCCGATGGTGCCCTTTATTTTAAAAGCACAAACTTCGGAGATGATAAGGATAGGGTCCTAATAAGGTCAAACGGGGAACCCACGTATTTCTTTTGGGATTCCGCATATCACCTTTACAAGCTATTAAGGGGATACGACTTCATAGTGGATATCTTTGGACCCGATCATCACGGTTATGTCCCAAGGATGAGGGCGATGGTTCAAGCCTTGAAGGAGTATTACAAATTAAATGGGGAGTATGCGGTGATAATAAACGGTCAGGTGAATCTTGTGGAAGGTGGGGAGAGATTGAGGATGTCCAAGAGGGAGGGAAGGATTTACACCCTTGACGAGCTTTTGGATGAGGTGGGAAGGGATGCGGTTAGGTTCTTTATGCTTTTGAGGTCCCCATCCTCCGAGCTAAACTTTGATATATCCCTTGCCAAGAAGCTAAACGTTGAAAATCCAGTATATTATGTTCAATACGCCCATGCTAGGATAAAAAGTTTGCTTGATTACGCCTCCTCAAACGTTATAAGCGATGCGGATATAAGGGACCTTCAAAACGAGGATGAGAGAAGATTGGCTCGTGCTATCCAATTCTTCCCTTACTACCTTCTAAAAACCTTGCCCTTAACCTTGAGGGAGGAATACCTATTTGGTAAGGGGGGGATCTCATCCGATTTCCTTCCCAATCTACTTGTCGATTACCTTATGGAGCTTGCGGGAGAATATCACGGTTTCTACCAGAGGAACAGGATAGTTGGAGATAAGAGGCAAAGGGAGAGGTTGAGGTTATCAATGGCGGTTATGAACATTTTGAAAACCTCCCTTGAGCTTTTGGGAGTTTCCGCACCTGAGAGGATGGGCTAAATCCCCTTTAAAATACCAAACTTATGACGAAGACAAAAAAGGCTGTTGCAAAGAGGTTTAAGATCACCGCAAACGGTAAGGTTAAACACCAAAAGAGCGGTAGGAGGCATAACCTCGGTCCAAAAAAGAGCAAGAGGAGAAAGAGGAATCTGAGGAAGCCGGGATACCTTGAGAAGGGAGATGTGGAGAAGGTATTAAGGGCTTTGGGGATGAAGTGATGTTCAAGGATCCCTTTGAAGAGTTTGAGGAATTTTTGACAAGCGTGGGAAATGTACCATACAGGGTATATAAGCCTCCAATAAGCGCGTACGAAACGGAGGATGAGTTCGTGATATATTTGGCGGTTGGGGGGGCGGATAAGTCTTCCTTAAAAGTCATATACGACAGCGGAACCTTGATAATCTCGGGTAAGAGGCCCGAACCTCCGGGACCCGAGAACAGGATATATCACATAGCGGAGATATACTTTGGACCCTTTGAGAGGAGGCTAAGGTTGAACGCGGAAATAGACGTTGATGGTATAACGAGCAGGTTTGAGAATGGGCTTTTGGAGATAAGGGTCCCGAAGAAGAAGAGGAAGATACAAATAGAGGTGGAATAAAATGCAGATACCTTTTGAGGATATAAAGATACCGAGGGAGCTTCCAATCTTACCCGTAAAGGGGGGCGTAATATTCCCCTTTTCGACGGTTCCCGTCGTTGTTGGGGTTGAGAGGTCAAAGAGGCTCATAAACGCGGTCCTATCAACACCCGTTGAACCAAAAATCATAGGCGCATTCATGCAAAAGGATCCGGAGGCGGAGGTGAAGGGGATAGAGGACCTGTATCCCATAGGTACCGCCTCCGTCCTCCTTAGGATGAATAGGCTACCCGACGGAAATATTAGGATAATTCTAAGCGGAGTCAAAAGGATAAGGATCCTGAGGGAGATCCAGCTTGAACCCTACATAATCGCGGAAGTTGAGGAGGTGGAAGAGATAGATTACCCCGAGGAAGAACTTTTACCCCTAAGGGAGGCTTTACTTCAAACTTTAGCGAAACTTGCCGAATATCAAAAGGTGCCCCAGGAGGCGGTAAATGCCCTTGCCACGTTGCCAAAAATCTCAGCCTTTGCGGATGTCTCCGCATCCATACTCCAGCATTTGAAGCCCGAAGAGAGATACGAGATCCTCGAGACCCTTGATGTGAAAAATAGACTTGAGTTGGTCCTGAAGTACGCCACCAGGGAGACGGAGCTTCAGGAGCTTTCGGAAAAGATAAGGAAGAGCGTGCAAGAGGAGATGGAGAAAGCGCAGAGGGAGTACTTCCTAAGGGAACAACTGAAGGCTATACAGAAGGAGCTGGGTATATCGGATGAACAGTCCGAGATAGCGGAGCTTGAAAGGAGGCTGAAGGAGAAACCATTACCGGATTATGTGAGGAAAGCCGCGGAAACCGAACTTAGGAGGCTACAAAGGGTACCCTCCGCATCCCCCGAATATCACGTGATAAGAACCTACATAGAGTGGATCCTTGATCTGCCTTGGCTTGAAAGTACCGAGGACAACATGGACTTATCAAATGCCCGGAGGGTGTTGGATGAGGATCACTACGACCTTGAAAGGGTTAAGGAGAGGATCCTTGAGTACATAGCAATAAAGAAACTGAATCCCACGGGTAAGGCTCCGATCCTTTGTTTCGTTGGTCCCCCAGGTGTAGGAAAGACGAGCTTGGGTAGGTCCATAGCGAGGGCTTTAAACAAGAAGTTTGTAAGGTTGAGCTTGGGAGGGGTGAGGGATGAGGCGGAGATAAGGGGGCACAGGAGGACATATGTGGGTGCCCTCCCGGGTAGGATAATAATGGCTTTGAAGGAGGCGGGAAGCAACAACCCGGTAATGATGCTTGATGAAATAGATAAGCTAGGGACGGATTGGAGGGGGGATCCCGCATCCGCCCTACTTGAGGTTTTGGATCCAGAACAAAACCACTCCTTTAAGGACCACTACCTTGACCTACCCTTTGACCTTTCCAGGGTATTCTTCATCACCACCGCGAACACCACCCTAACGATCCCCCCTCCCCTCTTGGACAGGATGGAGGTTATAGAGATCCCCGGCTATGTTTTAGAGGAGAAGGTGCAAATAGCGATAAACTTTATCATCCCCAGGCAGAAGGAAGAAACCGGATTAAAGGATTGCAATGTAAAATTTGAGGAAAAGGCTTTGGTTAGGATCATAGAGGAATACACGAGGGAAGCTGGGGTTAGGGAACTTCAGAGGAAGATCAACAGGATCTTTAGGAGGATCGCCTTAAAGATGGCTGAAGAGGGTGTATCCTGCGATTTTGTAATAAAACCCGAAAACATCGAAGAATATCTCGGAAAACCCGAATACTTCCCCGAGCTCGCGGAGAGGGAGGCTAAGGTAGGGGTATCGACGGGCTTGGCATGGACACCAGTGGGGGGTTCCGTACTGTTCGTTGAAGCGGTAAGGGTTCCCGGGGAGAAGGGGTTTAAGCTCACGGGTAGGCTTGGGGATGTTATGAGGGAGTCGGCGGAGGCTGCCCTTACCTTAGCAAGAAAGTACTCATCCGAAAGGGGCGTGGATCCCGAATTTTGGGATAAGGGTTTTATACACCTCCACGTTCCCTCAGGAGCAATACCCAAGGACGGTCCTTCCGCTGGCGTTACCATGTTCGTCGCCCTATACTCCTTAGCCTTAAACATTCCCGTTCCACCAGATATTGCCATGACGGGTGAGATAACCTTAAGGGGTAAGGTTTTGCCTGTTGGGGGAATAAAAGAGAAGGTACTTGCGGCGGATAGGGCGGGGATAAGGAAGGTTCTCCTTCCCACATGGAACAAAAAGGACCTTGAGGATGTTCCAAAGGAGGTAAAGCAAAGGCTTACGTTTTCTTTCATTGATACGGTTGAGGATGTAATAAGGGAGGTTTTTGAAGAGATTAAAAGTACTTACGGATAAGGGGATCTTCCCCTTTATTGGCGAGGGGGAAAGGGGGGATATAGTTGAGGTTGAGGTGGGAAATAAAAGGACTCTTGGGGTTATTTTAGATGTTGAGGGGGGAGATGGGGAAGGGCTGAAGTTGGCGAAAAACTTTAACCTAAGGATCCCCATAGAACTCCTTGATCTAATAAACTTCGCCTCAAAATATTACCACTACCCGCAAAATCTGTACTTGAGGCTCGTCCTTCCCTCACGTTTGAGGAAGATCTCAAGGGTATATTACGTTAGGGTTTCCGATAAGGTGCCAAATACGAAGTTTATCGATCTATGGGAGTACCTTAAGAGACCAAGGACGAAGGATGAAATAGTTAAGATGTTTGGGAAAAGGGCGGTTTATTATCTGCGAAGGTGGGAGGGTTTGAACCTTATAAGTAAGATCGAAAAGGTGAAAATCCCAAAGTTTAAACCTCCAAAAATCTACGACTTGGGTGAGGTTGAAATACCCGAAAGTCCGAACCTTGAGCAGATGAGGGCCATAAACTCAGTAATATCCTCAAAGGGATTTTCAACATTCTACCTTTGGGGACCGACGGGTTCCGGGAAGACTTTGGTTTATCTTAAGGTGGTGGAAAGGTTCCTTGCGGAGGGTAAAGGGGCATTGATCCTCGTTCCCGAGATCCTTTTATCTTACCACATTGCTAGGGCCTTCCAAAGAGCCTTTGGGGAAAATTTTGCCATATATCACGGAAGTTTGGGAGATAAACTGAACGTATGGTACAACGTAGCCAAGGGGAAGGTAAAGGTGGTTATGGGTACTAGGAGTGCGGTGTTTTTGCCGATAAGGGACTTAGGGGTAATACTGGTTGATGAAGAGTTTGATGAGGGTTTCAAGGAGGAGGGGAGGATCCCATTTTATAACGCCCGCGATCTTGCGATATACAGGGGTAAGATATTGAATATTCAAGTGGTTTTAGGAAGTGCGACCCCTTCCCTTGAAAGTTTTCACAACATAAGGATCAAAAAATTCAAGCCCTTGATTTTAACCAAGAAGATACACGGGGGAAATGTGAGCATGGAAGTCGTTGATATGAGGAAGGAAAAAAAGGTAAAGGGGATCTTTTCCGAGAGGATGATATACGATCTCCTTTCAACCCTTCAAAGCGGTAAAAATGCGATAATATACGTAAATAGGAGGGGGTACTTACCTTACTTCTTCTGTGCGGATTGTGGAACACCGGTTAAGTGTGAAAATTGCGATGTTGTTCTTGCTTTGCATATGGGGAAATTTGGGGAGTTTTTGAAGTGTCATATATGTGGGTTTTCGACGGATATACCCTTGAGCTGTGGCAACTGTGGAAGCACAAACCTGATAGGCGTGGGTTTTGGGACGCAGAGGGTGGAGGAGGAGCTTTCGGAGATTTTAAAAGTTGAGGTTTTTAGGATGGATTCGGATAAAATCAGAAAGAGGGATGAGGTTATAAGGCTTTTGAAAGAGTTCGGAGAGGGAAAAATTAGGGTCCTTGTGGGGACAAAGATGGTTATTAAAGGTTTGGATTTCCCGAACGTTTCCCTTGTTGTAATTTTGAACGCGGATCAGTTCTTATACAGGGGAGGGGACTTTAGGGCGGAGGAGAGGGCCCTTCAGATCCTATATCAAATTGCGGGTAGGATAAGGGGAGAGGGAAAACTTTTAATACAAACTTACAACCCAAACCATCCCGTTTTGAGGGAATTTTTAAAAGGAGATTTGGGAAGCTCTTACGAGAGGATGTACGGGGAAAGGAAAGGTTCGTATTTCCCCCCTTTCAGGAGGATGGCGTTCTTTGAAATAAGAACCCCATCTGAGGAAAACGACAGGATAAACTTTAAAATTTTAGAAAATTTTGCGGAGAATTACAAGGGTGTAACCCTCTGGGGACCCTCATACCCCCCCATGCGCAAGCTCAGGGGAACGTACAGGGTAAGGGTGGTTATTTTGGGTAAGGACCATAGGGAGGTTCTGAAGGCTCTTTCGGATTTAGAAAGATTACCATTAAGGGGCAGAAAAATTTTCAACGTAGATCCGATGTCCTCAAATTGAGAGCTTTTATGATCCCATCCAAAAATCCCCTCTCCCCTTCCGCCACAACCCTAATTACAGGCTCCGTATTTGAAGGCCTAATATGCACCCAATTTTCACCCTTCCTATAATAATACCCATCAACTTCCGAAACTTCCCAATTCCCAACCAAACTTTTAACCTTCCTCAAAACCTCCCCCAATTCACCCTCAAATTTTATCTTCAACATTTCAAAGGGATATTTCAGTACATCTTCGGGTATATCACCATCCTTGTAGGATTTAGCTATTAAAACCGACGCAAGGAGCCCGTCCCTTCCCTTCGTAAAATCGTAATATATCAACCCTCCGTTTCCCTCGCCCCCCAATTTCGCCCCGATTTCCTCCATTTTTTTAACTATATTCGGCTCCCCCACCTTCCACCTTACGACCTCAAAACCCAACCCCTCCAAAACCCTCTCGGAAATTATAGATGTTGAAAAGTTTAAAACCGCTTTCCTTGGGATCTCAAAGTTCTTTGCGCAGGAGTATAAGGCCAAGGCTGTGGTTTGCTCCTCGGAAAGCATCCCAAAACCCCTTATCCCACATATCACCCTATCCCCATCCGGATCAAAGCCAAAAGCGACGTCCGCTTTCCCTTCCTTCAACAGGTTATCCAAGATTTCAAACTTTTCCCTTGATGGTTCGGGGTTTTCGGGTAAATCCCCCGAATACCTGAAAGTTATCACTTCCGCCCCAAGACTTTTGAATGTTTCATCTACCCAGCCTGCGGTTGCACCATTCTGAAAATCCAAAGCCACCCTTAAACCAGAAAGGTCAAATTTTGGAAAATGGGCAAAATATATAGGAAACCCGTTTAACCTAAAGGTTCTCCCAAACTTTTCAAGATTTACATCCCTATCCAAGTTCCCCTGTATTCTCTTAACTTCCTCTTCCGAGCTTAGCTTATCCCCAAAGGCGAATTTTAGGGCATTCCATTCGGGGGGATTATGGCTTGCGCTCACCATTATCCCACCATCAAGTTTAAGGATCCCAATAAGCCTAAGTAGGGCTGGTGTTGGAATTATATCAAAATCGTATACGTTGTTCCCAGTTGATATGATGGTTCCTTCAACGAGGGCTTTTATCCAACCTCCGCTTTTCCTCGTATCCCTCCCCAAAGCCAAATTTCCGGAAAATAAAGAAGAGAAGGCGAGGGAGTACCTTATAACCTCCCCCGCCCCCAGCCCTTTGCCCACTATCCCCCTTAATCCAGATACGCTGAACTTTAGATTACTTTCCAAGCCTAATGGATGCCCTTACGGGTTGCGAGAAGGTCTTGGCTCTTCTGCCCTTTCCGTGCTCAACCATGACCTCGCCCTCAAACACCACCTCCCCCATCTCCCCTTTCATAGCCCTCATTACGATATCTTCGGCAGACTTAAGGTTCTTGGTGTTGAGGGAGAGCTCCGCTATCTGTCCGACCTTAACTTCCACGTTGTAGTTCTCGGATACTTCCGCAGCATCCAAACCGTAAATTTTAACCGTCCCCTTGAGCCCCTTTATCACGAAATCCCTCTTGTCGTTGTTCCTGACGTTTAGGACCAAGGATAGGGTGGGGGAGCCGGCTTTAAAGCTCGAGGAGGTTTCCGTCATCTGATAGTTCATACAGCTCGCATTGAAGCTAAAGCTCTTGACGGAGAGGGCGAGCTTAGCCTCCTCAGTCTTACCCTTTGCCTTATCTCTAGCATAAACCGCCGATACCATAAAAGTGCCCAAAACTAGCAAAAGCGCCCTCTTCATAGGTGAGTATTATAAGGCTGTCAAGCTTCCCTGTTGATTATGAAGTCCGCAATTTCTTCCAAGAATTTCCCCCTATCTCCAACAGCCTTTCTAAGGCTTTCCTTTGCCTCCTCCACTAACTTAAACATCATTTCCTCCGCCTTCTCCTTTCCCAATATCACCGCAGCGGATGCCTTGTTGAAATCCTTCCTCAGCTTCTTACCCACCTTTTCCTCCTCCCCATACGCATCCAATAGATCATCCTTTATTTGAAAGGCTAGGCCTATGTTTTTTCCAAATTTCCTAAAATATCCCTGCACCTCCCCATCCACATCCGAAGCTAAAACTCCAACCATAACGGATGCCTCTATGAGCTTTCCCGTCTTATGCGTATGTATAAAAAGTATATCTTCTAAGGTGGTTTTTTTCGTTGTGGATCTTATATCCGCCACCTGCCCCTCTATTACACCCTTGTAGCACAAAGCGTTTGTTATCTCCTTGAGGATCTTTATTTTCTTCTCGTCCGATAGGGAACCCCTGAGGGCGGTTTTGAAGGCGCAGGCAAAGAGGGCATCCCCAGCCAAAATTGCTATATCGTTTCCGAATACTTTATGTACCGTGGGTCTCCCCCTCCTGAAATCGTCGTTATCTATATCTGGCAGATCGTCGTGAACTAAGGTGAAGGTGTGGATCATCTCTATTGCACAAGCTTGGGGTAAAACTATCTTGGGGTCCAAACCCAAAACCTCGGCGGTTGCCAAAGTCAGGGTGGGCCTCAATCTTTTCCCTCCCGAGAAAACCGCGTATCTTATCGCTTTATATAGTTCCTGAGGTTCCTCCTTTTCGCAGGGAAGGAAAACATCCAAAGCGGTGTTTATTATTTCAACGAACTTTTCCCACTTTTCCTTTGTCTCCTTAGAAAGCCCAATCAAGGGTCAAACCCCCGTAAGAACCTTCGGATGGGTATCTCTTGGCGGTGTTATACCCAAATTCAAACCCAACTTTAAGGTTCCTGAGGGGGTAATGGCCGAAGGTGAAGGTTATAAGGCTTTTGTGGTATCTCCTTTGATATTCCTCGTATTTTGAGCCGATGTAGTTGTAAAGGATGGAGAAGAAAAAGTTGTATCCGAAGGTTAGATCAAGGGAGGAATAGCCAGCTACAAAGGAGGGCTTATCAAAGGAGAATTCCCCCAACTTTTGGTCAAAACCCAATATCGTGGAGGTTGTTAAATCAAGGGGCCCAAACCTAACCCTGAAATCTAGCCCATGCCTATGGCCTAAAACGTAAGAATCTCCCATATAGAACTCCCCGTAAGGGACGGTGAAAACCCCGAAGGATACGAACCTTGAATTATACCCAGCCCTGGCGAAAAACTTACTTTTTTCAACATCCAAAACCCCAAACCACATGTAAGGAGATAGCCTTAAACTTGCCCCCATACCATAAAGTCCCGCAAAATCGTAGGGTAGAAAGTCCTGATATGTGATCCTCCAGCTTCTCCTAAGGAAGAATTCCGAAATATCCGTTTTACCGAAGATCAAACTTGAGCTTAGCGGGAGCTTAACGCTTAAAGTCGCGTACCTCAAAAGAATACTATCCTTTCCCACTTCAAGGGAGAGGAAGAAAGAAGAGTTTCCGCTGAGGTTGGTTAAGGAATAAAGTGTCAAATAAGCGGAGGTATTTCCCCCAAATTTTCCTTCCGATGACACCAAACCCATAATTGTCCTTAACCTCCCGCTTACTGGGAGCTCCCTCTGTATGTACGCCTTTTTATCCCCCCTTGCGTCTAAGGTTTGGATCCTTGGGTTGGTATTTGGTGGAAGGTAAAGGTTCTCCCTGACTATTTCCCCGAAATATGAGGGTTTTGAATATGCAATATGACACTCCACGCATGATAGGTTGAACTTTCTGGAAAGAAAGGGTAGGGCATAAAGGAAATTTGCAAAAGACAGGAGAACAAAAAACCTTTTCATCCCCCGTTATTCTATACCCGAAAACCTCTTTATGTGATCAGGTAAGTTTTGTGCCCTTAATATCTCCTCGTCCAAGGATAGGGCAAATTTCAGGGCGTTCTCAAGCTCGCTCAGATTCTTGGGCCAGGGGTAATTAAAATAAACCCTCAAAAAACTTTCTTCCACCTCCACATTCTTTCGGATCTCCCCCTCAAGCTTTCTAAGCATATGCTCCAAGATCAGAAGCCTTTCCTTTACGGTCCTTTCGGTGAGGCTGGGAACATAAAAGGATGGTATGGTGTTTAGCATTTCGGGTATCTTAGTTCCCTCAACGAGGAAAATGGCCTGATAATCTCTGGAATATAGGAAATCCATAATCTGTTTAAGCTCCCTCGGTCCCTGAAGTAAATCAACGTTTATTACGACGTCGTTTATTTCCTCGGGGGATTCTCCCACCCTAAAGCCCATCCTGTGCCTTTCCGATATGTTGAATATGTCAAGGTACTTGTTTCCCAGAATTGAGCGAACTAAGGAGAGCTTTCCAACCCCCACGTTCCCAAATATCACAACCCAGGATTTGAGGGGATGAAGGAGGATCCTTTTTAGCCTTTCGTAAAGGTATGAAGTGTAGCCATGATACACTACAAATGGTACCCTTTCGTTTTCTTTAACCTTGTAGGTAATGTTATAAAGTTGGGAGAGCCTCCGCCTTATCCCCATCCTTGCGTACCTTTCAAGGAAATCTGTAAGTTCATCCTCGCTTTTTACGGTGTAATCTACTGTAGGGATTTCAATACTGCCAATATGCATCGTTGGAAAGTGGTGGGAGATGAAATGGATGTAATTTTTTGGGGTTGTTCCGTCCGTTACGACTATGTCGGGGAGCTGGGAAAGGTCAAATACGAGTTCGTACCCAGTTATCCTCACGCCTGATAAGTTTAAAACCCTCATACTCTAACTTCCTCAAGATGGGGATAAACATCCAAGGACTCAAACCACCTCATCAGGCTTTCAATCCTTTCTTCCTCCCTTTCGGGTATCACAAGGGGCCTTCCCCTCCCGTCAAATATTAAACCCACCACCCCTCCTTCAACCTCGGCGGCGAATTTCTTACCCCTACCTTCCCCCACATCCGCGCCCCTAATGGGTTCCAAATAAACCTTTGCCTTTACCCCCAAGGGCAGATCCAATTTCAATATCTCTCCAAATCTCAGATCCACCTCCTCCACCCTCCTATCCGGATATTCCACCCTTGCCCTCAGGATCGTCTTTCCGGGTTTTTCAACTATTACTGGGGCTATTACGGTTCCGAGCCTTATTAGGCAATCCCTGTCAAAAACCTGCCATGCCGCCTCCTCGTTTATAGTTGATATAACCCCAAGGTGGGGCATCATAAATATGCTATCCACCGCAAGTTTGGTTATACCCATAGGTTGAAATGCATCTATCATCATAAGGGCGGATTGAACTCTTCTTGGGGCGTGGGAGAGGACGCCTCCCGAACCTATTATTAAATTCAAGGTCATCATATTTACCAAAGTGCGCTCCTCAACATCCTCTATTGCCCTTGAAATATCTCCACCCCTCTGAACACCCTTGAGCTCCGTGGCAAACATCTTGTGCTGTTCCAGAGAGAGCCTAAGGGCCTCCCTAGCGATCGCTTGCTCTATCATAAGGTCCTCCAAAACCTGAGGTATTGTGGTGGGCCTTATCATCTTGTTCCTTATCCTGTTCCTTAAGGAGGTCGAGCTTATCTTGAAGGGTATCCATCTCAATATATTCTCTATCCCCGCTTCCACCATGACGTTTGATATGGAGTAGCTCATACCCAAATTTGCCGAGACGGTCCTGTTGAAGATCCCCTTAAATACGCTGAAGACATCCGTAGTCGCTCCTCCGATATCAACCCCCAAAACCTCTATGTTCTCCATCCTCGCGACCCTCTCTATGAGCATACCCACCGCACCGGGTGTGGGAACTATTGGGGCATCCACCATCTCCATGAGCTTGGAGTAACCGGGCGCCTGTTGCATGACATGCTCAAGGAATAGATCGTGGATCTTTTCCCTCGCGGGATGAAGGTTCTCCGTTTCAAGGGTGGGCCTTATGTTATCAACGATATAAAGGGCGGTCTTTTCCCCCAATATCTTCTTTATCTCCTCCCTCGCCTGGGAGTTTCCTGCGTATATAACGGGCATTTTGTAAGTTGATCCAAACCTCGGCTTGGGATCCGCCGCGGCTATAAGTTCCGCAAGCTCAACAACGTGCTTAACCGTCCCCCCCTCAACCCCACCCGCAAGGAGGATCATATCGGGCCTAAGTTTCCTTATAAGTTCAACCTTCTCGTAAGGTTTCCTCCCATCATCAACGGATATTACCTCCATAACTATGGCACCCGCCCCAAGGGCCGCCCTCGCCGCGGACTCCGCGGTCATGCTCTTTACCACCCCCACAACAAGCATCTGAAGTCCCCCACCCGCGGAGGACGTCGAAACGTAAACGTTCGTCCCCCTATCCTCCGTCGGGTTTTCCATCTTAATTATATTCCCCTTTTCATCCAAAAGCTTTATCCCCGTGATCTCCTCAAGCTCCCTTATTGCGTTTCTCACCCCGACGGTGACATCCTCAAAGGGCTTTTCAACCGTGGTTGGGGCTTCCCCCCTCGCGACAAGCCTCCAACCCTCCTCCCTCTTTTCAACCATTATCGCCTTAGTAGTCGTGCTACCACAATCCGTGGCGATGAACCTCAAGGGCATAGGGGTATTATACGGATGTTTCACGCGTTAAACGTTGAGATCAACGTACCCCCAACCTTAGAATACCGATGGTATGAAAAGGCTTTCGTTGATCCCGCTTGCGCTTTTGGCATTTCCCCTATACGGGGCGTATCTCTTGGACGAGGGTTTCGAGGGTGCCACCTTCCCCCCCACGGGATGGGATACGACGAGGACGAGAGTATTCTGGAGCAGACAAACTTACACGACCTCCCCGGGTCCGGAGTTTGGAAACGCATACGCGAGGGTTAGGGTAGGAGATACCACCGCAGCCGGCGTAGGTGAAATCTC
>JBMSAP010000012.1:0-13070 GCA_049414445.1 Candidatus Caldipriscus sp. | reverse complement strand
GAGGTACGAAAACAACCTTAAGAAGGATTTGCCGAGGGTTCCAATTTTGCAAAGTTTTTGGGATATTGCATATTTGGGTGAGGAGCTGGCAAAACTACAACTAAATTATCAAAACCTTCCCGAATACGAGGATGAAAACTTGAGGGTGGAGGGGGATTGGGATCCCGAGGAGTTTGTGGTGGATGCCAAGCTTGACGAGAAGAATAAGGTGATGGTTATAAACAAGAATATAAACAAGAAGGTTAAGGAGGTTAAGGTTTATGGGATACCGGATTTTGCCTTTGAGTACAGGGTGGGGGGTTATCCACCGATCCGTTGGATATGCGATTACATGAAAAGGAACGAAGACAAGGAGAGCGGTATAGTTTGGGATCCGAAAATTAAGGTTGGGGAGTTTATAAGTCTAACCCGAAAGCTCATAACCCTATCAAAAAGAACACTTGAGATAAGGCGGAGACTTTCGGAAGTAATAATGCTACCTTAAAATTTCAACTCATGCATTCGCAATATTCCGCACAGGATATTAAGGTTTTAAAGGGACTTGAGGGAGTGAGAAAGAGGCCCGCAATGTATATAGGGGACAAGGGGAAGAAAGGTTTCCACCACCTTTTAATGGAGATCCTTGATAACTCCGTGGATGAAGCCCTCGCAGGGTACGCCAAGAGGATAAAGGTGATTCTTCATAAAGATGGTTCAATCTCCGTTGAGGATGACGGTAGGGGGATACCCGTTGATAAGCACCCGGAGATGGGGATAAGCGGGGTGGAGGTTGTTTTTACGGTTTTGCATGCGGGTGGTAAGTTTGATAGGAAAGCCTATAAGGTTTCCGGAGGGTTGCACGGTGTAGGCGCGTCGGTCGTGAACGCCCTTTCGGAGTGGCTGATAGCGGAGGTTAAGAGGAACGGGAAGCTCTATAGGGCTAAATTCTCAAGGGGTGAGATCGTGGAACCCTTAAGGGAGGTTGGGAAGGCGGTGGGTACAGGTACAAAGGTTACCTTTAAACCCGATCCCGAGATCTTCACGGATTATCCAGAGAAAACTTGGGACAAGAACATAATAAGGAAGAGGTTGAGGGAGCTTTCCTTTTTGGTACCTTCCGTTGAGTTTATCTTTGAGGATGAGAACACGGGAGAGGTGGAAAGTTTCAAGAGCGGTGGGATAGTAGATTTCCTTCTCTACATAGATGAGGGAAACAAACCTCTATTTTCCCCACCCTTTTACCTAAAGAAAACTAACGGGGATTACGAGTTGGAAGTTGCCCTACATTATAACGATTCCGATAACGAGGAGATCCTATCCTTCGTAAATACAATACCCACGGAGGATGGAGGGACGCACGTAAGCGGTCTTAGGAGCGCCTTAACGAGGGCTATAAACGAGTACGCCCAAAAGAACAACCTCTTGAAGGAGCTTAAGGGAAAGAACCTTACGGGTGAGGATGTAAGGGAGGGTCTCGTTGCTATAATCCACCTGAAGATGCCGGAACCCCAGTTTGAAGGGCAAACAAAGGCAAAGTTGGGTTCTCCCCAGGCGGAGAGCTTTGTAAGGAGCGAGTTTTATGAGGCTTTAAAGAGATTTCTTGAGGAAAATCCAAAAATAGCCCAGGTTATAGTTCAGAAGGCGATAACCACCGCAAAGTCAAGGCTTGCAGCGAAAAAAGCTAGGGAACTGGTAAAAAGAAAGAACTTCCTTGAGTCGGATACCCTACCCGGAAAGCTGGCGGATTGCATAGTTGAGGATCAGAAACAAGCGGAGCTTTTCATAGTGGAGGGGGATTCCGCGGGCGGAAGCGCAAAGCAGGCTAGGGACAGAAGAACGCAGGCGATATTACCCATTAGGGGAAAGATATTAAACGTTGAGAAGGCAAACGAGGTGAAGATCTTGTCAAACAACGAGGTTAAAGCCATAATATCCGCAATAGGATGCGGGATAAAGGAGGATTGCGATCCGAAGAAGGCAAGGTACGGGAAGATCATAATAATGAGCGATGCGGATGTGGATGGGGCGCATATCAGAACATTGCTCTTAACCCTATTCTGGAGGTATATGAGGCCCCTCGTTGAGGAAGGTTATATTTATATTGCCATGCCACCCCTTTATAGGGTTCAGAAAGGGAAGGAGGTAAGATATCTCTATTCCGACGAGGAACTCAAGAAATTACTTGAAGAGTGGGGAGATAACGTGACAATACAGAGGTACAAGGGTCTGGGAGAGATGAACCCCGAACAGCTTTGGGAAACTACGATGAACCCGAAGACCAGGACATTGAAGAGGGTAACCGTTGAGGATGCTCTTGAGGCGGATCGTCTATTCTCAATACTTATGGGGGATGTGGTGGAGACAAGGAAGAAATTCATACTCGAGAATGCGGGTTTTGTGAAGAACTTGGATGTTTAGTTTAATAATTTCATCCGTCGTTATAAACGAGGTTATGTACGACCCAAGGGGACCGGAATCCTCTGCGGGTTTATACAACGAAGCGGTGGAGATATATAATCCAACGGATGCTACCGTTTGCTTAACAGGTTGGAGGATTAAAGACAGACACGACGAAGATCTAATTATCCCTTTCCCCGATACATCAATATTATCCTCCTGTCCCCTTTGTGTCCTCTCCACTTGCATTCCCCCAAAGGGTTTTGGTGTGATCCTTGATAGGGATTATACGAATCCTTCTTCCCCCGACCCAATGCCCTATTCCTTCCCTTCCGGAACCGTCCTTATGTCCGTAAACGACGCACAGATAGGGAACGGCCTCTCCCAAAACGATACCCTCTACCTCATAAACAACTTGGGTGATACCGTTGATATTGTTGGAACCTTCCCCACAACCGGAGATGGTATATCCGCCGAAAGGAAGGCACCGAACATAAAGGTATTCCTACCGTCAAATTCACCTTACGGGCACACGTTGGGTTATGGAAATTCCGTATCCTGCCCATACGAGTTCTTGATAAGGTTATCCGATGCCTTTGATTTTAAGGACTCGGTTAGGGTTTTCCTCATTGTGAAAAACGATGGGACGGAAAATTCAAACTTCAAACTCGGGATATACCTGAACGGAACAAAGGTTGATGAGATTGAGGACTTCTTGATGGCGGAATCCACAATGAGCTATACTTACACCTTCAGGTTTTCAAAGGAAGGAACCCAAGAGATGGGTTTTAAGCTTGACAGCTTAGATTGCGATACATCAAATAACTCCATTTTCCTGCATTACACATACCAAAAGCCCACCCTCGTAATAAACGAGATAAATTACAAGGGAACGGAATGGTTGGAGATCTATAACGTATCCGAATGGAATTTGAACCTTACGGAGCTGAAAGTTTGCGACCTCTCCTCCTGCTCAAGGTCCATAAAGAGATCCCTAAAACCCGGGGAATTTTTGGTAATTTCGGGTGATACGAACTTTAGAAATCTCTTTCCGGATGTGGATTTCATCTTGGCGGAGAGATTCCCAAGATTCAACGACTCGAAAGATGGGGTTTTAATAAAGTCCGGCAATTTCACGATAGATAGCCTATATTACACCTCCAAGTTCGGGGGAGGTTATAACAGGTCCCTTGAGAGGGTTTCACCTTATTTGGAGACAAACGAACAGACAAACTGGGGTACAACGCAGGATCCTAGGGGTGGGACGCCCGGAAGGATGAACAGCATATCCGTGGGGGGTTTAAGCGGTGGGATTTCAATTTCAAAGAAGGTATATAGGGTTGGGGAGAGGATAATAATTTCGTTTTCTTTGGAATTCAAGGCTAAGGAACTTGAGGCGAGGATATACGACGATATGGGGAGGCTCTTGGATAGGAAGGTCTTCAAAGTAAATTCAAATGTTGGGCAAGTTGCCTTGGGAACGGATAACCTATGGAGGGGTTTCTATTTCCTAGTGGTTGAAGCAAAGGGCGATAAAAAGGTTAAGGCTAAAATCCCATTCTCCTTAAAACCTTACTAAGTGCATTTATACCGTACTTACTCTCCACCAAACCCCTCCAAACATAATATATGTTTCCAACCCTACCGCCGATCACAAAATCCTCGCACTTATCTTTACAAACCCTAAGCCTGTAAAAATCCTCATCCCACTCCAAAAGGTCCCTTATCCTATCCTCACCCCATGGGTAAAACTTCAAGGTATCCTTCCCATCTATAAAAACCGCGGAGAACTTCCCCCTTAAAGTGTTATCATCCACCACCCTCATCTTTAACCCGAACCTATGCGCAAAATTCACGTATTTCCCATCCTTATCGTAATAAAACGGGAAGGGACCCCCGCTAATGAGCATCTTACCCCTCTTTAAGTAATCCATAAGGTAGGGATTCCAGGCGGTATCGTACCTCTCGTTCCCACCGTATACAACGAGGTCGCAACCCTCTATTTTCTGCGGACTTTCAAGTATCCCGAATTCCCTAAACAGAAAAGGTGTAAAATCCGTTGGGTTTTGTATGTAGCAAGCTTTAGCGTTGAAATTCGGCAATTTCAAATTTTCCCTACCCCTCTTTTTCCTCGTTTTCTTAAACATTCCCGCGTACTCCCTCGTTATCCTCAAGAACAGATCCCCAAACTCCCTTGATGGTTCAACGTTTGTTCCCTCCCACCACTCGTTAAAGGATGTGATAAGTAGAATATCCGCCTTTGACTTTATAGCCAAATTTAACAAGTGCTCGTAAAACTTTCCATTTTCGTGGGGAACGTAAGGCTCTTTCTTTTCCTTGTACTTAAAGCCCGGAAATACGGGAACCGCGCAGTATCCAAAAACTCCATCGCAAAAGTTTTCGTAAAATCCCTCATCCGCATCAAGAACTATGTATCTGTGCAGGTTTTTGAAGAGAATGTTTAGGGTTTGCCCCCCTCCATCCGCAAACATCAATATTCCCGGGAAAGATTTCAAGGCGCTATCCATTTGGAAAACGCTTAGGGAATTTATCACCCTGCCGTATATGAAAATTGTAGGTTTTTTGTTGATCCTCAAAAAGTTCCTCCTCCCCCCGAAAAGCTTTAAAACCGTATCTATCTGCCTTATCAGATCGTTTGCGGACCTTGAAACCTCAATATAAACCGTATATTTCAAGCCACATTCATCAAGGACCCTAACGACGGAATCCAGCTTTCCCAACTCGTGTATCCCCCAGAAGGATATTATGAACCCGTCTATACCCGCTCCTTTCGCTTCCTCGCAATGCCTTCTAAGTGTCTTCGGATCCGTTGAGTTGTAAAATTCAAGGGGTGTAAATGTTGCGGGTTGCCACCTCTCGGGCCTGTACCAGATATAATAAAACGCAAGGACCATCAACCGAATATTTGAAATAGGATGATGAGTAGGGCGGAGGTTATGGATGTGAAGTTTGAATATGCGGAGAACCTATGAAGGTTAAAAAACGTTTCCCTAAGCTCCTTGTTTGATGGATCCTCAACGAGCTTGGATCTTACCCTCCTTATTTGTACCCTTAAGAATTCGGCAAATACGAGAAAAATCAAACCTATAAACGATAGGAAGGCGGAAACGAAGGAACCAGAAAAAAAGAAGAGGATGGCGGAAGCAAAAAATATGGAAATTCCGAGCCTGTAAAATACGGGAAAGGTTAAACCCAAAAATTCCCCCACCTTATCCTGAGGGATGGCTTTGAAAGCGGAGGGAGTTATAAAGGCGGTGTAAAATAGGGAGATCCCCAACCACATTGAGATCAAGGAAAAGGCGATCTTAACCAACATTTGAGTGATCCCCTATCCTTATCCTACCGATGAATCCCTTAACCTCGCAGTTTTCCCCAATTATGGAGTCATTTATGATGGAGTCTTCAATGGTGCAGTTCGGATATATTATGCTGTTGGATATTATGCTGTTCCTTATCTTACAGCCGGAATCTATATGCACATTCGGTCCTATCACGCAGTTTTCAAGGTCCGCCTGATCCGATATCCAAACTGGCTCTATTATCTTGACCGTTTCACGGGAAACGTAATGTTGGTTGTATTTTAAAAGCTCCCTCTGGGAGATTATGGTCTGATCTAAAGTCCCGCAATCCAGCCACTCATCAACCTCCACGGGCCTAAAGCTCCAATTCTTCCTTATCATCTCCCTGAGGGCGTCCGTAAGTTGGTATTCTCCCTTCGTCTTTATATCCTTGGAGATTATGTACTTCAGGGATTCAAAAAGTAGCTTGGGGTTGGTGATGTAATATATTCCCACTATGGCTAGGTTTGAAGGGGGATTTTGGGGTTTTTCCACCATATCCACGATCCTTCCCCCCTCAACCTTAACGATCCCAAACCTCCTCGGATCCGAAACGCCCTTCACCGCTATGAAATCCCCCCTCTTAATCTCCTCCCCCAAATTCGCCATTTTAAAGGGCGTATCCCCCAATATTATCAGGATCTTATCGGAATTTATTAACCCCTCCGCCAAATGGATCGCATACCCAAGGCCCAACATCTCCTTCTGTATCACATAATCCACCTTAAAGCCCCTATTTTTAACGTACTCATAAATGGAAAATCCGTTCTCCCCTATGATAAGATGGATCACATCCGGCTTTAGTGCTTCAATCTCGTCAAGGATATGACCTATTATGGGTTTTCCGGCAACGGGCATAATAGCCTTGGGTCTCGTGTGGGATAGGGGCCTCATTCTTGTAGCATGACCCGCCGCGGGTATTATAACCTCCATACCGAAAATTTTAAAGGTGGGATTCGCTTATCCTCCTTATAAATTCGTGTAGATCGAACACCTTCCCATCCCCTACTTTAACCCTATTTATCCCCCTTTCCCTCATAAAAATTAGCGCATCCAAACAGGTTGAATTCTCCTTCATCTTTTCTGGAGCATCCGCACCGGGTATCGCGAAGTGTTTTGCGGGCGCATGCAAAGCGGAGATCACCGCTTTTATGAACCTTAGATCCTTCTCGTCAAGGTGATCCTTAAATCCTAACAATGTAAGATCTAAAACTTCGTCCCTCGAGTATTTAGACTCCACCACTAGGGAGGCGAGTTTCGTTATCCCCAGAAACCTTAAGAGGAGGTACATCAAGATGAAGGGATAAACGAGGATGTTGAACATTATATCCGTCCATATTACGGAGAGGGTTTTGGGAAGGAGATCACCAAGAATCGCAAAGAGAAGTCCTCCCAATATTCCCGAGATAAAAACCGCATGGGGAAGATGGAAATCTTTTATGATCTCGTATAAGTATATCGTCCCGAGGATTAAGGCGAAAGTATTCCAGATGAGCACCGCGGTTAAAACTCCGCTCCTGTCATGCAAATACGCCGAAAACTTCGTAAAAAACGGAAAGATCCTCACATAAGCCATCTCAAAACCCGAAACTACAAAGGATATAAACAAACCAAATATTACCCCTACGAAAGGTAAAAACTCCAACGTTTAAGGGTAAAGCTTACTTCTCCTCTTCCTCCTCGTCCCATTCCTCCTCTTCCCACTCCTCCTCATCCCAATCTTCGTCCCAGTCCTCTTCCTCCTCCTCCCAATCTTCCTCTTCCTCCCAGTCTTCTTCCTCCTCCCAATCCTCCTCTTCCTCCCAGTCCTCCTCTTCCTCGTTCCAATCCTCCTCCTTAGCCATGATATAAAGGAGCCTTTCCATCTCTTCTTGTGTTAGGATAGTGCCGTTTTGGTTCCTCATAGACTTGGGTATTTTAAGGGCGAAATTCCAAACGGGGATAAAATTTACAACTTGAAGGTATCGGTGATTGTTCCAGCTTACAACGAAAGGGAAAACGTAAAGCCTTTTTTGGAAGAGTGCGAGGAGGTTTTTAGGAAATACGACATTAAGGATTGGGAGGTAATATACGTGGATGACGGGTCAAACGACGGGACTTACGAGGAGGTAATCAAATATTTGGATAAATATCCCTTTTTGAAGGTATCAAGGCACTCAAGGAATATGGGGAAAACCGCGGCGATATTGACGGGGTTTTATATCTCCTCGGGCGAAATAATCGCCATCATGGACGCGGATCTACAGTTTAGAATGGAGGATGTATATAGGATGGTCAGGTATATGGAGGAGAAGGGGTACGATCTTGTTACGGGGAGGAAGGTGGGAAAGTACGAGAAGGCTTTCGTTTCAAGGGTTTATAACCTTATGAACAGGTGGCTCTTTGGGGTACCGGTTTCCGATATGAACTCCCTGAAGGTATTAAGGAGGGAAATACTTGAGGATATTCCATTAAGGAAGGATTGGCATAGGTACATAGTTGCCCTTGCTTGGACATACGGTTATTCGGTCGGTGAGATTGACATAACCCTAAGGCCAAGAATTTACGGGATTTCAAAGTATAGGGGTATAGGTAGGGTCTTTGTTGGTGTTGCTGACCTTTTATCCGTAAAGCTTTATACCCTCTTCATACAGAAACCCCTTTTGACCTTTGGGGGAATTGGGAGCATCATATTCTCCCTCGGAATTTTGGTAGGGATAATAGCGGTAGTATTAAGGTTGATGGGGCATGGATATAGGCCATTGCTCTTTTTGGTAATTCTCCTTTTAATTCTTGGAAGCATTTTTTGGGTTTTGGGACTCCTTGGTGAGGTTGTCGCATCAATTTACGACGAGGTGAGGAAAATAAAAAAGAGATCCGCCTTAAAATAATGGATATGTTGGAGTACAAGGTTATTAGGGCACCGAGGGGAAATCAAAGGACCGCAAAGACTTGGGCAGCGGAGGCAGCAAAGAGGATGCTTATGAACAACTTGGATCCGGAGGTGGCAAAGGATCCCGCGAATTTGATCGTTTACGGTGGCAAGGGAAAGGCGGCGAGGAGTTGGGAGGATTTCTGGGCAATAGTTAAAACCCTTGATGAACTTGAACCGGACGAGACTTTACTCGTTCAGAGCGGAAAGCCAGTTGCGGTATTTAGGACGCACGAATGGGCGCCTAGGGTCTTAATAGCCAATTCAAACCTGGTTCCAAAGTGGGCTACTTGGGAATACTTCAACGAACTAGAGGAGAGGGGATTGATTATGTACGGGCAGATGACCGCGGGAAGCTGGATATATATAGGTACGCAGGGCATATTGCAGGGAACTTACGAAACCTTCATCGCGGCGGGTAGGAAGCACTTTAACGGGGACCTTTCGGGTAGGGTGATACTTACCGCGGGGCTCGGGGAAATGGGGGGAGCCCAACCCTTAGCCGCAACCATGGCGGGGGCGGTGATGTTGGCGGTGGAGGCAAATCCAAAGGCGATAGAAAGGAGGTTAAATACGGGTTACCTTGATACCTGGACTACGAGCCTTGATGAAGCATTAAGGTTGGTTGAGGATTCAAGAAAAAGGAAACAGCCCCTATCCGTTGCTCTACTTGGTAATATCGTGGATGTTATAAAGGAGCTTTATAGAAGGGGTTTTGTGCCGGATCTTTTGACGGACCAGACCGCCGCCCACGACCCTCTAAACGGCTATATCCCCAAGGGACTTTGGGGTGAGGATGGGATAAAAGAAGCCGAGGAGTGGAGGAAGAAAGACCCGAAGGGTTATATAAAGGCTGCGGGGGAGAGCGCGGCGGAGCACGTAGATTATTTGGTAAAAATGAAGGAAGCTGGGGCAATAACCTTTGAATATGGGAATAACTTACGGAGGTTAGCTTACGAGTACGGCGCGGAGAGGGCCTTTGAAATACCCGGATATGTTCCAGCCTTTATAAGGGACCTTTTTAGCGAGGGTAAGGGGCCCTTCAGGTGGGCGGTCCTTTCGGGAGAACCTAAGGATATATACCGGATAGACGAAGAGGTTTTAAGGCTATTTGATGACCCGCATCTTCATAGGTGGATAAGGATGGCGAGGGAAAAGGTGAAGTTCCAAGGTTTGCCCGCAAGGATATGCTGGCTTGGTATGGGGGAGAGGGCAAAGATGGGAGAGGAGATAAACAGGTTGGTGGAGAAGGGGGAAGTGAAGGCTCCAGTCGTAATAGGTAGGGATCATCACGATACGGGTTCCGTAGCCTCACCTTACAGGGAGACGGAAGCTATGAAAGACGGCTCCGATGCGATTGCGGACTGGCCCATACTAAACGCCCTATTAAACACCGCTTCCGGAGCCTCCTGGGTATCCTTCCATCACGGTGGAGGAGTTGGGATAGGGTATTCCCTGCATGCGGGGGTAGTGATAGTTGCGGATGGGGAGAGGGAAACTTATAAGAGGCTTGAGAGGGTTTTAACAAACGACGTGGGTTTGGGAGTGGTGAGGCATGCGGATGCCGGATACGAAAAGGCGATTGAAACCGCCAAAAAGTTCGGGATAAAGATGCCAAGAATTTGATATTAAATAGGAAAATTTACGCTCTCGCGCGTGGAAGGGAGGCGATTTATATAGGCTTTGATAAGGTAGAGGGTGAAAGTTCAAAGGAGCTTCTCTCGGAGTTGGAAGAGTATCTTATGAGACGCAGGAAGGAATTCTCCTTCGAACCCGATTTCTCAATTTACGAAGGGGAGGTAAGGAGGGTTTTGGAGTACGTATATAAAAACGTTAAGTATGGGGAGACAAGGACCTACGGCGATATTGCAAAGAGCCTAAATTTAAACCCTCGCTTTGTGGGTTATGCACTATCAAGGAACCGACATCTGATCCTGATCCCTTGCCACAGGATAATCTCAAGGAGAAATCTTGGGGGATTTTCTGCGGGTTTGGAAGTTAAGAAATTTCTTTTAAGCTTGGAGGGTTTCAATATCCTTGAGGGCGGCGATGGAACCAAAAAGGGAGCCTAAGATCACCATAATGAGAGATACTAAAAATACGGTCAGGTTCGCATAAAGGTTCTCACGGAAAATGTTGAATACATCAAGTAAATATAAAGATATACCAACCGCGAAGAGCCAGGAAACAAACGCGTAAATTATTGAGAGCAAAATATAGGGATACCTGAGCTTGAAAGGGGAGACGCCATAAAGCCTCAAAATGTCAATATAGGTTTTCCTATGGGAAACCGCAAACCTTACGGTGTAGAAAGATATGAGGATCCCCGCCATTATCGTTATAAAAATCACCCCCAAGGTTAGACCCAGCACCGTCTTAAAGAAGACGCCGGCGGAGGCTATCCAACTTTCCCCATAATATACGTTGGAAACCCCTCTCAAAGCCGAAATCTTTGAATACATCGACTTTAAGAGCCCTTCATCCTTCCAGTGCTCCTTGGGATAAACCCTTATTACGGTGTAAAAAACATCCTCCCCCAGCTCCTCAACTATGCTTTTAAAATTCGGATATAGTTTTAGGAATTCCTCCTTAGCCCTTCTCCCATCAATTAATTCAATTTTATCTATTCCACCCAATAACTCCAAATTTTTAACTACTGCCCTCGGATCTCTTTCGGGAAAAACTTCAAATCTTACGTTTTCCCAAACCTCCCTATATATCTTGAAGGAAAGAGCAAGGAGGTTGGTTAAAATAAAGAGGGATATCAGGGAAAGGGAGATCCCAATAACCGCAAATACGCTTCTATATGAGCCTACCTTTATTGCCCTCCAGGTTTCCCTCATTCTCCTCCTCCAAAAACCTTTCTAAACTCCTGCTTATCACATCAGCTATTTTCGGATCAACCTGAACCCCACCTATTATGATCCCGAACTTCACGGTTTTCTGATTGGGATCTATGTAATCTCCCCTCTTGACATAGGGAGCCCTACCCCCCCTTGTTATCTCACTCTTCAAGGTTTCAACGAGTTCCATAACCTTTTGGGAGGGTAAGTTACCTGAATGGAAGGAAGCCACTATCAAGCTCGTAGCCTCCATAAACGTATGGATTGCGGTTTTCTGCTTGAGATCCAACAATTTCTTGCGTATTTCCTCTTCGGTTATCATATCCTCGGTGGGAAACTCAAGGGAGGAAATGAAGGCAAACCTTGATGATTCCCTCGATCTTCTAAAAACCGTTTGTATATCCGCAAAGTCTATGTTCGGATTCCCGTACCTCTCGCAAATATCCAATGTAGTTATAACCACCTCCTTTGTAAATTCGTTCGCGTAATCATAAGCCTGAGCTAGGGGTTTGGTTCTATCAACGATTTTTGAGTTGTCTATTAGGAGGATGGAATCGCTTAACTTGTAAAATTCCACCAGACCACGATTTACCATTTCGGTTTTCTCACCGTACTCATCCGCATCGGGAAGTATAAGAACGGAAAGTATCGTTGATTCCGGGAAGGCCTCCTTTAGGTAATTAACTATTACGGGACCTGCACCCGTCCCCGTTCCTCCCCCCAAACCCGCAATAACTATTATTAAGTCATAATCTATTTCATCGGTAAATTTTAGCATATCAAGATCCCCATTCTCCCAAGCCTTTATTGCAAGTTCCTTACCCTTTTCCGAGTCCGAGCCCGCACCCCTTCCCCTTTTTCCTAAGGTTATATGATCCTTTACCGACTTAAGATTTATCAAAGATTGTCTGTCCGTATTTATAGCCACAGTCCTTACGTTGTTTTTGTATGGATATGGATTCATTCCCGCATCCACCCTATCCGCTATATTGCATCCCGCCCCTCCAACCCCCACTATCATTACCTTTGTTTCCATATCACTCCTCCTTTCCCATAATCTCCCTCTTTATGAACTCTATGATACCCGAAAAAGACCTTGGCACCGAGAAACCTTGAGATTTATAACCGTTTTTAACCTCTTCAGAAACCATCCTTGAGACACCCCTACCTATATAAACCATCGGACTTTCCACAACATGACTAATACGGGAACCCAAGGCGCTCTCAAGTAGGATCTTGAACCTGCCTCCCAACCTCGCAAAACCTCCAGCAAATATCACGGGAAACATGTTCGAGATTTTGCCAGAAATTTCCGCCAATCTAAGGGATATATTACTCTCCAAAACCGTCGGGTCAACGTTAGCAACCTTTAAGTTATCCCTTGAGAATATTGTCTGTAAAGCCTGATCCGGATTTAAGATCCCGACGGATTTTAAGGCGTTGTGTATGTGGATACCACCCAGGTTAAGAATTTGGTAAGATGAAACTTTTCCGGACCTTATTCCTACTAACCTCGTCGAGGTATGTCCAATATCCAGAAGGTCAAAATCCTCGAAATCCTCCTTTAAGCCGTAAGCAAGG
>JBMSAP010000011.1:0-13039 GCA_049414445.1 Candidatus Caldipriscus sp. | reverse complement strand
TTGGGGGTGTAATAGCTTCCCGTTGCCTTACGGGCGGTGGTGGCGGTTTCTGGATTGTAAGACGCAAGCAAGTTTTCAAAAACCTTTCCCAAAAGCTCTGGGTCAAGGGCAACCTCTTGGTCTATGGGGCTAGATTCGTCGGTTGTCCAGTTGTAATCTTTAAAGATGCTTATAAGTCCCCTAAATCTCTTTTTCCCAAGTCCGAATTTTGAAAGGTCGGTTATAATCGCCTCCTCTTGGAAAAAGTATTTATCGGGCACTTTGGCTTGTTTCCTGCGATTTCTTGAAAAGCCGTCTATGTATTTTTTGTCTTTGTCCAAACATTCAAAAAGCCCTCCGTTTATGAAGGGAACCTCCTTAAAAAGTTTTAATACCTCCTTCGGGTTTATCAAAAATTTATCTTCGTATCTGTATAGGCTTTTTACTCCAAAGGTTTTTCTGTTTTTGAGAAAGCCCTCGTTCTTTGCCCATCTTCTTTCCGTTATGGGTCTATTCAAGGTGGCAAAAAATAGGTTTTGAAGGATGGCGTTGTAGTAGTTATGTCCTTTTCCAAAGTCCTTTACTATGTTTTTTAGCTCCTTTAGGTCAAAGAGCTTGTTGGGAATAAGCCCCATTTGTTTGATAAACCAAACGAACATCAACCTAGTTATTAGGCGGATGAGATTTTCCTCCTTACTTCCCCCCGGGAAGAATATTTCTTTTCCATATCCATAATTCTTGAGGGCGTGGTAAAACCAGGTTTGAATTTCGTCGTAAAACTCCTTAGTTAGAGGTTGTACGCTAAATGCGGATCTAATTTCGTTTAGGTTTTCAAACTGGCAGTTCCCCACCTGTTTTATAAAGGTTTTGTTGGGGAATTCCGGGCTTACAAAGTAAGTGTATCTTTTGTAAGGGCTATAAACCGCCTTTGTTCCGTAAGCCTCCCTGAAGACCAAAGAAAAGCGGAAGGGTTTCCCCTCTTCCGTGTAAAAGATGAATAGCCCGGCGCTTAAAGAATACGCCCTCAGGATATCCTTGGCAATTTGGAACTGTCTCTTCTTACTGCTCCTCTCGTTAATTTCTTCCTTTAGCTTTATGGCATATACTCTGAAATGTTTTATGTCTTCAAGCCCTTTGTCCGCTATCTGCTTTATGGAAAGGACGCTGTCGTTTAATTCTCCACTTAGATCAATAGAAATCTCCTCTTCTTTTTCTGTGAAATTCTTGTGAGATAAAAATTTCTTTAAACCTTCAAGGGAAAAACCCCTCGCAAGTGGTTCAATTAAAATTTCCCCCATTTTCATTTTGGTTTTCTACCGCTATTATAACCTCTTTACTTTCTTCCCTTACGCGGGCTTTGGTTTTCTGCAAGAAGTCCTCCCCCAGCTCCTTCTTTAACTCACGCACCTTGCTTTTTAGCTCCTCAATTAGTTTCTCCATTTCTTTTGGTTTTTTGCTCTTTGGTTTCTCGGTTTTTAGTTTCATAATTTCTTTTACCAACCTTTCCCAGCTTACTATTTCCAGTAGGGCATACTCCGAAAGCGTTTGATACTCCACTAAATCCTCCATCAAGGCGTTTAAAAACTTCCTCTCCTCCTTAAGTTCTTCCATTTTTAGAAGGGTTTCCACCATATTCCTAGCTTTACTTTCCAAACTATTATCACTTATGGGCGATAAACTTGTAAATGGCCCCCTAAGGATCTGGTTATAGTGCTCCCAAAATTGGGGTGAAAGCTCCCTTCCCTTTTCCTCTGGGCTTGATTTTATTTTTTCATAAACCTCCTCCAAGCTAACCTCTAAGGGCATACTTTGGCTATAATCTTTGTACCCCACAAATAGTTCCTTCCCCCTCCTTATGAATACCATAAGTTCGTTCTTTTCTCCACTTTTTGCAACCTTTATCCTGTGTGGCATTTCTTCAAGTTCCTTTTTCATCCAAGGGTGTTTTTCAAGGATCTCTTTGTATTCTTTTTTGACCCTTGAGAAAAAGCTTTCTTCTTCCTCTTCTGGGTAGGTATTTAGCTTTCTGTAAAGCTCGGAGGGTTTTGGCTCCTCGTCGGGGGAGAATATCTTCGCGTCCTCTCCCAAGACGTGGTGGATCATAAACATCTTCATTTGGGCTATTTCCCTCGATTTTACTATGTTCGCTCCTTTCTCAGTGGGAAAGAAATTAACGATTCTTATCTCATCGCAAACCTTTTTACCTATCCTGTTTATCCTACCCACCCTCTGGATCACACGGACGGGGTTCCATGGGATGTCGTAGTTTATCACCACACAAGCCCTGTTTAGGTTTATACCTTCCGAGAGCTTATCGGTGGTGATGAGGATGTAATGATCGTCTTCCTGTTCCACATATTGAGCGTCAAAGTTTTTAAGGATCTTCTCATAGGTGCTTTTGCTTATGTTCCCAATCGCGGATAGGACATTTTCTCCAAATTCCTTTTCAAGAATTTCCTTTAAATATTCTGCGGTATCCACATATTCCGTAAATATCACCACCTTTACCTTTTTGTTGTTTTCCAGCTTTTTGTTGTTTTCCTTTTTGTTGTTTTTCAGAAACTCTTTTATACCTTCAACAAGCTTCTTTACCTTTGGGTCATCCTTCAGAAGTCCCAAATTTTCCACCTTTTGCTTTAACTCTCTGAAAAGCTTTATATCCTCCATAATGTGTTGGCAGAACTTTTCCTTTTCTTTGAATTTGTCAATTTCGTAGATTTTGTGGTATTTCTTGTTGATTTCCCCACTTTCAAGTGCCTGTTTATACTCATTGAGGGCTTTTTCTATTTCCTCATCGCTTGCTCCATCCAGCTTTTCCATTAGATTTCTGTCAAGGATGAACTTTCCTGTCTTTTCAACAAAATTCAAAGCAGTTTTGTGTATGTCTATAAAGTTTTTCAAGCTTTCGTAAAAGGCTTTAAAACTGCTTTCAAAACGCCTTACCAAAAGTCTTCTCATAAAGTCGTAAAGGTTTCTCTGATAAAGGTATATAAAGCTCTCTTCGGGAGATCCTAGGTTATCCTCTTCGGGTACGTAGCCCTTTTCATACTTTATGGGAATGTATATAGCCCCGTGAAACCTTCCGCCCTCCTCCGGTTCATCAAAAGCCTTTGTCACCTCGTCGTAAAATTCCAGCTGTTTCTTGTCCAATTCAAAAAACCATTCTTCCGGATCCCTCACCCTCGGTAGTTCCACCTTGTCTTTGTAATATTTAAGGTCCAAGCGGTTCCTTCTGATGATCACCTTTTCAATAACTGCCTTTATCCTCCTTGAGAGATTCCTTGCCCTTTTATTAACCTTTGATAGATCTATTTCCCTTTCCCCAAAAAGCTCCTTGTGAAACCTCTGAGCCCTGCTTCTCTTTTTTCTATCCGAGGAGTTGTGATAGTTTTTTATGTAAGCCAATTTCCTAAACTCGCGATCGTACTTTTCAAACTTCTGCGCAAGATTTCCATCCAAGGTCAGAGTTGATTTTTTGGGTATAGTGAAAAGCTTCAGAAGGGCAAAGATGTCTGCGGGTCTATTGTTAAAGGGCGTAGCGGTTAGTAGTATAACGGTTTTCCCCCTACAGATTTCGAGAAGCTGGTGATACCTTTTTGTTCTCTGATTTCTGAATCTGTGAGCTTCATCAACGATAACAACCTCAATGTTGCGGTTTTTTATGTACCTTTTGGCATCTTCCAACTTACCCAAAGAAAACACTTCCCAATCATAAAGCCCGAAATCCTCTAAATATTTTTTCCATCCCGAGCTTTTTGCCTCATCCCCTACAAGATGGGGTGGGCATATTACAATGCCTCTTTTTCCCAAAGCCTTAGCGGTAAGGCTTGCGATGACAGTTTTTCCAAGTCCCACAACATCCGCAAGTATAACCCCTCCGTGATCCTCGCATGTGGCAACCGCCTGCGCCACCGCGGAAAGCTGATAGTCGTAGGGCTTATAACCCTTCTTTTCCATCAATTCTTGAAGATCCCTTATGGGAATCTTTTCTTGATGGAGTTCTAAGTAGTTTTTCAAAATGTAAGCGTAGGCTACAAAGGGTGTGATCTCCCTAAAGAAGGTACGACTTTCGAAAACTTTTATGATGTCCTCTTTGGATAGGGGGACCGCCCTTTCCCATCTTTCGTCAAAGTATTTTTCTGCGCTGTCAAACCCGTAATCCTTTATTTCTACGTTGAATTCTTCTTGTTCTTTTAGCCCTGCTAAGGTTAGGTTGGAACTGCCCGTGATAAAGGTTTCCTGTAAAAGATCCCCCTCAAGCTTAAAAAGATAGAGCTTTGCGTGGTTTGGCTCTCTGGTCTTTCTTACGACTAACTTTTCTTCCTTCAAAAGCTTTAGGAAAAACTCCACCTGCTCGTATATTTCCTTTTTGTCAAACTCCTCCGATGTAAAGACCCTTTCAAGGGACTGTAAAAATCTGTTTTTTATTTCTTCATCGCCTTCATTTCCATGCGCTAACTCATAGAGTCCATAGACGCCCTTATCCACGCTCAAGCCAACAAGGATCTTTATGTGCTCTTCTTTTAACCTTCCTTCCTTTTCCAACTCCTTTAGTGCCTCATAAAGTGTCCGCACACCGGAAAAGTAAAAAAATCCCACCAAAAACTTAAGCTCCTTGCTGTATTTTATGAGGATTTTAAGCCTTTCTTCCAGCGTTTTTTCTGGGGAGTTTGTAATGAAGTTTTGTGCCATTAAATGGGAATTATAAGGTTCGTTTCAAACCCACCTTATAATATTTATATGTACTTCTCGGAGCAGTGGTTGAGGAGGATGGAGAGGAGGGCGGATGTTGAGAGGGAAAGGAGGATAGAGGGAGGAAAGGAGACGGGAAGTAGGAGGTTCGCAACCGCAATATCCACGCTTGACAAGGCCTTTATAGCCGCATCCCAAGCTGCGAACAAGGCCCTTGAGAGGCTAAAAGAAGAGCCATCCCTTGCGGTGGTCGTATTTACGGAAAATTACGATAAAAAGGTGGTCTTGGAGGGGATAAGCAAAGTTCTATCAAAGGTCCCAATAATAGGCGCCATAGTTCCCGACACGATATACAACGAGGAAAGTATAGTACCAAGGGGTATAGGGGTGGCACTTTGGGCCACAAACAGCGCGGACGTTATCCCTTTTCTAATAAAGGGGATAACTAGGTCCGAGGAGGCTATAGTTGAGGATATAAGGAGGTTCTTTGACAGGTCCAAGATAAAAAGGAAGTACGTGTACCTTCTGGGTATAGCGCCCAACATTTCGGATGATATTCCAACGAAGCTGGCGAGGGTTTTTGGGAAGGTCGCGGAGTTCTTTGATGGGGTGTATGTGGGGGTAGTCGGAGAATTTAAGCCTTCCCCCTGGTCCGTCATATACAACGGCGACACGTACTCAGATCACGTTTCCGCATTCATAATAGAGAGCGATGTGAAGTTTGGGACCTTGCTTTCCCAAGGTTTTCATCCATTTATTCCATTTAAGGTTACCTCAGTTGAAGATTCCGTAATAAAGGAGCTTAACAATATACCCGTGGTGGAGGTTTTTAGGATCATATTGCAAAGGATGGGGTACAGCGACGAGGATTTAGCGGACCCGATCAAGGCGGGTAAGATCCTCTCAAGGTTTTATGTGGAGGTTGCGGATCCTTCAAGGCACGGGAGGTTCAAAACCTCCATAATCAAATCCTTGGACGATAGGGGGCTAAAGGTTAGCACAGAGATTTCCGTAAACGACACTTTATGGTTCGCAAGAGCCGACCTTGAAGATATGCTGGAGGGAACTAGGAAGGGTGTTCAGGTGGCCCTATCTTACGTTAAAGATTCCAGTCCCGCGGGTTTCATAATTTTTGAAAACTACACAAGGATAAGCGCCTTGGGTGATGAGATAAATAAGGACAAATCCAACATCAGGATCCTATCAAATCTCGGATTTTTGGGGATCCCAACCGTAGCGGAGATAATAATACACCCGGACTTTTATTCGGGGTCCCAAAGCGGGGTTATGCTTGGAACCCTCCTTGCAAACAAAGGGGAACAACCTTAAAATACACAAGGAGGGGAATATGAACAACCAAGTAGAACAAATTTTAAAAGCGATGGTTAAAAAGAACCCGCAGATAAAATCTGCGGCGGTGGTAAACTCGGAAGGGATCCTAATAGCATCACACCTCTTCCCCGGAACGAACGAATCCTCCTTCGGAGCAATGGCCGCCGCCTTACTCGGATTGGGGGAACATACCCTGCAGGAGATAAAGGGAGGAAAGCTCAGGGAAGTGTACGTTAGGGGTGACGATATGATGCTCGTAATAGTGGGGATATCCAACGTGGGCGTGATATCAATAACCGTGGATGCGGAGGCGCCCTTAGGAGTGATCCTAGTTGAGGTTAGGAAGACCGCGGAGTTATTGGAAGGGATAATCTCCAAACAGCAGGACATAACCGAGATCTTGGGCTCGGATCTATCGCTGTTGGAGGGTTTCTCCTTCAAGGACATACTGGGGGAAGAATAAATGGTTGTAGATGTCGCAAAGAGGGAGATAAACGTAAAGATAGTGTATTATGGTCCAGCGGTAAGCGGTAAGACCACCAACCTCATAATAATACACAAAAAGCTCAAACCCGAACATAAGGGGGACCTGGTATCCATAGACACGAAGGGGGAAAGGACGCTCTTCTTTGACTTTTTGCCCGTTGAGGTTCCAATAGGTGGGGGTTTCAAGGTGAGGTTCCACCTCTACACCGTTCCCGGCCAGTACTTTTACAAAACATCCAGAAAGCTGGTTTTGAAGGGGGTGGATGGGATAGTTTTTGTCGCAGATTCCCAAAGGAGCAGGGCGGAAGAAAATAAAATAATATTCCAAGAGATGGAAGAGTTTCTTGCCGAGCAAGGGCTAAGCTTGGATCAGATCCCTATAGTATTACAGTACAACAAGAGGGATTTGAGCGATATTATGACGGTGGAGGAGCTTAATATGCTTTTGAACCAAAGGGGGTTCCCTTATGTGGAGAGCGTGGCATCACAGGGTAAGGGGGTGTTTGAGACCCTTGATCTTATATCAAAGCTCGTCCTCAAAAGTGTCCTGCAAAAGGCGAAGGTATGATTCTCTCTTACGAGATGGAAGTTCTTGACGTATTGGATGAGGTAATTTTTCACTTGAATTCAAAGTTTGAGGTTTTAGGGGGAAATAAGAGGGTGGAAGATCTGGGGTTTGACTTGGAGAATTTAAAGGGAAAGGTTTTGGATGTTATAATTTCCCCGCAATACAGGAGGGTTTTTAGGGCATCGGCGGAAGTTTCCTTCAAGGTATGGATAACTACGAAGGTGAAGTTGAGGGTTTTGAACGCAAATGGGGAGCAAATACCGGTTGAGGCGAAAATATTCCCCAAGGAGAATGGGGGAAGGGCGGAGTTTTTCGTGATATTAAAGCCAGAATACCTTTGGAACTTTCGGGTTTTCGAAGAGTTTCCTTATCCGGTTATGGTCCTGGGGAAAAAAGGGGTAATATTTCTAAACTCCAGTGCTTTCAAAATTTCTGAGGAGGTTAAATTCCTTAAGTTGGACGATGGGGATGAGGTGGAAGTGGGCGGGATTTCTTACAAAGTAAGGAAATTTGAAAGCTTTCACGGATTTTCAAAAGTGCGCATCCTGATCCTTATTGAGATCCCTCAGGTGGATCCAAGGCTTGAAAAGTTCGCAATGGCTGGAATAATGTCAAGTCTCATATCCCACGACCTAAAGAACTCCTTAACTACGGTAGGTATTCTTTTGGAAAACTTGGAGGATGAGAACCTTAGGGGGAGACTAAGGAGGGTTTTTGAGAGGATAAGGAAGCTTCATATGAGGATAATAAACGTCGTAAAACCCTCTTTGAAGGTTTCCGAATTTTCCCTGAAAGGGCTAATAGATGAGATTTTGGAGGATCTCACGCACAAGATATCCTCAAGGGGGGTTGAAGTTGAGATGAATTTTGGGGAGGATTTTTCGCTGAAAACGGACAGGGATATCCTTTACGAGATTCTGCACAACATAATATCAAACGCCATTGATGCCTCCCCACATAAAGGTAAAATTATGATCTTCGCGGGCATAAGCCAGAAGGGTGGGGCGATATATAAGTTTGTTTCGGTAAGGGATTTTGGGAGGGGGATTGAGAAGGAGAACCTTTCAAAGATCTTTAACCCTTTTTATACTACGAAGGAAGGGGGGACGGGTTTGGGACTATTTATAGTTAAAAAGTTTGTGAAAGTATTGGGTGGGGAAATTGAGGTTAAGAGCGAGATAGGTAAGGGTACGGAATTCTTGGTTTATATTCCGGATTTATAATACCCTTCCGTGAGGAAGGTAAAAATAAGGTTTCCAAATGGTGAAGTTAAAGAGTATATCTTTGAGGGGGAAAAGTCCGTTTTGGACCTCGTGGGGGATCCGAAAGGTGGGTTTGTCGCAAGGTTCAACGGCAAGCTTTTTGACCTATTTGTCCCGATACCTGAGGATGCGGATCTAATTGAGATATTGGATTTTAACGATAAGGATGGGAAGGAGGTTTTTTGGCACTCTTCCGCACATATATTGGCTCAGGCGGTAAAGAGGCTTTATCCCTTTGCCAAGCTTACTGTTGGTCCCCCGATAGAGAACGGTTTCTTTTACGATATAGACTTCGGAGGGAAAACGTTAAATCCCGAGGATCTTGAGGAGATAGAAAGGATGGCGGTGAAGATATGCGAGGAGGACCTTGAGGTTTCAAGGGAGGAGTTGGAAAGTGAAAAAGCAAAGGAGTTTTTTAAGAGCTTGGGGGAAGATTACAAGGTAGAGCTAATAGAGGAGTTCAATCTACCTAAGGTTTCAATTTACAGGCAGGGGGAGTTCGTGGATCTTTGCAAGGGTCCCCACATTTACAGGACGGGAATAGTTAAATCCTTCAAAGTTTTGAGCGTTTCCTCCGCCTATTGGAAGGGTGATCCAAAAAACCCATCCCTGCAGAGGATATACGGCATATCCTTCCCCGATCCAAAGATGATGGAGGATTACTTAAAAGTTTTGGAGGAGGCGAAGGCTAGGGATCATAGGATTCTTGGGAGGGAGCTGGATATTTTTGGGTTTTATGAGGAGGCGGGGGCAGGTTTTGTGTTTTGGCACCCAAACGGCGCGATAGTTAGGTCCGTAATAGAGGATTATTGGAAAAGGGAACACATCAAGGCTGGGTACAAGCTCGTTTATACCCCACACCTATTGAGTGGGAAACTTTGGGAGATCTCGGGACATTTAAACTATTACGCGAAGAATATGTTTATTTTTGAAAAGGATGGACAAATGTACGCGGTTAAACCCATGAACTGCCCTGCCCACATATTAATATACAAATCCAAGGTAAGGAGCTACAGGGATTTACCGCTTAGGATATGCGAGCTTGGTACGGTTTATAGGGACGAGCTTTCCGGGGTTTTACATGGGCTTTTGAGGGTTAGGGGATTCACCCAGGATGACGCGCATATCTTTACAACCCCCGAGCAAATAGAGGATGAGGTTGTAAACGTGTTAAACCTTATGAAGAGGATCCTGAAGAGGTTTGGTTTTGAGGATTTTGAGGTGGAGCTTTCAATATGGGATCCGAACAGGAAGGAAGATTATATGGGGACGGAGGAGATGTGGGAGAACGCCATAAACTCCCTAAAAAATGCCCTTGAGAGGGAAGGTTTGAATTACAGCGTGGAGGTTGGGGAAGCGGCATTTTATGGTCCGAAGATAGACGTAAAGTTAAAGGATGCCTTAGGCAGAAGGTGGCAGTGTACCACCGTACAGGTGGATTTTAACCTTCCAAGGAGGTTTTCCGCAACGTATAAAGGACCGGACGGGAAGGACCACTATGCGGTTATGATCCACAGGGCTATTTTTGGTTCTATGGAGAGGTTTATGGGGATTCTACTTGAACATTATGCGGGGGACCTTCCCCTTTGGCTTGCACCCGTCCAGGTGAGGATATTACCCATAAAGTCCGAATTTAAAGATTACGCAAGGAAGGTGGCAAACCTCCTTGAGGAAGAAGGATTTAGGGTTGAGGTGGATGATAGGAACGAGAGGTTAAACTACAAAATATTGGATGCGGAAAAGCATAAGATCCCCTATATTTTTGTGATCGGGAAGAGGGAGGTTGAGGGTGGGACGGTTTCCGTAAGGAAGAGGAAGGAGGGGGACAAGGGTAGCTTTAAGGTGGAAGATATTATCAAAATTTTGAAAGAGGAAGCATCCTTCCAACCGTAAAATTCCCTCTATGGCGGATTTCAGAATAGAAAAGGATACGATGGGGGAAGTTAAGGTTCCGGCATGGGCTTATTGGGGGGCGCAAACCCAGAGGGCCATAGAGAACTTCCCCATATCCGGTTGGAGGATCCCCAAAAAGATGATTTATGCTATAGCAATGATAAAGAGGTACGCGGCGGAAGTAAACGCCGAGCTCGGATTACTCGACCCGAAAATAGCGGACGCGATAATACAGGCCGCGGAGGAGGTGATGGAGGGTAAGTTTGACGAACACTTCCCCATAGATGTTTTCCAAACGGGTTCCGCAACATCAACAAATATGAACGTTAACGAGGTTATAGCCAACAGGGCAAACGAGATCTTGGGAAGTCCCTTGGGAAGCAAGCATCCCGTACATCCCAACGACCACGTAAATAAAGGGCAATCTTCAAACGACGTTATACCAAGCGCGATACATATAGCCCTCAGGCTCTCCGCGGAAGATCTCGTAAAGTCCTTGGAGTACCTTGAGGAGGCTTTCCGAAAAAAGGAGGAGGAGTTTAAGAATGTGATAAAGATAGGCAGGACGCACCTTCAGGATGCGGTACCTATGACCTTGGGACAAGAATTTTCCGCCTTTACAACCCAAATAAAACACTCCATAACCAGGATAAAGAACACGTTCTATCATCTTGAGGAGCTCGCCCTTGGAGGAACTGCTGTGGGAACGGGATTAAACACCCATAGAGAATTCGCCCCAAGGGTTATATCAAAGATCTCCAAGAGGACAGGGATACCCTTTAGGGAGGCGGAAAACAAGTTTGAAACCCTCGCGACAAAGGATGCGGTGGTGGAATACATGGGAGCCCTGAACACCTTAGCGGTCTCCCTAATGAAGATAGGGAACGACATTAGATTGCTTTCAAGCGGTCCGAGAACCGCCATAGCGGAAATAATATTACCATCCCTACAACCTGGAAGCTCAATTATGCCGGGTAAGGTAAATCCCGTTATACCCGAGATGATGATACAGGTGGCGGCACATATAATGGGCACCCATCTAATTGTAAGCATAGGCGGACAGCATGCCCCATTACAACTCAACGTAATGCAACCCCTGATAGCTTACCATTCAATAACCTCAACGGATATTCTTACGAACGCCGTTAAAGTTTTCGCGGATAAATGCGTAATTGGGATAGAAGCGAATAGGAAGAGGTGTGAGGAGCTCGTTGAATGGAGCATGGCACTCGTGACACCCTTGGCACTGAAAATAGGGTACGATAGGGCGGCGGAGATATCTTACAAGGCTCATAAGGAAAATAAGACGGTGAGGCAGGTGGTGGTGGAGGAAGGGATACTTACGGAGGAGGAGGCAAGGGAGATCCTGGATCCAAAGAAGATGCTGGGACCTTACGGGTGAACTTTTCTCTCTTATAATACAAGTATGCTTTGGATAATTTTAGCGCAAGTGGAATATGGACCTGCGGCGGAGGATTGGAAGCAGTACAGGCACGATTATAGGAGGACGGGTAGAACACCCTTAAGGGCAATTTGCTCCTCCCCTTCCAAGCTTTACGATGCGAGGCACGGTGACTACGATCTGAGCATAATTGCCACGAGGGTAAACGGAGGTGCGGATCACGACATAATAGCCGCGGAGAGGAATCAAGGCGTTGCGGCCAAGGATGGCGCGACGGGTAGCCACATATGGGGTGGTTTTAGCGAGAGCTTCAGGGATCCCGGTATAGCGTCGGTTGCAGCCTCCAACCAGTTCGTGTTCGTAAACGGGTATTACAGATTTTGGGTTTTAAGGCTTACGAACGGAACAACGGTATATTCTTACGATAAGCCCGACGCGAGGGATGCCTCCCCATTAATAGCGGACATAAACTCGGACGGATGTCCCGAGGTTTTCACCTCCTTTGGAAACCTTGCGGTTAGCATAAACGGTTGTGCGACAAGCTATACCACGAACTGGACTTATACTTTGCCCGCACCCGCCTTTGCCCCAGCCCTATTAAGGATAGGAGGAAGTTGGTTTGTAGCCTATCCCGCTTCAAACGGTTTTATTTACGTTTTGAACGCTTCAACTGGTACCCTTCACAGCAGCTTTAATGCATCTGTTCCCTCCGCCATATCCAGCTTTCCGGATTACACCATAGCTACGGGAAATTTGGATGGGGTTGGGGATGATGAGATAGTTGTGCCCAGGACTACCTCAGTTGTGGTCTATAGATGGACTGGTAGTTCTTGGACCACCCTTTGGAGCGTAAGCGGACTTTCCTCGGTATCTCCCGTTGCCCTTGGGGATAAGGATGGGGATGGATTGGAGGATGTATGGGTGGTAGCGGGGGGTGAGCTGAGGGTTTATAAGGGGAATAATGGGACACTTTTGGGTCAGACCTCGGGTTTGGGTGTTTCGGGTAGGTACGGATCCGCCCATGCCCCAACCCTTTTTGACTTCAACGGGGATGGTACCCTAGATGCCCTCGTGCCTTACAACAACCGTTACGTAAGGGCGGTAAACGGGGCAACGATGTCGATTATGGGAACCTTTGGAACTACCCCTTATTCCATTACCTCAGAGGTGATAGTTATCAAATTGCCTTCAACCGAGGCCGGGTTCAGCGTGGGGGATTATTCCTGTTATATAACCACTTGGGGAAGGGGCGTCTTGGGATACGACGATGGAACCGCGGTTGAAGAGAGGGAAATTAAGGGAAGATACGAGATCTTAAGGGATGGGATAAGAATAAGCGGAGATATGGAGGTTGTGGTTTATTCCATAGAAGGGAAGGAGGTTAAGAGATATCGCGTTGAAGGGGAAAGCTTTATAAACCTTTCC
>JBMSAP010000010.1:0-45489 GCA_049414445.1 Candidatus Caldipriscus sp. | reverse complement strand
AATTTAAACAAACCCTCAAGCCTATCGTTTATCCTCTCCTTATATGCGGTTAAAATAACCAAAGGTGGTTCCTTTGCATATAGCCTCCTTATGGAGTCCTCATCCTTTTCCCTGTTGGCAATTAAATATGCCCTTTCGGTTATGCCTATTATTTGAACCCTTTCGGAAGGAAATTCTTCCTCAAAGCCGACCAAAAGTAATCCCGGCCTGCTTATGTCCGGCGTGGTGATCCTCCTCCAAAACCCCTTTTCCCCACCCAAAACCTCACAAAAACTCCCCAAAAAATCCTCATAAAACTTTGAAACCTCAATAAACCTCATATCCCACTTTTTTGACCCTTATAGTTTTCACCCTTTGAGGTTCCACCTCCTCAACGAAAAACTTCAAAGGGGGTATATCTATCTCCTCCCCCTTTTCCGGGATCCTCCCGAGCTTCTCTATTAGGTACCCACCTATGGTGGAGCTTTCAACCTCACCCAAGCTTACTCCGAGCATCTCCTCAACCTCGGATACCGATAACTTTGCGCTCAACCTCACCCACCCATCCTCAAGGACCTCATATCTAAACTCCTCAACATCATGCTCCTCATAAATCTCACCCGCCACCTCTTCCAAAAGATCCTCAATGGTTATTATTCCAATAACATTTCCAAACTCATCCACCACCAAACCCATGGACATGCGGTTTTTTTGAAGGATCCTCAGCGCCCTCATACAGCTCATAGAGTGTGGGAGATAAACGGGCTTCCTTGAAATTTCCTTGACCTTTAGGTTTTTTATTCTATCCAAATACATTATCACATCCTTTATATGCGCTATTCCCACGATCTTATCCCCCTCGTATGATATCACGGGATACTTTGAGTACCTGTATTTAACGAACTTTTCCACCATCTCCTCCAAACTATCATCCTCCGATACTACGATCACATCCACCATAGGTTTCATAACCTCCTCTATACTCTTCTCGTAAAGGGATCTTAGACCCTTCATGAACTGCAGGAATTCCTTATCCTTGTAAGCGTAATTTTTAAAATCCTCCAATATTTTTGAAACTTCGTCTTTTCTAAAGAACATCCTTACTCAAGCCTGATCTTAAACAAGGGTTGCCCGTACTCAACGGGCTGTCCGTTTTCCACCAATATCTCCTCAACGACCCCATCAACATCCGACTTTATCTCGTTCATAATCTTCATAGCCTCAATTATGCAAAGAACATCACCCTTTTTAACCCTACTCCCCACTTCAACAAATGGTTTCGCACCTGGAGCGGGAGCTCTATAAAAAGTGCCAACTATGGGGGATTTAACTATGTGTATATTTTTCTCCTCTTTAACTTCAACCTTCGGAGCCTCTTGGGGTGGTTGGGTTGCTTGGGTTGGTTGGAGGTTATTTAAGGAAATTGTTGGTACCGCCTGAAATTCCCCGAATTTTGATAACTTTATCTTAAAGTCCTTTGTTGAGAGCTCAAGTTTTGCTATATCGCTCTCCTTAAAGATCCTTATAATTTCGCTTATGATCTCAAGGTCAAGTTTCTTTTCCATCATGCCCTCCCTATGTATTCACCTGTCCGGGTATCAACCTTTATTACATCACCCTCCTCTATAAACAGGGGAACGTTTACCACAAGTCCCGTCTCAAGCTTTACGGGCTTTGAACCCCCCTGAACCGTATTCCCCCTAACCCCTGGCGGAGCTTCAACAACCTTTAGCTCCACGTAAGTTGGAAGCTCTATGCTTACGGGCCTGTTATCGGCGTAGAGTATTAAAACCTCCAAACCTTCCTTCAGGTAATATATCATATCTCCCAAATCACTTTTGTGGAAGGTGATATCTTCGTAGGATTCGCTATCCAAAAAGTGATAGTAATCCCCATCAACGTAAGAGAATACCGCGAGTTTCTTTTCAACCATCACGTCCTCGATCTTATCCGTATCCCTTAGGGTAAAGGTTTGAACTTGCCCTGTCCTTAGGTTTTTAACTTTGAGGCTTATGGTCGCCCCACCCCTTCCCCTGTGCGAATGCTGATACTCAAGGATTATATACTCTTCACCTTCATACCTTATTACGGAACCAACCCTAAGTGCCATTTGCGGGTATTATAAGGCTGGCGATTTTATAATTTTCACCTTATGGAGAAAAAGTACGGAGAAAAGGCTATTGAGGAAGCGGAGCTTGAAGCTTGGGATAACCCTTATCCGGACAGGGATTATTGGATAGAGATCACGTTCCCCGAATTTACTTGCCTATGCCCGAGATCCGGATATCCAGATTTTGCAACCATACACATAAAATACATCCCCGACAAGTACATAGTTGAACTCAGATCTTTAAAACTATGGCTCAACAAATTTAGAAATAGGTACATATCCCACGAGGCGGCAACGAACGAGATCTTTGATGCCCTTTGGAACCTGTTAAAACCGAGAAAGCTTATAGTGATAGGGGATTGGAACCCTAGGGGGAACGTAAAAACCGTGGTAAAGGTAGAAAGGGAAAAATGATAAACCTACTTTTGGCGGAGATATTCTTTAAGGGTGGGTATCTCGAATATTTTCCACAAGAGGGTTTGATAGTTTTGTACGATAGCGCATATATAAGAACATCGGAGGGTGTTGAACTTTACGCGGATACGGTGAGGTACTGGAAGGAACTTAACGTTATTGAGGCGAGGGGGAAATTTTTGTTAAAGGACAGGGAATCCCAGACAACGGGGGAATACCTTAAGTATAATATAAACACGGGAACGGGAATAGCAAAGAAAAGCAGGACTTTTATTGAGAAAGGTTGGGTGGAGGGGGAGGTCGTTTATAAGACATCCGAAAACTCCGTTTACGTTGAGGATGGATCCTTCACAACTTGCGAGCTTGAAAGACCCCACTATAGATTCGTATCCCATCGGATGAGGGTTTTGAGGAAGGATCTGGCGGTTGTCCGTCCCCTAATCTTTTACATCATGGATCTTCCAATAGTTGCCTTGCCATTTTGGTTTTTACCCGTTGGGAAGGAAAGGTCTAGCGGATTTCTACCCCCCTTGGTTGGTGTAAGCAGTCAGGACGGGAAATATATAAGGGGCCTATCCTTTTACCTTGTGATAAACGGCTATCAGGATGTTACCTTCTCGGTAGATATAATAGAGAGAAGGGGGGTAAGGTTCTCCTCGGATTACGTTTATCACATTTATAAAACCCTCAAAGGGAATATAAATATCTCGTACGCTTATGACCTCGTGGGGGACAAGGGTTATAGGAGGCGTTGGAGCTTGAGGGGCGGGCACGAGCAAAGCTTATTTGGGTTTGATATCTCGGCTAAAGGGGACTTTATATCGGATGCTTATTACGTTCAGGATTATGCGGAGGTTAAGGATAACTGGGTTCAAAGCGAGCTCGTATCCTTCCTAACCGCAAGGAGGAGATTGAGGTTTGGCCTTCTTGGGATAAACCTTTACAATAGGTTTGATCCGCTAAGGAACAGGACGGAAAGGAGAATACCCGAAGCTTCCCTAAGCCTTTTACCCCTAAACCTCTTAGGATTTTCCCTTTCAAGCTCCTATAATTTTTTAAACACGGAGAATATAGACTCTTCGGGTAAAAAGGGGTACAAACTTCTGAGCTCTTCCCATAATATATCTACATCCTACAATCTTATCTTTTTATCCTTTTCTCCCTCCGCCTATTTAAACACCGCCACCACGGATTCAACGAATTTTGCAAAAGTTTGGGGGATAAATTTACCTTTATCAACCACCCTATATGGCGTATCCCTTTTTGGGATAGGTCCCATAAAGAGGTTCAGGCATATATTAAGACCCAGTATTTCCTTCTTCTATCAGGCTAGGGGGGATAGCATAATAATAGGGGGAAACAGGACAACTTTGGGACAGGAAAGTAAAGGTCTGAACATATCCCTTGATAATACTTACGAATACAAGATCCAAAGGGATACTTTGGTTAGAAAGGGGACATTCCTCCAGTGGGGGGCAAGCACAAACTATATATTTGATAGCTCAAGAATTTCCCCGATAAGGTTAAACTCCAACTTCACACCTATAAGTAGGGTAAGTGCATCCATAATTTCAAACTACAACCATTACTCCAAAAGATTTTTCGGTACGCAGATAATCTTAAACTTTGGAAGTTTTAACCTCAACGAGATCTTTGGAATAAAAGACACGATAAATCAACCCCAAATACAACCATGGAACTTCGGTTTTACCTATACTTATTCCTTCGGGGATTTTATATCAAAATCCCAGAGCATTTTAAGGTTTTACATCTCCGGAGATCCAACAAAGAATTGGTCAATATCTTATAACTTCACTTACGACTTATTAAGCAAAAGGTTTTTGGATCAGAGCCTTAATTTAAGGAGGGATTTGCACTGTTGGGTTTTGGAGGGTAGGTGGTCTTGGTTCGGCGGAATTTCGGTATATGATGTAAAAATATATGTAAAGGCAATACCAGAAATAGCGATAAGGAGGGGATTTCTGGATATATTACTTCCCCGATAAATCCCCCCAACCCTTGAAGATCTCCCATAAAACTTCCTCCACCTTCTTAACAATTATATCCGCAAACTCCTCCAGCTTCCCCTCATCAACATCATAGTCTTCATAATTACCTTCCCGATAAAGGAGTATAGATCTGGGAGAGGGGTAAGCGAAAACCCCATCTTTAGGGTGATATGCGGGGTATTTTCCCGAAACTTTAAAATTGGGATATGCCATATAAACCAAGGCGAGCTCCTCTATTCCCCCATGCCCTCCCATTCTACCGAAAACCTTTATGGGAAGTTCCTTCTCTAAAACCCACCAATCTATTGAAGCGCACCTTATCCCAAGCTCAGAATATACCCTAAAGAGGACCTCCCTAAGGTGTTGCGTATTCCCCCCATGGCCGTTGAAAATTACGACTTCCTTTACACCGTTAAACTTCAAGGAATGGCATACCTCGTAGATCACGTTTTTGAAAGTTTCCGGAGAAATTGATATCCCACCCTTATAACCGTAAAGGGACCTGTTTATCCCGAAAGGGAACAAGGGTAAAACCCCAGCTTGAAACCTTTCAGCCAAGGAATTGGCGAGATAATCCGCTATTATATTGTCCGTTCCAACAGGTAGGGGACCGTGAGGTTCCACAGTCCCAACGGGAAAGAAAACCCTTGAAGGGAAATCATCAAAGGTGCTTAAAAATTCCCATTTCATTTCTTAAGAAACCTCCAAAAACCACCCTTCTTAGGCTTGTAATACTTTAAGTAATACCTCGCCCTTGATCCTACGAAGTTGAAGATCACTAAGCTCGGCTCAATTTCTATGCTCTCAAGGGCATCCCTGAGGGTATAGTTGTACCTGGTGACGAGAACGAACTTTACCGCGAACTTCTCAAGGAGCTTTATTTCGGGTGATACGCCTACTGGTGCCATATCTACCACCACAAGATGGTCACCTGCGAGATGGTCCAAAGCCTCAACGAGATTTTTAAATGCGACAAATATATCGGTTTCCGCCTTTCCTACGGGTAGAAAATATAGGTTTTCGGAGAGTCTGTAGGGTTCAAAATTCCCATCAGCGTACCCACTTTTATCCTTAAAACCAAGATATTCCGCAAGGCTCCTTGCCCTTACATCCCCATCCACCAAAAGGGTTTTAACGCCGGATATAGCCAAGGTTGCCGACAAATTTGCGCTTATAAAAGTTTTCCCTTCACCGCTTTGCGTGCTGGTTATTACCAGTATCTTCTTTAAGTTTTCAAAGGCACCGAGCTTAAAGGCAAGCTTCCTGAACTCGTTTAATGCTGACGAGTTAGGATCATAAAATCCATCTAAGATCATCCTTATGGGTAGAACTTTCCCTTCCGAGAACCTAGGTAGGGAAAAGATCATTTCTCTATTAAACGGGAGGTAGCTCTCATCTAGGACGTAAGCGGTGGTTAAATCCCTAAAAACCGCAAACAGGATCCCCAATATTATCCCCGCAAGGAATCCCAAAAGTATTACATTTCTCGTTTTTGAATACTTATTGTAAAGGGAAACCTTAGGTTCACCAACTATTTCTATACCCGACGACATACTTGATAGCTTAACCTCAACATCATTTAAATTTTGACCCAATAATATGTAAAAGTCCTCCGCATTCTCAAGGTTTCTCTGTGTTGTAAGTAAGCTCGCCCTTTCCTCTATAACTACGGGCAATATATCCCTGAAAAATTTTTCCCTGCCGTTTAGGAAAGCGATCCTCTCCTCTAAGCTCTTTTTCGTAAGATCATCTATCCTTTTAAGCCTTTCCTTCAACATTTTAACCTCGGGGTGAGAATCCCCCAAAAGGGACCTAAGGGAAATATATTCGGATATTACCTTCACCCTTTCCCTTTGAAGTTCGTCTACGTTGGGATCACCTGTAAGTATCACGAAGGTGTCCATTTTACCGTCCGATATCTTTTTACTTAAATTTATCAGGGCGTTCATCTGGTTGGTTATCTCCACCAAAAACCTCCTTATATCCTCCTCCCCATATTCGGGATACTTTAAGCTCTTCTTTATATTCTTAAGCTCCTCCGCGTAAAGATCTATCTGCCTCTTGTAAGTTTCCATAAGCCTTAATATAGCTTCCTTCTGATTTAGTAGCTTTTCCTTCTTCACCTCCACCTGTTTTTTCGCGATCCAACGGGATATTAACTCCGCCGCCTTTTGAGCCCACCTTTTATCCGGGGAAACGAAAGAAATCTCAACAAAATTCACCGAAGGTGTTGATAAAGGATTACTTTTGTTTTCAATCTTTTTAGCGTCTATCCTTGCAAGTCTCCTCTGAAGGGAAATGGAGTCATAAATTATTAACTCGTAATCCTTTGAACATGGGCACAGAACTATATCCTTGCCAGTTTTTTCATTATATTTACCGGGTACGAACCTTTTTATCCCGCTTATTTTCCCCTTTAAAACCTCATAGGATAGGGATGTATCCCAAAATCCTTTATAAAACGATGGGAATTTTATTTTCGCCAGTATTATGTCGGTTTCGGAGCTTTGCTGAGCAGGTTGTTGTAATGTTGGTATAACCGAAATTTCAGTCTTCTCTGGGGAGATGACGATAAGTTGGGTTGCTTGATATATTGGGGCACCCCTGAAGAGGAAATTTAGAATCCCAGAAAACAGACCTCCAAGGATCCCAACGAGCAATATAGTTCTCCATTCCCTGTTAAATATTGCCCTTATTCTCTTATAGATCTCGTTTAGATCTGTTCCCCTCATTTACCTCCCCAACCTATCCAACGTTCTCTTTTTCATCTTTTGAACTTGCGAAATTACTTCTTTCAGTTCCCTCTTTACCTTCTGGGGAGCCTTTTCATAGTACTCCTCCGCCAAGATAAATAAACGTAAAGCGTCTTCAAATTTTCCCAAAAAGTATTTAACATATCCGAGGGAATAGCTAACATAAACCGCATTGTATGGGGAATCCGGCTGATCCCTTAAAACGAGGTAAAGGAGCTTTTCGTATATATCTTCCGCTTCCTGAAATCTACCCTCCTTGATCAAGAGGTATCCATAAACCCATTTGAAATACCTGCTTTCAGGATATTTTTCAACGTAACCCTTTAGAATGGGTATGGCTTCTTTGCTCCTACCTTCCTGGGAAAGCACCCAGGCGAGGGTGAGGGCCGAGATCACGGATGTATATCTCCCCCTTTGCCAGGCGAGGGTTAGATACTTTATACCCCTTTCCTTATCCTCTTCCCTATTTCTTGAGAGCACGAAAGACGGGATGAAACCTATTCTACTTGGCGCCTTTGATAGGGCATAATGGTAGATTCCTAGAGGGAAATAGGCATCATAGAGGGTGGAATCTTCTTCAAGGGCACTCTTGAGCGGTTTTAAACCCTCTATTGCGTATTTAAGGGCAACTATGTAATTCCCCTCCCTTCCGGCCCTCATGGCTCTATAACCCGCAGCGCCCGCTATATAAAAGTTCATCCATGCCCTCTCCTTAGGATCTGTTAAGGAATTTAACTTAGCCTTCGCCTTTTTCTCAGCCATCTCCATATTTGAGAAGAACTTATCGGAGTATTTGTCCGTGTGGTAATCCTCCATGTAGTAGTCGTAAATGGCAGCTTTGAAGAAATATCCGTCTGGTTCTTGGGGATACTTTTGAATTATTTCATCCGCTATTGCCAAGGCCGCACCATAATTTTCCCTATATGTGAAATCAAGCAGAACTTTAATTAGGCTATCTATCTCCCTGTTAAATGGAGTGCTTATGAGGAACAAGAACATCTTCTATCACCGTATAACCGTTTTTTAGGGCGTAATTTATCTCCTTATCGTAAAACAGTCCCCTAAAGAGCCAGAGGTTCTCGGGTAGATCCTCCCCTTTAACCCTTACTTCAAACTCCTTTCCGTTAAGTTTTATGATCACCTCATCATTTTCCTTTATCCCTAGCCTTTTCATATCGGAATATGGAGCAAAGACAACACCCTCGTCTATATAGGGCTTCTGGATGGGGTTCCTGAAAGCCCAATAGCTTCCCTTATATATATGCGGAGCCCATAAAAGCACCCTTCCCTCAACCTTTTCCGAATCTTCGGAATATCCCATACCTTCAAAGGTAAAGTTGTATTCCACCTTTGGCGTCCTATAAACCTTCTTTAGCTTCCTTATCGAAGGTATATAATCGGGGTAGGGGAGCTCCTCGTATTCAAGGTTGTAAGGGTCTATGTTTGAATAGGATTTTATCCTCTCCGAGATCTCCATAAATACATCCTTGGCGCACTTCCAATCGGCTTTACCTCCAATAGACTTTATTAAGTTCTTAAAGATCCACCATGCGGGCCTGCTTCCCTCAAAGGGCCAAAGGGCATCTTTCCCATACTGCACCCTACCCTCAAGGTTCGTCCTCGTTCCTTCCTCCTCATAGGGTATTGTTGTTGGAAGCAGAGCGGAGGCAAACTCCACCGAAGGGTCCCAGAAGGAGCTTAAAACCACCAAGAATTTTACGTTTTCAAGGGCGGAAACTACGAGATCCTTATCGGGATATTCCCAAAGGGGCTCAACCTCCCAAAGAATAAGGAAATCTATCTCCCCCTTACTCGCGGCTTCCAAAATCTCTTTCGTATTCATTCCGTTGGGTTCGGGTGTAAATCCAACATCTATGAAACCCTGGGCGTTGGGTAAGGTCCTAAGGATAAGGATCTTAACGTTCTCGTTTATGGCGGAGAAAGTGGCAAAGTTCCTCTGAAGACCTTCTGGCATGTCGTCCTGGAGAAGGATCAATACCCTCTCGTTTTCAAAGTTTCTTAAGGTTTCCTTTATGAAGTTTGCACTTTGAAGGTTTTCGGAACCGGGAGAAAGCGGAACCCAGCTTGCCCACCCCTCCTTTACATACCTTTCCTTGTAATAATTCAACACGAAGAGCTTTGCTCCCCTCCTCACCGCCCTTATCAACCTTATTCCCAAACCCGGGACAGTCTCCCTAAGATCCCCAACTATAACTATAACTTCCGCCCTATCAATGTCCGTTATCTTTCCGGTGGAGGCGGAATAACCGAGGATGGATTTTATGGGATCTTCCCTGAAGGATACGTGAGGCTTTCTAAAGTCAAGGTTGTCCGAAAGAAGGATATCCTTAAAAAGTTTCCTTGCGGCATAGGCACTTTCGTTCGTTCCCCTTGCCCCCGATATTATTGCAGGTTTTTTTGCGTTTTTAAGGTTCTCCACCACCCAATCAATAGCAACCTTCCAGTTTACCTTAAACCACCCTCCATCTTTCAACCTAAGATGTGGGTAATCCACCCTGTTTATGTTGTTGTACTCATGCGAGAACCTGTCCCTATCCGTGATCCAGAACTCGTTTACATCGGGGTTTTCCCTACCGTTTATCCTGATTATCTTATGAAGATCCTCCCTCCTCCCTGCCTTTACGAAGGGACCCCTACTGAAAGGTTTTCTCTTCCTTACATCCACATACACGTTTGAACCTAGGGAATCTTCGGGACTAATTGCGGGAACGCTCTCTATCTCCCAAGGTCTGGTAAAGAACTTATAATCCCTCCCCGTTATAGCCCCCAAGGGGCAAACCTCTATTAAGTTTCCGGAAAACTCGTTTTTCAAGAACTTATCCTTTTCCGGACCGAAGAGCGTGTACCAACCCCTATCAAACGTCGCCCAATCCCTACCTCCTCCTATCGTCCAATAGAATGTGGAACACCTATAGCACTGTATGCACCTCGTGGGATATAGGTCTATGAAAGGCCCAACTTTCTTTATCTCGTATTTCCTCTTTGGAAAGGTGTATCTGCTTGTCGTATTTCCATGGGCAAAAGTTATCTCTTGTAGGTCGCACTCCCCTCCGGCATCACAATTCGGACAATCAAGGGGATGATTTAAGAGGAGAAGCTCAAGTACGGACTTTTGGGCGGATCTCGTTTCTTCCGAGTTTGTCCAGACTTTCATGCCTTCCACCGCTGCGGTTCCACAGGCGGGCATAAGCCCCTTCCTACCCCTCAATTCAACCTCAACCAAACACATCCTACAACCTGCAAAAACGGGTAGCTTGGGATGATAGCAGAAGACGGGAATATTCTCCCCCTCCCTCCATGCTACCTGCAATATCGTTTCCCCCTCCCTAAACTCCACCTCCCTGCCGTTAAGTTCCATTTTTGGCATAATCCGATATTATACCGTTGAAGTTTCAATCATAAAATAAACTACTATGGCGAGGTACGTCTACTTCTTCGGGAACGGTTTCTCAGAAGCGGAAAAGGTGGATAGGATGCTCCTTGGGGGAAAGGGTGCTGGATTACACGAGATGGCAAAGGCGGGATTACCTGTTCCCCCAGGGTTTACGATAACTACGGAGGTTTGCTCTTACTATTACAAAAATAATAAAACCTTCCCAGAAGGCTTGAGGGAAGAAGTTTTGGAAAATCTCAGGAAGATAGAGGAAGCTAAGGGTCAGAGGTTTGGGGATCCCCAAAACCCTCTCCTCGTCTCGGTAAGGTCGGGTGCTCCGGTTTCAATGCCCGGGATGATGGACACGATCCTGGACCTTGGGCTAAACGATGAGACGGTAAAGGGACTCTCAAATCTTGGGGGTGAAAGGTTCGCTTACGACGCCTACAGGAGGTTTATCCAGATGTTTGGGGATGTGGTCCTGAAGGTTGATAAGGAACACTTTGAGAGGGAATTGGAGGAACTGAAAAGGGAAAAAGGTAAGCAGAAAGAAGATACGGATCTGACTGCGGATGACCTTAAGGAATTGGTGGAGAGATTTAAGAGGGTTTTAAGGGAACATGGTAAGGAGATACCGGAAGATCCTTATGAACAACTCTGGATGGCTATAAGGGCGGTGTTTGATTCTTGGATGAACCCTAGGGCTATAGAGTATAGGAAGATCTATAAGATCCCGGAGGATTGGGGGACTGCCTGTAACGTCGTTGCTATGGTTTTTGGAAATCTGGGAGATGATAGTGGAACGGGGGTGATGTTCACTAGAGACCCATCCACTGGGGAGAAGGTAATTTTTGGAGAATTTTTACCTAACGCTCAAGGGGAAGATATAGTCGCGGGAATCAGGACACCTATGCCCCTATTGGAGCTTAAAAATTGGAATCCTTCCGCCTATGCTCAACTTGTGGATCTTGCGGAAAAGTTGGAGAAATACTATAGGGAGATGCAGGATATAGAGTTTACCATAGAGCGGGGAAAGGTTTGGCTTTTGCAAACGAGGAAAGGTAAGAGAACGCCAAAGGCGGAGATAAAGATAGCGGTGGATATGGCGAAAGATGGGTTAATTACAAAAGAAGAGGCAATTTTGAGGGTGGATCCTTACAACCTTGAAAAGGTCTTGCACCCTTATATAGACGAGAGTAAAGCTCCTAAACCTATAGCCTTTGGAATACCAGCATCCCCAGGCGCAGCAACGGGCAAGGTGGTATTTGGTCCCGAGGAAGCTTACGAGATGAAGGAAAAGGGAGAAAATGTGATTCTGGTGAGGAGCGAAACATCGCCGGAGGATATAAAGGGTATGGCTTCGGCGGTGGGAATACTAACCTCGAGGGGTGGGAAAACTTCACATGCCGCGGTCGTAGCTAGGGGTATGGGGAAGCCCGCGGTCGTAGGTGCGGAGATGATAGAGATAAACGAGAAGGAGGGTTATTTCTCCGTTGGAAATCTGAAGGTTTTCAAGTGGGATGTGATAACCATAGATGGGGGGACAGGAAAGGTGTACTTGGGTGATGTTCCAAAGGTGATGCCGGAAATATCGGGGGAAGTTGCGGATCTACTTTCTTGGGCGGATGAATTCAGGAAAATCGGGGTTAGGGCCAATGCGGATACACCGAAGGATGCGGAAATTGCCAGAAAATTCGGAGCGGAAGGGATAGGGCTCGCAAGGACGGAGCACATGTTCTTCGGTGAGGATAGGATATGGGATTTCAGAACCATGATCTTATTTGCGGAGGAAAAGGGAGAAATTTACGAGAGGGCAAAAGAGAGGATAAAATCTTACCAAAGGGAGGATTTCAAGGGGATCCTTTCCGCTATGGATGGACTACCTGTAATAATAAGGCTATTGGATCCACCCTTGCACGAGTTCCTACCCAAGGATGAAAACCAAGTAGGGGAGATGGCGAGGAGGTTAAACGTACCCGCTGAGAAGATTAGGTCACTCGTTGAGAATACGAAGGAGCAAAATCCAATGCTCGGGCATAGGGGAGTAAGGTTAGCGATCACCTTCCCGGACATTTATATTCTGCAAACCGAATCTATAGCGGAGGCATATTTGGATCTTAAGAACAAGGGGATGAACCCAAAACCCAAGATCATGCTACCCATTGTTGCCTTTGAAACGGAAATGAGCCATATGAGGGATATAATAGAGAACACCCTTGACAGATACGGACTTAAGGGAATGATAGAGGTGGGGACCATGATAGAGCTCCCGAGGGCGGCGCTAATGGCGGACAGGATCGCACAGTCTGCGGACTTCTTCTCATACGGGACAAACGACCTTACCCAAACTACATTGGGGTTTTCCAGGGACGATGTGGGGAAGTTCCTCCACGTATATTTGGAGAAAAAGCTATTAAAAGATGACCCATTCCAAACGGTGGATGATAGCGTCGTAAAGCTTGTGGAATGGGGCACAAAATTGGGTAAGAAAGTTAAGGCAAACTTGGAGGTGGGAGTGTGTGGTGAGCATGGGGGAGATCCGGCAAGTATTTATAAGTTTTATTCTGCGGGCGTTGATTACGTTAGCGCGTCGCCCTATAGGGTACCCGTTGCGAGGTTGGCCGCGGCGCAAGCGAGCCTTAAGGAGAGTAGGGGGGAGATCTTCAGGGACGTCTAAAACCTAAACCTTAGGTTAACACCCACACCAACCTTCGTTTCTCCATTCTCCTCCACCCTTTCTCCATATATTGATATGTTGTCTCTCAAAAAGTATTGTGTTCTTATGTTGTTGTATTCAGATTGCCCTACTCTATTGGAGAAATAGCGAACGTATATGTTCCTACCAAGGTACGTTCCAAAAACCATTTGGGAAACATCACCCGCGTTCTTTACGTTCAACTCCTGTATCCTTAAGCTTCTCCTTAGACCTGTTCCTATTAAAGCGCTTACCAGTCCTGTCTGACCTCCCAATAGCAATGATAATATCTCCGCGGTTCCCATATACGGTTGGCTCCAGAATTCCACCTTCGGATTAAACAGGCTACCGCTAATATTCACAAAAACCCTAATGCTATCGTACCCATGCAAGGTATCCGACCTGAAAATTGTTGATGAGGAGCTTAAATTTAAATTTCCATCTACCCCATAAAGCTCTATCCTACCGCTTTCAATGTTGAACACTTTATCAAGAACAAAAACGTTTCCCCTAAGGACCTCTAAATAACCATAATTTATTGCTGAGGTTGGGGAAAGCTTCTGTAGGGTTATATCCGCGGACATTTCCGCATCAAGCTCCAGCACCGCTCCCGTGAAAAACTGCGAATATATTGGGGAATTCACAAAGAGCCTCCTCGGGGCGTAAAAGTGTATATCGTACAAAATAATTGGTTTTTGATCCGAAGGGGAGGGCGGAGAGGCAAAGTAGGATAGGGGTTTTAAGAAGTAAAGCTCGTGCGAGAATATATCCCCCCTTACGGTAATCACATTAAAGATATTTCCGCTTATTTCTATGTTCCCGCTTAACCTTGCGGAAATCTCGGGATCAAAGTTTAAATAAACCTCCCTGAGTAAGATACCAAGAGAATCAATATCACCATTGGTCTTGATCTTCCCAGAGATATCTATATAACCCCCACCTATCTTTAAAACATCGTTTATCACCATCCTTTCCCCGTCAAACAGCAACGTAATCCTAGGGTTGTATATTTCGTTTCCGTTGATCTCCACCTTCCTAGCGTACCAAAGGATGCTACCTAGAATATTGGGCTTTTCCACTTTACCAGATAGCCAAAGCTCAATATCCGCACTACTGGATTCTGGTGCAAGGAAAAGTAAAATCTCATCCGTGTTCCAACCCTTGGCGGTTATATGTCCGTAAATTATTGAATTTTCAAAGAAAAACTTAAAAACCTCAACGTTTATTGGTGTATTTTTTGACCATATCCTTGAATTTTCAAAGTTTATCCTGTCCTTAGTTATTTCAAAGTTGAACTCCGAAGAATCAAAAGTGTACTGGAGGTACATAAGGGATTGAGTTTTAAATTTTCCGTAAATATTTGGATCCGATAAGCTTCCTCCAATATTTACTACAAGATCCACCGTATCCAAGTACAGATCCCCATTCGGGTTTATGTAAGGCAAGAGTTTTATTATTGACAAATTTCTGCCAATGAATCTCCCATAAAGGGAATCCGTTTTTCTGTTTACAAAGGCTTCACCTTTAATAGAACCTCCCCAAATTTCGTTTTGGGGGATGGATATACCCATCCTCAGGGAGTCAAGGAAAAGCCTCAAATTGAGTAATCTGACGGAAAGGTCGTTAAAGCGGTAATTTAGGGTATCAAAAGTAAGATCAATTGAGTTGGTATCAGGAATGTTTCCCCTTATCTTCGCATAAGCCCTTCCGAACTTTATGCTCTCAAAGTACAAGTTTGACAAAGCTTTACCACCTTCAAAGGAAAGATTCCCCATAAGGGAAAATGTGTCGGGATGGGTAGTTCTTAGGAATACCTTACCCGCGAGATAGGTATTGGTTAAAGTCGGCTTGTAAATGTTAGACTTTAAGTGTAGGTTTTCCGCTTCAATCTCGTCTATTCTAAACGTATCAAACACCACGTACCAGGCTTTCCCCCTATTAACCTTCAGGTTTATTTCCTCACCTTCTTTTATAACCTCACCTTTCCCCTCAAAGGTAAATACCCTTATATTTTGGAACTTTACTAGTTTCGTGGGTTTTGATAGGGAAAATCTTACATAAAAATCCTCCTTTGATAAGTTATACCATCCATCTATTCTCATAAAAGCGTTGTAAACCCTGTAAGAATAAACGTTGAAGTCGGAGCTTTTTACATCAAAATCAAAGTTCTCCAAAACAATATCGGGCTCTTGATTGAGAAATTTTGAAATGTAGCCGAAAACCCTTATACCCTCTTTGATCTCAAAGTTTACCCTACCTGTAAGCTCAACGTTGGGATTAGGGGATATATCAAAAAACTTCGCGGAACCTAAAACGTTTTGCAAACTATCAACAAAAACGGAGACTTCAAAATCACCACCAAAAATCTTACCCACCGCATTTACGAATATCTCGGGATATCCTTGTAAATCTAAAGTTCCGAAAGTGTTTTTTATGAAGGTTTCAGAATACCAAAGGGAATCCGCCCTAAACTCTATTTTACCCAACTTTTCGGTAAAAACCCACTTTAATTCCAAATCCTTTGCTCCCATACCCCCCATATCCCCCCTTGAAACATTGATAAAAAGTGTATGTGGATCGGAAAGCACGGGTATCCTTATGGAAAGATCCTTAAGCTTTAAATTGAGTGTATCTACGTTCCCACTCAAATTCAGGAAGAAAAGCCTTAATGTATCAAAGTCAAAATCCACATTTCCTATAGCCTCAACTATAAATACTTCGGGTGGAATATCTATGGAATTTAGGTTGATCCCCTTCAGATTTATGCGCTTTCCACCCATAGATAGGGAAAACGTAGTCCTCATAACCCATATATCCGAACCCTCATCAGTTTTGATATTTAAATCTTCAACCAAAACCTTTCTTATCGAAAATTTCGGAAGGTTGTGCTTTTCCCTTTCACCCCCCTTTTCGCTTTCAAAATCCTCCATAAATCTCTTCGAGTCAAAATAAACGTGGTAAAATTCAACTTTCTCAATTTCACCGTTTAGTATAAGCCTATCTAAAAAAAAGCTCAGGTGAATTTTCCCAATTTTAAATCCCCTGCCTAACTCAAAGTTTTTGATATAAATTAAGCCTGGGGAAATATATTCAACTTCCCACTTAACTGGAACATTAAGAAGAGCCGAGGTAATGAGCCTTAAAGCGGATACCCAATTTAAAACAAGCCATAAGACTGTAGAGAATACTACGAAGGAAAAGATTATCTTTATAGGCCAATTACCTTTTATGTCCTGTATTTTCTGTAACACTTTGTGCAAACCCTAGCGACCCTTACCGAGGAGCCTATCCTGACCTTTGCCTTATGCAAATTCGGATAAAATTTTCTCTTAGTGCGCTTATTTGAGTGGCTCACATGATAACCCGTCATCACACCTTTACCACAAATCTCACAAACTCTCGCCATAAAGAGCGGGCGACGGGACTCGAACCCGCAACCCCCAGCTTGGAAGGCTGGTGCTCTACCTTTGAGCTACGCCCGCGTAGGTGTATATTATAAAGTGGATGAAACGAGGTTCTGAAATAGACTCTCAAAGAAATCCTTCCCGGAATATATGAGGGCGGGTTTTCCATACTTAATTTCTATCTCCTCACCGTTTTCCAATTTCTTTATCGCCCTTCCGTCGGCGGAAAGTAGAGGCTTACTTTCCCTATAAAAAACCTTTAATTTTATCTTCTCGTTTGCGGATACGACGATGGGGCGAAGGGTTAGGGTATGCGGGGAAATAGGGGTTATAACGAAGGCTGGGATATCGGGTAAAACAATGGGTCCTCCCGCCGCAAGGTTATAGGCGGTGGAACCCGTGGGGGTTGAAATTATCACACCATCCCCCCTAAACCCTATCTCCCTATGCTTCCCTATCTTTAAGCTTATCTCTATCATCCTCGCCTCTTGAGCGTTTATGGTAATATCGTTAAGCGCCAAGATATCCCAAACCTTCAGCCTTATCCTGCTCTCGGGTTTTATGTCACCAACCTTGACCTTTAATAGGGTTTCCCCCATCTCCTCCAACTTGAATGTTGCCAGAAAACCTATTCTTCCCCCCTTAAAGCCTATAACGGGCCTTTCCCCAGCTATGTGGCATGCCCAAAGGAAGGTCCCATCCCCACCTATGGCAACAAAGAGATCTGCATCTGTTTCCGTCTCTTTGCCGTAATAAACTACATCCATCACATTAAATACCTTTCTTACCTCTTCAACATAAACTTTTAAATTTTCATCTTTCAGAACAACAACCACCCTATCCATTTTTTTGCATCTCCTATTTTGAACGGTTTCCCATGTCCTGGATAAACCCAAAAATCCTCTGGAAATTCCAATATCCTTCTGATACTTTCCTTTAGCAAACTTTCATCCCCTCCCGGTATATCCGTCCTCCCCACCCCCCCACCTTCAAAAATGAGATCCCCCACTATAACAAATTTTTCCCCAACGATCCCCACGCTTCCAGGCGAATGTCCCGGTATTTCAATTATCCTTAGGGTTTTACCCCCAATAACAAACTCGTCCCCCTCCCCTAATTCCCCCTCAATTCGTGGAATGTAATCCAGATGTATTCCGAACTTTTCAAGTATCCAGGAGGGATCGTCAACCAAAAACCTGTCCCTTGGGTTCATATAGGTGGGACAATTGAACACCCTTTTATATTCCTCAAGGTAGATGTAATGGTCAAAGTGCCCATGCGTAATGAGAATTGCCTTTATCTTAAGGTTCCTTGCATATTCTTTTACGTGAGAGATGGGATTTCCTGGATCCACTATTATACCCTCCCCATCATAAAAGATCAAATATGTGTTTGAAAAACCCGAAAACAGTTTGATTTCCATTAGAGTTTCGCGAGGGGATGGGATGCGAGATAAACTTCGTATATCCTGCCAAGACTCACCTTTAGATACCTTTCGGTTGTGGTTATTGAGGAATGTCCCAGGAGTTCCTGAAGAGTCCTTATATCGCACCCCCCAAGTAACATATGAGTTGCAAAAGTATGCCTCAAAACGTGGGGATGCACCTTATATTCAAGTCCCACCTTTTTCGCATAACCCTTAATTATCTTCCATCCCCCTATCCTGCTCATCCTCTCTCCCTTATAGTTCGGGAAGAGATACGGCTTTCCCTTTGATAGGGTAGGAAGAACCTCTTCAAGGTATTCCTTTAATAGATTTTTCACCCTGGTATAGAAAGGTACGATCCTTTCCCTGTTTCCCTTCCCAATAACCCTTACGAAGTTGTTCTCCAAGGATATGTCCAAAACCCTTAAATTTAAGGCTTCAGAGATCCTCAAGCCCGTAGCGTACATAAACTCAAGGAAAACCCTATCCCTGAGCGTTATTTCCTCTTTAACCTCAACCGCATTTAAGAGTCTTTGAATCTCCTCGTAAGATAAGGCCTTTGGCAAGGGTTTTGGGTTCGGGGGTAAGGGTTTTTCCTCAAGGGGGTTTCTCTTTATGTAATCGGCCATATACAAGAACTTGTAGAAGGATTTAATGGAAGAGGCTATCCTATTGATGCTTGAGGGTGAAAATCCGCTTAAGCTAGCAATAAAATCATCATAATCCCTCTCCCCAAAATCCAAAAAATTTATTTCCCTTGAATTTAAATACTCTTCAAAGATTTTCAGGTCGTGTTCGTAAGAAATTATCGTGTTTGGCGACATATTCTTTGAAATCAAATAAATTTTAAACTCCACAATCGCCTCCTTTAACATTCGGAAAAAATTATAAGGCAGAAAACACCCTTAAAATTCTCTATGCTTTTCCTCCTTTCGCTAACTATAAGGGATGTGCAATATACTACTGATCCTTCGGGCAGATCTCCCCTTGTGGGTTCAAGTGTGACGCTTTACGGGAAGGTTACGGGTGTATTCCCGGAGCTTAGGGGTTTCTTTATACAGGATGGAATGTGCGCCTGGTGTGGTATATTCGTGTATGCGGGTTCCTCAATGCCTTCACTTAACCTTTGGGATAGCGTTATGGTTTCTGGAATTGTTCAAGAATATCAAAACGCGACTGAGATCGCCGCATCTTCCATAACCGTTTTGGGATCGGGAAGCCCAATAAACCCTCTGATAATAACGGTTTCAGACATAGCGGAGAGCCTTGAGGGGGTATTGGTTAGGTTTGAAGGTAAAGTTTCCGATCACTGGATAAATAGGTACGGGGATTTCAAATTAAAGGGCAACGGCGGAAATATAAGGGTGATGAACTTCTCGAGGTATAGATATTTGGCCTTTCTGGGGGATAGCTTAAGGATCACGGGTATAGTCCATCAGGATAACATAGGGTACAAAGTTGCACCGAGGGGGGATATGGATATTCATCCTATAAGGCTTGTAAAATATACCGCTTACTTTAATAGGGCTACGGACACTACGGTTGCGAGGTTCATAAAGAATCCGGGGAACGATACCCTTAGATTTGTCGTCGCAAATTTAATAGGAAAGGCGAGGTACAACATCGATGTTGCGGTTTATAATCTTTCCTCGCAGGTGATAGTGGATTCTTTAAGATCCGCGAAAAATAGGGGTTTGAGGGTAAGGTTTATATACGAATCGAGCAACTACAACACTTACGTTCAACAGCTGGAAATGGCTGGAATACCCACTCATACCGACACTCCGAGGGTGGGTGGTGGTTTGATGCATTTGAAGGTGGTGGCGATAGACAACAGGGATGCGGATACAACGAACGATATCTTACTCTTGGGTTCATACAACTTTACCACATTTGCGGATACGTTGCAAGTAAATAGTCTGGTTGCTATAAGATCCCATAGGGTTGCTGGGGAATTTTTGAAGGAGTTTAACGAGATGTGGGGAAGCAATACGGATGTACCCAACCCTTCAAACGCAAAATTCGGGACACAAAAAACCCAAAACACCATAAACCTTATCCCCGAGGATTCATTAAGTATATGGTTTTTGCCGGCGGATACGGGTTTGGGAGCTTTTAAGGCTTGGATAAGGGGTACAGACACCCAAATTCACTTCGGGATAAACATATTCACGCATGACACTATATTAAACGCATTTAGGGATGTGCATTTTTCCGGGAAACTCTTGGCGGGAATATTTGATTGGTCGGATTGGAACAATCCATCATCAAAGAGCAACGTAATGAGAACATGGACGCCCAGACCCAGGATAATTCCCTATCTTAGCTCTATAACTTTCCATGATAAGTTCGCGATAAGGGATAGGAGCTCGGTGGAGTTCGGTTCCGCAAACTGGAGCTATAACGGATTCAGGAGAAACGATGAGGTTATAGTGATAGCCCAAAGCTCTTTACTTGCGGATCAATTTTTCCAATACTGGTATAAGAGGTGGATGGAGGCGGATACGAGCGCTCCACCCATGGAAACTTATGAAAGCCCTTATATAGAAAAAACCTGCAATTACGGCGAGATATATTCCGTAAACGGCAGGAGGGTTAAGGCGATTTCAAGGGGTGTTTATTTTGTGAGGTGTGGGAAGGTTTGGAGGAAAATAGTGAAATGAACCTCCTTGATTCTTTGTTTTTGATTGCGGGTATAAGCGCCAAAGATCTGGGTTTTGAAAAGGATCTATCAAGGGAAACCTCCCTAAAACCCCCGCAGGTTTTAAAATTCCTGAAGGATCCGATTTATATGAAGAAATTTGGGGATTCCATCGTGGAGGTTTTTAGGAAATTTGATAGGGAAAAGCTTATGGGGTTAATATGGTGGGAAAAGTTTTATCCTATAAGGGTCTCGGATAGGGTATCTTACAGGGATAGCACGGTGGGGCATATAGTTGATATCTTAGTGTGTAGGCAATACTTCCTTGATAGATCACTCAAGGGTTTGGATCCGAAGATCACCGAGAAGATAACTTACGTATGGGATACGGTGGATAGGAAGGATACTTTGTCAAAGGAAGATTATCTGTATTTGGTTAAAAATGTCCCTTGGAACCTCCTCGCAAATTCCTTTTATTGCCTTCTTAAACTTGATACATCAAAACTTAAGATCATACCAGACACGGGAATTTATATTTACAATACCGCCTACGGTAAGATAGCGTTGGGAGGTAAGGGGAATAACGTTTATAGGGGGGACTTCGTAGCGATTGTAGATTTCGGCGGGGATGACGAATATTACATAGAGAAAACCGCCCTTATAGTTGATTTTTCGGGAAATGACGTATATTATGGTAAAGTGGGGAGTGGATATCTCGGATCTTCGTCTATTTACGACTTTTCGGGGGATGATACTTATTATTGCTCGGATTATTCTTGCGGAGGTGGGCTTTTGGGTTTTGGTATGATTTTTGACGCGGAAGGGGATGATTTCTATTCGGGAGGTATCCACTCTTTGGGTGCTGGGACATTTGGAGGTGGATTTTTGATAGATCTTAAGGGGAACGACGTATATAAGGGGGTTTTATATTCGCAGGGTTTTGGCGGTCCATATGGGGTGGGTTTTCTGTACGATGGGGAAGGGGATGACTTATATACCCTAGGGTATGGGCCCATACATGAGCCTTTGTATAAGACCCAGAGGCAGGGACTCGGGCAGGGTTTTGGTTTTGGGAGGAGGGAGGATTTGGGAGGGGGGTTCGGGATACTTATGGACTTTTCGGGGAACGATGTGTATAACGCGGGAACTTACGCCCAAGGTTCATCCTATTGGTACTCTTTTGGATTTCTATATGACGGCAAGGGGGATGACAGATATTTATGTACGCAATACTGTCAAGGGGCGGGAATACACATCTCCACCGCTTACCTTAGGGATGATGGGGGAAACGATGTGTATTTTTCCTTTGCGGGACCATCTTTGGGGGCGGGGCACGATTTATCCGTTGGTATCCTTTACGAGGGCGATGGAAACGATATTTATATAAGCCACAGTGGGGCGGGTATGGGTTGGACGAATTCCGTAGGTATATTTTTGGATGTTAAGGGGAGGGATTCGTATTACTTCCAAAGCTGTGAAAACTCACATGGGGGTGTGAATTTTGAGAGGGAGTTCGGGGGAATTGGGATTTTCATAGATGGGGAAGGCGATGATGAATACAAGTGCAAAATAGATAAGGGATTTTCCGTAAAGGGGAAGTGGGGCTTTATTTTAGAGAGGTGATCCTCCTTTCCGCCTCCTTTAACCTCCTTACCACCCTTTCCTTTCCGAGATATTCCAGCATATGGAAGAGGCTTGGACCTACGGAAGTTCCGGAAACCGCCACCCTTACCGCGTGTATAAAAACCGCATGCTTTACCCCCACTTCGTCCGCATAACCCCTTAAAACCCTCTCTATTTCCTCCTCCTTCCACACTTCAATATTCTCAAACCTCCTTCCGAGTTCCCTCAGATGATCAAATATTCCTTCTTGGGAAAGCCTGATTTTAACCGCCTCTGGGTCGTAAGGGAAATCTTCCCTATAAACGAAAACACCGTAATCAAAGAAATCCCTTAAAGTTTTTACCCTGTCCTTGAATAGCTTTATCAGTAAAGGTAAATGTTCCTCCCCAACCTCGTAACCCTCCCCCAAATCCTTGAGATATTCGTTATATTCCTTCAAGACCTTAAGAAGCCTCTCATCCTCCATCATCCTTATGTATTCCGAGTTCATCCAAAGGAGCTTTTGGTAATCAAAGACCGCCGGGTTTTTATTAACCCTTGTAATATCAAATAGTTTTATCATCTCCTCCTTGCTTACGATCTCCCTGTTATCTCCCGGAGACCAACCAAGGAGGACTAAGTAATTAAATAGGGCTTCGGGTAGGATCCCCATCCTCCTAAATTCCTCAAGGGATGTAGCGCCATGCCTTTTTGAGAGCTTCTGCCTATCAGGACCTAAGATCATTGATAGGTGGGCAAACTTTGGTATCTCCCAACCAAAGGCTCTATATATTAAGATCTGCTTGGGCGTATTTGCTATATGATCGTCCCCCCTAATTACATGCGTTATTCCCATAAGATGGTCATCTATTACGACCGCGAAGTTATAAGTTGGGAAGCCATCCGACCTGATTATCACAAAGTCCCCGCCAAGATCCCTTGTGTTGTACGTGATGCTCCCGTGTACGAGGTCCTCAAAGGTTATATCCGTATCGTCGGGAACCTTGAACCTTATGGAGTAAGGTTTTCCTTCCTTTAGATTTTTTTCTATCTCCTCCTTGCTTAAGAAGAGGCACTTCCTTGAATACCTATAAGGTTTTTTTAAAAGTTGCGCAAGCTTCCTCTCCTCCTCAAGCTCTTCCTCCGTACAGAAACACCTGTAAGCATAACCCATCTCTATAAGCTTGTTTGCATAATCCCTGTATATTTCAAGCCTTTGACTCTGATAAACCTCCGATTCATCCCACTCTATCCCAAGCCACCTTAAACCCCTTATTATCCCCTCAACCCACTCCTCCTTATACCTACTCCTATCCGTATCCTCTATCCTCAAAAGGAACTTTCCACCCTTAGCTCTGGCATAAAGGTAATTGTATATACAAGTTCTTGCCCCACCTACGTGTAGGAAACCTGTGGGACTTGGCGCAAACCTCGTAACAACCATAGTTTAAATTCTACGGTTGGTAAAATCCACCATAAAATATCTACCTATGATTAGCATTGAAAGGCCCGAGATAAAGACGGAATTGCCAGGACCAAAGGCAAGGCAGATTTTGGAGAGGCATAGGAAGTACATATCCCCCTCTTACCCGAGGGCTTATGACCTTGTGGCTGAGAGGGCGGAGGGTGTGTGGGTTTGGGATGTGGATGGAAACAAGTTCTTGGATATGGTAGCGGGGGTTGCGGTGAATTCGACAGGTCATTCCCACCCCAAGGTGGTCAAGGCGATAAAGGAACAGGTGGAAAAGCTCATACATATAAGCGCGGACTTTTATCACGAACTGGAGGTAAAGCTCGCCGAAAAACTCTCCTCAATATTCCCATCAAAGGGAAATAATATGGTATTCTTCACAAACTCGGGGACGGAATCAAACGAGGGTGCTATAAAGCTTGCAAAATTCAACACAAGGAGGATATACATTTTATCGTTTGAGGGGGCATTTCACGGTAGAACTTACGCTTCAATGTCCGTAAGCGCTTCTAAAACCGTCCACAAGAGGTATTTCGGACCCCTTATGCCCGGCGTATTTTTCGTACCTTATCCGAACGCATACAGGCCCCCCTTCAACGCCTCGGCGGATAAAGCATCCGATCAGCTCATAGATTACATAGAGAATACCCTTTTTGCTAGGGTTGTACCACCCGAGGAAGTGGCGGCGTTTATCTTCGAGCCGATACAAGGGGAAGGCGGGTACGTATTTCCCCTTGAGGATTTCTTCCCAAAGCTCAGAAAACTCGCGGACAAATACGGGTTTCTCCTAATAGACGATGAGGTTCAGGCGGGATTGGGTAGGACGGGTAAGTGGTTTGCCATAGAGCACTATAATACACAGCCCGACATTATTACCATAGCCAAGGGTATAGCATCCGGGATGCCCATGGGCGCTTTCATAGCCAGGGAAGGTTTGATGGATAAATGGCCTATGGGAGCCCACGCGAATACTTTCGGAGGAAATCCGGTAGCAGCCGCTGCGGCCCTTGCTACCCTTGAGCTAATAGAAAACGAGCTTATGGAGAACGCTAGGGTAGTGGGGGAGTATTATCTGGAAAAGCTTAAGGAGCTTCAAAAGGATTTTGAGGAAATAGGGGATGTTAGGGGTAAGGGATTGATGATAGGAATAGAGTTCGTGAAGGATAGGGAGACAAAGGAGTATTACCCCGAGTTCAGGGATAAGGTGGTGCTGAAGAGTTTTCAGAAGGGCGTACTTTTCTTGGGTTGCGGACCTTCCGCTTTGAGGATAGCGCCTCCATTGATAATAACTAAGGAGCACGTGGATATTGCGGTGGACGTCTTGGCGGAGGCGATTAAGGAGACGAGGGAGGAGATAAAATAAGGCCTCAGAGGCTTAAGGAATTCGTAGGGCAAAAACATATAATTGAAAACTTAAAGGTTTATATTTCGGCTGCTAAGGGAAGGGGAGAACCCCTCGAACACGTACTTCTGATAGGACCTCCGGGGCTTGGTAAAACAACCTTGGCGCACATAATAGCCAAGGAGATGGATGTACCTTTAAAAGCCGCATCCGGACCCTCCCTTGAGAGACCTGCGGACCTTGCGGGGATATTAACCTCCCTACCAAAAAACGGCATCCTATTTATCGACGAAATACATAGGATCCCCAAATCGGTTGAAGAGTTCCTGTACACCGCCATGGAGGACTTTTACATTGACGTTGTGGTTGATAAGGGTCCAGGAGCAAAAACTTTAAGGCTATACCTTCAAAAATTCACCCTAATAGGCGCCACGACGAGGATGGGGCTCTTATCGAAACCCCTCCTTATGAGGTTTGGGATAGTCTTCCGCCTTGATTATTACTCTCCGGATGAAATTTTGGAGATCTTAAAAAGAAATGCAAAGGCTTTGGGGATTGAAGCGGAGGAGGGGGCGCTTATGGAGATAGCAAGGAGGTCAAGGGGAACACCTAGGGTTGCTAACAACCTCTTAAAGAGGGTGAGGGATTTCTTACAAAGTATGGGAGAAAGCTTATTAACAACGGAAAAGACCCTCATGGCTTTGGAGAAACTCGGGATAGATGAACTCGGTTTAACGGAGGAGGATATTAGGTATTTGAGGGTACTTTATGTAAAGTTCGGAGGGGGACCGGTGGGGTTGAAGACCCTTTCCGCGGCGCTATCGGAGGATGAAGGAACCATAGAGGAGGTAATAGAACCTTACCTATTAAGGGAGGGGTTGATGGAGAGGACGCCTAGGGGTAGGGTATTGACCCTTAGGGGGCTTGAACATATAAGGGGAAAGGTAAAGGCTGGATTATGACGATAGGAAACGGAGCATTTTTGATCCCTTTTTATTCCCTTAACTTCTTCAGTGGCACAAATCCATCTTTACCAATATTCGAGATGGCTTTTTCAAACCCCAACACCCTACTTTATCTCTCCGGCTCCCTATCAAACAGGTTATCATCCCAGAACTTGAAGCTCCCGGATGTTTGCGCTACGCTTACAAAACTCTCCGGTTCAAATCTCCGTGTGGGTTTAATATCCGACCCTTACCTTGAGGCAATTAAGGACATTTCCGGCGATAATCCCCTTGGGAAGTTCATATTTGACAACTATCCAAAACTCCCAAAAAGCACCATGGATTCCCTCCAAATGCTACCCTCCTTCATCCCGAGGAGAATAAATCTTTTAACCACCGCGATTTTGAAGGTTTACTTATCCTCAAGGGTGAATCCCCCGGAAGGTTGGAGGAGTTATATTTGGGACAGCTTGGAGATTGATAGGAAGATAGCCTTTGAGGAGGAGGGACGTAAAAGGTTCAATAGGGAGAGGGTATCTTACGCCTTTCAGCTCCTTTGTGTTTTAATGGATTCATTAAAGGAAGAGGTAAAAAGGAGGGGGGCGGAGATCAAAAGTTTTTACCTTCCTACGCCAATAGGTTATATCTCCTTCGGCTCAACCAAAACGGATACCTTTCCAAACTCCATTATAGTCGTGGATGCTGGAGGGGATGATTATTACAATGGGGTTAAGATTGGCTTGGACTTCGCGGGAAACGATGTATATAATGGAAATATAGCCTTTGCCCTGTTTGATGTAAGCGCCTTTCTTGATCTTGGCGGAAACGATAGTTATGATGGGGAATTTGTGGGAAGCGCATTTTTCGGATATAGCATTTTGATGGATTTTGATGGGAATGACAACTATAAATGTAAGGTGTTTTGCTTGGGGGCGGGCTATAACGGTGGTAGCATAACCATAGACCTTTCCGGAAACGATAGTTATTACTCCATATCGAAGGCGCAGGGTTTCGGGTGGGTTGGTGGGGTTGGGATTTTGGCGGACGTTCGAGGAAACGATGTGTATAGGCTTGAAGATTCCGTTCTATATTTCCCTTCCCCCCAAAGCCCAAAGCATAATACGAGCTTGGGGCAGGGTATGGGTTTTGGGGAGAGGAGGGACTTCCTTAACGGGGTATCCCTTGGAGGGGGTTTGGGGATCTTACTGGATATAAGCGGGGATGATAGGTACTTCTCGCACGTTTTTTCTCAAGGTTCCGGCTATTGGCTCGGAATCGGGGTTCTTTACGATGGGGGAGGAAACGACGCGTATTCTGGAGTTTGGTACTCGCAAGGGGCAAGCGCGCACTTTGGGATAGGAGTCCTATACGATCTAAGTGGTGATGACGTTTATTACTCAAGTTTATCAACATCTCAAGGGGTTGGACACGACTTTTCTTACGGTATCCTCGTTGATGGAGGTGGGAACGATACTTATAAATGCGGAAACCTATGTTTGGGTAGCGGGAGCGCTCAGGGTATAGGTATCTTTTGGGATCTTGATGGGAATATGAAAACCTCAATATCGGGTAAAGGGTTGGGTTTTGAGAGCCCATCCGCGGATAGTACTTCCTTCAGGTTTTACTTTCCAACAAAGGGTTTTGTTTGTAAGGGTAAATCCTGCCCGTAAAATTTCAGGTTATGATCCTCATTCTTTCGCAAGTACAGGTTTATCCGGAACAAATATTTTCCTTTGCGGAGGAGCTATATTCGGAGGGGAAATATAGGGAAGCGGCCTTGGAATACATAAGGTTCTTCTCCTTATTCCCCCGAAGCGATTCCGCGGATTACGCCCACTTTATGGCGGGGTATTCTTATAAAATGGCAAAATTGTTGGATTTTGCGGAGGAGATTTTTAAGAGGCACATAAGGGAGAAGAGGAGGGGAATGGTTTGGGCGCATTACGAGTTAGCAAAGATATACCTTTACAAGGGTGATACCTTCAAGTTTTACGAGCAACTTTCAGAAATGCCGGAAAAGTCATTGCAAAGAAAATCCCTGGTAGCTTGGATGAAACTTCAAGATGGGAATTGGGTGGAAGCGAAAAGGGCGGTGGAAGGTACGTTTTTGGATAGGTACGTTAAGGATCCTCAGCTTAAATCTCCGAGAAAAGCGGCTTTGTTATCTATAGTCCCCGGATTGGGAAGGTACTGGCTTGGGGATAGGGGAACCGCCCTTATGGGGTTCTTTACCGTGACGGGCTTTTATGCCTTGGGATTTTATTACAAGTTCAAGGAGAAGAGGGATGTTCCCGCTTACGCTTCCTTCGGGGCAGGTTTGGCATTTCATGCTGGGCAGATATACGGTTCTTATGTATTTGCGAAGGTGTTAAATAGGGAGAGGTGGAGGGAGCTTTTGGAGGAGTATTCAAGGGCGGTGGAAAATTTTATGAACCCAAAGTTTGAGGATTTCTTTAAGAGATGAGGTCGGGGATAGACGAGGCGGGTCTGGGTCCCAAGGTGGGATCTTTATTCGTGGTTGGGGTTGATGTGGAGGGGGATTTGGGCGGGATAAGGGAAAGTAAGGGGATCTTTAGGAGGAATTTGAGGGGATATAGTATTGGTGAGGGGATCGTTATAAGTTCCCTTTATGGTTTGGGGATTCCGCATAGGACCGCCGGGGAACTTTTTTATAACCTTTTCGGATGGGCGGAAGGATTCCTTTATGAACTTGAAATACCAACCTTTGGGGGGAAATACATGGATCTCCCCTTTAGGGTGATAAGAATTTCGGCGAGGAGGATCCCAGCCAAAAACTTGAGGAAAAATAGGTTTTTGGAGGATGCGAAGGCGATATGCGAAATTGCGGAAAGTTTGGAGGGGAGGGAAATTATCGCGGGAATAGCGGGGGGATTTAGAGATTATTGGAGATTTTTGAAGGGTTGGGAATTGGATGGGAAATTTTTTAGGAAAGGGGGGAAAATTTTGAGGTTTGAAGTTTCGGCGGATAAGAATTTTTGGGAGGTTGCCCTTGCTTCCATTTTTGCCAAATACCTTAGGGAGCTGGAGATGAAAGCCTTAAGTACCCTTTTGGGATTTTACGAAACAATCCCCTATTTCAGTGGTTATCCATCGGATAAAAAAACCGAAAGTTTGATAAAAACCCTTAAAAGTTTGGGCCTTGAGGAGTTTATAAGGTGATTATAAGAGCCCCTTCTCCCTCAACCAATCCTCGTTAAATACCTTTGAAAGGTACCTGAAACCGCTGTCGGGTATTATTACAACCACGAGCTTATATCCGTCGTTTTCCTTTAAGTACTTATAAGTTCCCGCAAGGGCGGCACCCGCGGAGCTTCCCGAGAGTATCCCATCAACAACCGCAAGTTTCCTCGCCCATTCGTAAGCCTCCTTATCCTCTACCCTGTATATCCTGTCAATGTAATTAAAATCTATTGTGGATGGTATGAAATCCTCCCCTATGCCCTCTATAAGGTACTGATGCGCCTCCTCCCACTTTCCCTTATAAAAGTAATCGTAATAAACGGATCCCACGGGATCCACCGCCACAGTCTCAACATTCTTCCTCTCTTTTAGGAACTTGCCAACCCCCGTTAGAGTTCCCCCAGTCCCTATTCCCGCCACAACAACATCCACTTTACCTTCCGTATCCTCCCATATTTCTGGTCCTGTGGTCAAGTAATGAGCCAAAGGATTTGCTGGGTTCTCATATTGATTTAGGTATATTCCTCCCCTTTCCTCCGCTATCCTTTTAGCAACCGAATAATAGCTTTCGGGTGATTCGGGAGGAACATTGGTAGGACATATTATAACTTCTGCGCCCAAAGCCCTTAAAAGGTCTATCTTCTCCTTTGAAACCTTGTCCGGAACCGTTAAAACACACTTATACCCTCTTAAAAGGCAAACCAAGGCGACCCCAGCTCCCGTATTCCCCGACGTTGATTCAACCACCGTCATACCTGGTTTTAATATTCCCCTCTTCTCCGCATCTTCTATCATATGTATCGCTATCCTGTCCTTAACGCTACCCATAGGGTTGAAGGATTCAAGCTTTAATACCACCTCCGCTTTAAATTCTTTAAATAGCCTCGTTCTAACCAATGGTGTTTTCCCAACAAGCTCAAGTATAGAGTCGTAAATTCTCATAATATATCACCTCCGTTTGAGGAAAAAATCCTCTTTATTCTGCCAAAAATCCCAAAAGGAACCCCAGCTACGAAGCCACCTATGTGAGCCCACCAGGCTATGCCCGTCTCAATTCCGGAAAGGGCATATATGTAATTCATCAAGATCCAAAATCCTATGAAAAAGTAAGCGGGGACCTTAACCAGATACCAAAATATATAAGTGTAGATCCCGGCACTCGGGAACATTATCATATAAGCCGAGAGGATACCTGATATTGCCCCGGATGCCCCAACTAGGGGTATATGGGAGTACGGGTAAAAAATGGCGTGGAAGAGCGCCCCCATCACCCCAGCTGTTATGTAAAGTAAGAGAAAACCAAACCTCCCAAGCTCATCCTCCACATTATCCCCAAAGATGTAAAGGTAGTACATATTTCCAAGGATATGGATCAGGTTTCCATGGAGAAAGATGTATGTTAAGGTTTGTATCCATTCCCCGGAAAACCAAAACCTAACGGGCACAAATCCGAAGTTCCGGGTTATATTCTCGTCCTGAATTAGGAAAATTATAGAACTTAGAATTATGAAAACCCACATTAAAATCGGGCTTCTCTTTGATGGGATATCGTCACCTATCGGAAACATCTTCTATCATATCCACCCTTATTGAATGCCTACCGCCCTCAAATGGTGTTGATATAAAATTTTTGACCCATCTGAGGGCTGTTTCCTCGTCCGTGTATATACTTCCGAAGCATATTATGTTTGCGTTATTGTGTCTCCTTGAAAGTTCAACAAGCTCGTCGCTACACACATGCGCTGCCCTTACACCCTTGATCTTGTTCGCCGCTATACTCATACCTATGCCGGTTGCGCATATTAAAACCCCAAAATCCGCCTCCTTTTTTAATACCGCAAGGGCTACCTTCTTTGCGTAAATGGGATAATGCGTGCTTTCTTCCGAAAATGTCCCAAAATCCAAAACTTCAAAATCTTCCCTTAACTTTTCCCTCAAAAACTCTTTAAGTTTAAATCCCCTATGGTCGCAACCTATTGCTATTTTCATCCCTCAAAGAAAGAAACCTTTAATTCCTTTGCCGCCTTCACCTCGTCCAACCTACCCACGGGCGTATTATATGGTGCGTTCTTAACCTTCTCTGGTTCCTTATAAGCTTCCTCCTTTATCCTCTTCATAACCTCAGCAAATCTTTCAAGGGTTTCTTTTGTTTCGGTTTCCGTAGGTTCTATCATTAAAGCCTCGGGGACTATTAGGGGGAAATAAACCGTAGGGGCGTGGAAACCGTAATCCAAAAGCCTTTTCGCTATATCAACCGCCTTAACCCCCGTATCATCCCTTATGGGCTTCGCACTTATCACAAACTCGTGCATACAGGTTGATGGGTACTCCACCTTAAATTCATCCTCCAAGAGCTTCTTAAGGTAGTTGGCGTTTAAAACCGCATCCGCGGATGCCCTCTTCAACCCCTCAAAGCCCATAGAAAGGATATAAGCGTAAGCCCTAACTACTGCGAGGAAATGCCCGTAAAACGTATGAACTTTTCCTATGCTCTTTGGTAAGTTCCAATTAAAATAATAACCTTTTTCGGATTTTTCAACAACGGGAACAGGTAAGAACTCTTTCAGGTGTTCTTTAACGAGCAAAACCCCACCCCCCGGTCCCCCTCCCCCATGGGGCACCGAAAAGGTCTTATGCAGGTTTAAATGCATAACGTCTACCCCCGTATCCCCGGGTTTTATCCACCCCATAAGGGCATTAAGGTTCGCCCCATCCATATAAACCAATCCACCAGCCTTATGGACGAGATCGCATATTTCCCTTATCCTCCTTTCGTATAATCCTAAGGTGTTGGGGTTGGTTATCATAAGCCCCACCGTCCTTTCCGAGAGCTTGGACTTTAGATCATCAATTGATAGTAAGCCATCCTTATCGGACTTTACCTCAACGGCTTTGAACCCCGCCATAGATGCGGTTGCGGGATTCGTACCGTGCGCAGAATCGGGTATTAAAACCTCGTCCCTGTTCCCTTCCCCTTTATCCTTCAAATACGCCTTTATTATCAGTATCCCAGTAAGCTCGCCATGGGCACCCGCGCTGGGCTGTAAAGTTCCCCCATCCATACCCGTAAGTTTCTTTAGTATCTCTATGGTTTCGTACATAACCTCCAACGCTCCTTGAACGAGATGGTCGGGGGTTAAAGGGTGTATGTTCGTAAATCCAGGAAACCTTGATATCTCCTCGTTGAGTTTTGGGTTGTACTTCATGGTGCAGGATCCCAACGGGTAAAAGCCTATATCAACCGCATAGTTTAGTTGTGATAACCTTACATAATGCCTAACCACTTCGTTTTCTGGAACTTCAACGAGATTTAATGGCGCTTTCCTTTTGTATTCTTCGGGTATTTCCACATCTTCCTCAAACTCGGGGAATGTGTAATTTCCCCTCTCTTCCTTATGTTTCTCAAATATAAGCTCCATTTCCAAAAATTCTAAAGTGGCAAGGTTTAATACTAGGGTAAAATTAACGGAGTATGCCGATCCTTAGGAACCTGTTCATATACCTTTCCCATAACAAAACCCTTGAGAGGTTTTTGACGGGGAATTCGTTTGGTAGAAAAATATCAAGGAGGTTTGTCGCCGGAGAAAATCTGGGGGAACTGGAGGGGGTGGCAAGGAAACTTATAGAAGACGGTTTTCTCTTGACCGTCGCATATTTGGGGGAGCATTTTAAGGACCTTGAAACCATAAAGAGACACAAGGAGGAGTATTTAAAATTGGCGGAGGTTTTGAAAAATTTCAATTCATGGGCGGAAATCTCTTTAAAACCATCGCAGTTGGGAATGGAGCTTGGAAAGGAGGTTTTTTACGAAAACTTAAGGGAGATTTGTAAAGAGGCGAATAACATGGGCATTTACATAAACGTGGATGCTGAAGAATACAGGACGGTTTGGGATACGGTTGAGGTCGTTGAGAGGTTGAACGGGGAAGGTTTTAAGGTGGGAACGGTGATACAGGCTTACCTCCTTGATGCTGATAAGATCCTTGAAAGGTTGGCAAAATTCAGGATAAACTTGAGGTTAGTTAAGGGGGCATATAAGGAATCCCCAAAGGTTGCATATCAGAGGAAGAAGGATATAGATGAAAGGTTTAAGGTATTGGCGGAGAAAATGTTGAGACTTGAAAGGGTATATCCCGAGTTTGGAACGCACGACGATAGGCTCATAAGGTACATAATGGAATTTGGGGACAAGATCGGGAAGGACAAAACTTCTTACGAGTTTCAAATGTTATACGGCGTAAGACAAAGGCTTCAGAGGGAGATTTTGGATAAGGGATATAGGGTTAGGATATACCTGCCTTATGGAGATTATTGGTATCCTTACTTTATGAGGCGCCTTGCGGAGAAGCCATCAAATGCAATTTTGGTACTGAGGGGAGCATTTGGGTGATAAATATTTGACTTGATTTGGTTGGGCTTAACCCTCAACTTTAAAATTCCCGGTGGTGAAGAAAGTTGTGGTCGAAGTGGAGTTAAAAAATAGATTGGGATTGCACGCCCGACCGAGTACAATGATCGCAAACTTGGCGAGCAACTTTAAGAGCGAGATTTTTATAGAGAGGATTTCGGATGGGATGAGGGCAAATGCAAAGAGCGTATTTGGGGTTATGATGCTTGCAGCTCCAAAAGGTACGGTATTAAAAATAGAGGCGGAGGGGGAGGATGCGGAGGAGGCGGTGAAGGCATTAGTGGAACTCATAAATAGGGGGTTTGATGAAGACTGATGGATACCTGTTTGGTAAATCCATAGTTGGCGGAAAGGGGGAAGGGTACGTTGTAAAGCTTAAGGATGTAAAAATAAACGGGGATATATTCTCCCATCTTGAAAGGATCTCAAAGGAGTTAAAATCGGGGGATGATATTATATCTCAATTTGTGGCGGGGCTCTTGGAGGATAACCTGTTTAAGGAAAGGTTAAGGAAGGTTTTGGATTTGGGGTTTGATGTTGAGACCTCAATTAAGCTCGCCATAAAACCCCTAATAGATAGATTGAAGAGCGAAAATCCGCAATTTGCATATAGGGCTCAGGAAATTGAAGAGATCTTTTCGCAACTCGGGTACCTATCCCTCCTCAACTTTGAAGGCGGGAAAAATTATGTTTTTGTCGGGGAAACGGTGTCCGTAGCACTTGCTCTAAAGCTTAAAAAGGAGGGCTTTAAGGGATGTATAGTAAAACACCTCAAAAGGGATTCCCATTCCGCTCTTATATTATCAAACGCGGGCATACCAACTATCGTTGGAATAGACCCTGAAAACCTTAAAGAGGGGGAATACGTTTATCTGGATGGGGATCTGGGTATCGTATCGAGGGAGCCTATAAGCTCGGAAGGGGAAGAAAAACAAAGGAGGGGTTATAAATTTAGAACAAAGAGGGGGGAGGAGGTTGAAATTTTGTTGAACTTGGACTTTCCGGATGATATATATTGGGTAAAGAGGTTTTCCACGGGCGTAGGGCTATTTAGGACAGAGTACATATTTTTCTTTGAGGAGGAGATAGAGAGGCTAAAAAACTTCTCGGACGTGGAGCCAAAGGTTATAATAAGGGCTTTTGATGTAGGGGGTGATAAGTTCGGGGGGGATAGGGACCCTTTGAGGCTTTTGGGGGATATGTTACCCAAATTTGACAGGCTGTTGGATACCGTAAAATCAAGCAAAAACTTCCACATTATGATACCGATGATCTCCTTTCCCGAACAGGCAAAGGAATTTTACGATTACGTTGTGGTGAAAAAGGGAATAGAAAATTTGGGTTTCATGGTGGAAACGCCGATGTCGGTTAGATATTTGGAGGAGATACAAAATTATGCGAAATTCCTTAGCGTTGGTACCAACGACCTTTGGTCCTTATACACGGGAAATTCCAGAGGAAGTAGCGATATAAGTGAGCAGGTGAACGAAAGGTTCGGTGAAGTGCTAAAAGAGATCCTTCAAAAAAGTAAGGTACCGGTGAGCGTTTGCGGTGCCTTGGCTTCGGATGAAGAGGGTTTAAAGTTCCTTCTAAAGCTGGGATATAGGAGCTTCTCGGTTTCCCCATCTTTCTTCGTAAGGGCGGTGGAAATAGTGGAGGATTTTGATGGATAAAACCCGCGAGATGTTCGCAAAGTTTATTTATATGAACGACTTGATAGGAACAACAAAGGAGGATCTGTTCAATTTGCCGGAGGAGGAGTTGGAGGGTGCAGATAGGGAGAGATTGGAGAGGTTAATAGATTTTTATCTTAGGAACAAAAGGGAGGTGATGGGGGAGCTTGAGAGCGTTTTGGTGGGTTGGAAAGTTGAGAGACTTTTGAATTTGGATAGAGCCGCTATTCTTGCCGGGATATGTGAGATGCTACTTGGGGAGGATCCCGAGGCGGTGATATACGATTATGGGACTTTTGCTCGCGTTTTTTCGGGTGATAAGTCCCCATCCTTCGTGATGGGGGTCCTAAAAAGCTACAAGGAGGTTAAAAAATGAAAGTTATAATACCCTTAAGGGAGATAGGGTACGAGCCGAGGAAGTTTGAGATAAAAATTCCGCACGAGGAGATAGATTACTCGGGGGAGTATGAGGTTTTAGGGGAGTACGAGATCTCTTTAACCGTTCAAAAAACCGACTTTGGACACAAAGTAAGGGTAGAGGGAAAGGTGCCGATGAAGTTCGTATGCTCCCGCTGTTTGGATAGGTTTGATAGGGACTTTTACTTTTCCGATGAGAACATCCTGAGGAAGGGGGTGGAAGAGGTGGAAAGGCTGGGGGATCTGGATGTTGAAACTTGGGTTATAGATAGCGATGAGGTGGATGTAATCCCGATAATTAGGGATATTTTTATAGTTGCACTTCCGATAAACCCGCTCTGTTCCGAAGACTGTTTGGGGATCTGCCCCGTTTGTGGGGAGAAGATGGTTGGGGAACCTCATAAGCACGAGGTTAAGGGGGTAAAGCTGGGAGATATAATTGCTTCCGCAAAAAGGAGGTGAGATTTGACGAAGGGTGATATTTTATCTGCAATAATCGAGAGGGATGTGCATCCTTTGGTTGCCAAGCTCTTGGTTGAGAACGGTATAAACGACGAGGTTCTCCTTGAAGTTACGTTCAATCCTTCGGTTGAAAACCTCGTGCCTCCCGAGCTCATACCGGACGTTGAGAACTCGGCAAAGCTCGTGGCAAAGGTTATAGGTAGGAAGGAGAATATCCTCGTTTGGGGGCACGACGATATGGATGGGATAGGGGGGGTAGCGGTTCTCGCGGATGCTATAAAAGAATGCGGGGGAAGGGTCTTCTATTACATACCCGATAAAAAGACCGAAGGGGGACATACCATAAACGATGAGGGCTTAAATTACGCTATTTCAAACGATGTGAAGCTCATAATAACCGTGGATTGCTGTTCAAACGCAACGGAGGAAATAGAAAACGCCCACTCTAAGGGAATCGAGGTTATAGTTACCGACCATCACGAGATCTTCGTAAGGGAACCGACTTATCCCCTGATAAATCCCAAGAGGGGAGGAGCTTACCCTTACCTGTCGGGTTCCGCGGTAGCCTTCAAGTTCGCATGGTACCTGCTCAAGCTTATGAAACATTGGACGTTGGAGGATATAATCAACGAGAAACCCCAATATTTCGTATGGACAGCCTTGGGGATCATAGCGGATAGGGTACCCATTTTCAGCGAGAACAGGGCGATCTTCTTAAAGGCGGAGGAGATCTTCCTCTCTTACACCTTCCCATTTATGAAAGCTTACGAAAACATCAAGGGAAGAAAACCTACACTTTACGATATAATAAACGTCATAAAATCGTCAAAAACGGAGGGAAGAAGGCATGAGGGGGTTGAGCTTTTGATGACCGAGGATATGAACTTTGCGGAGGAGATCACCTCAAGGCTTATAACCCTTTCGGATCTTTGGTTTAAGGAGAGCGAGGCTGAGCTTGAAAGGGTTTTAAGCAAGGTTTCCACTTCAAGGCCTTACATACTCGTTGATGCTGGAAAACGGGGGACACCGTACTTGGGTTTCTTGGCAGGCAGGTTAAAGGATAAGTTCAGGCTACCCGCGATAGTTTTGGGTAGGAGGGCGGACGGGAAGGTAATAGGGGAGATAAGGGCTCTCAAGGGGTTTGATACGATAAACCTCCTAAATTACCTATCCTGGATGCTTATAGATTACGGGGGACATAAGCTCGCATCCGGCTTTTCAATGGATGAGGCGTTTTTACCGAGCTTGGTTGAGGAACTTGATTCCTACTTCTCCGAATTGGGAGAGATAGATTACTTTGAGAAATCCGCGGACCTTATCGTTAAGATAGATGAGGTTGATGAAAAGTTCTTCAAGGACCTTTACAAGATGGGGCAGTTGGGATTGAACGTTCTGATTTTGGTGAAGGGCGAACTCGGAAAGATATCCAACAATCTCCTGGGGGTTATGGTGATAGACCAGCATGGGTACTTGGGGTTATATTCTCAGGATATGAGGGTTTCCGTTCTTATACAGAGCACAACCGATGGTTTAAAGATAGAAGGGTTGAGGCGGGAAGACTGAGTTTTGCTTCCGGAAACCGTAGCGGTAGCCCTATTTGGGGGAAACCCGGTGGATAAAATAGTTTTAACCTCAAAAATTGGGAAATTTACCGTTGAACACAAGGGCTCAACCCTAATTGTGAATGGGGAGAGAAAAAGGAAATTCTCGCTATCAAACGCAAAGATCTTGGAACCTATTTCCGCATCCTTCAGGGGGGTTATAGTTTTGGAAGCGGATAAGAGAGGGATAAGGGTTATAAACAGGGTTCCTATAGTGGATTATTTGGCATCCGTAGTAGCTTCGGAGATGGGGAAGGCGCCCATAGAGGCCCTGAAGGCTCAAGCGGTTTTGGCTAGGACGTTTTTGTTAAGGTGGGGGTTGAGGCATGGGTACGCCCACGCGTGCGATGGCGATCACTGCCAGGTTTATAAGGGTGCGAACCTTACGAAAAATGAGCATTACAGGGCGGTGAGGGAGACGGAGGGGGAAGTTCTCTTTTATGGGGATAAGCCGGTGGAGGTGCTCTTTCATTCTTCCTGTGGGGGTTGGGTTTGCGAGCCCAAGTACGTATGGAAAGGGGCGAGGGAATTACCTTACTTTTGGACTGGGGAAGATACGGACTGCTTCTCGGACGATAATTTGGCTTGGAAGGTTTTCGTGCCCTTAAGGGTTTGCCCAACGGTTAAGAGGATCCCTGGGACTTTAAGGGCATATATGATGGTAGTTGAAAACGATACCCTTTATGCCAACGATTTTAGAAAAAGATTTAATCTTCCAAGTGCGGTTTTTGCATACTGGTGTTCCCCAAGCGGTGTTATATTCATAGGTACGGGGAAGGGACATGGAACCGGTTTATGTCAGAGGGGGGCGATCTTAAAGGCGCGGAGGGGTTGGAGTTATAAGGAGATTTTGGGTTTTTACTATAGGGGGGCTAATATCGTTAAGGTTAAATAGATTTTTTTGCCTCCTCCATCATTTTCAAAAACTCCTCCTCGCTCAAGATCTTTATCCCGAGCTTTTGGGCTTTTTGAAGCTTTGAACCGGGATCCTTCCCAACAACCAAATAATGCACCCTCTTTGATACGGTATCCGCGGTTTGTCCCCCAAGCTCCTCCACCATCTCCTTTGCCTTACTTCTCGGACAACAATCAAGCTCTCCCGTGAATACGAAAACCTTACCCGAAAGGGGACCCTTCTTTTCCTCACCCCAATATACCTCAACCCCATATTCTAACATCTTATTTATTGAATTCCTGTTCCTTTCGTCGGAGAAGAACTTAACTATTGCATCCGCGGTTTCCGGACCTATCCCCCTTATCCTCATCAGATCAAATTTTGAGGCGTTCATAAGGGCGGAAAGGGTTTTAAATTTTTCAGCCAAAAGCCTTGCGGTAGCCTCTCCCACACCCGGGATCCCCAATGCGTGTATAAACCTATCCAGCCTAATCTTCTTTGCCCTCTCTATAGCCAAAACCAATTGCTCCGCGGATACATCCGAGAATCCCGGAAGCCTCTTAAGATCTTCCTTTCGTAGGTTGAAAACATCCGCTATATCCTTAACCAACCCCCTTTCCACTAAGAGCTTAGATGTCTTCTCTCCAAGTCCCTCTATGTCAAATGCTTCCCTCCTTGCAAGGTGTTTTATACTCGCGGAAAGCTTTGCGGGGCAGGATAGATTAAGGCACTTTAAGAAGGGACCTTCCGTCGCCACCTCACCCCCACACACTGGGCACTTATTCGGGATCTCTATTTCCCTTTCTTGTCCTGTCCTTAACTCCTCTATTGGTTTTATTATCTGTGGTATCACATCCCCCGCCCTGGATACCACAACCGTATCCCCTATCTTCACCCCCAACTTTTTAAGGATATCCACGTTGTGCAGGGTTGCCCTTGAGACGGTAGCCCCTCCAATTTCAACTGCTTGAAGTTCCGCAACGGGAGTTATTATTCCGGTTCTTCCCACCTGCCAAACAACACCCAAGATCTTTGTTGTCTTTTCCCTCGGCTTAAACTTCGCAGCAAAAGCCCACCTCGGCGCCCTCGCGGTATAACCCAATTTCTCCCAAAGTTCAATCTCATTCACTTTCACCACCATTCCATCAAGCTCGTAAATATACCTATCCCTCTCCTTCTCCCATTCCCTGTAAGTCTCTATGATCTCCTCTAAGGTTTTTACGACTTTGGGTTTTGGGACCTTAAATCCGAGCTCCTCCGCCTTCTTCAAGAACTCCGACTGTTTTGTAAATTTTATACCGCTTTTGCTAAAACCCCAAACTATGAAATCCAAGGGCCTCTGCGCGGTTATTCTGCTATCCAACTGCATTAAAGAGCCCGCCGTCGCGTTTCTTGGGTTTGCAAAAGGCTTTTCCCCCTTGTTTATAAGCTCCTCGTTAAGCTTCCTAAAATTCTCCTTTGATATTACCACCTCCCCCCTTATCTCTATGCTAACATCCTCAAATAGTCTCAAAGGTACGGTCCTTATGGTCCTTGCGTTTGGAGTTACATCTTCCCCCACGTACCCATCCCCCCTCGTTACCGCCCTCACCAAAACCCCATTCTCATAAATCAGTTCAAGGGATGAACCGTCAAACTTCGGCTCTATACAAAACTCCACATTTCTACCCACAAGCTTAATTATCCTCTCGTATATCTCCCTTATTTCCTCCTCGTTTCTCGCATCCTCAAGGGAAAGCATGGGGATGGAATGCTGGATGTTTGGGAACTCCTTCCTCGGTGGGGCACCCACCCTCTGGGTTGGGCTATCGGGGGTTATTAACTCCGGATATTTCCTTTCAAGCTCAATTAAGCGCCTCTTCAGTTCGTCGTACTCCGCATCGGAAACTAGGGGGTTGTTCAGGACGTAATAGTAGTAATCGTATTTCCTTATGAGCTCCCTCAATTTTTCAACTTCCTCAATCACCTCCCTAGGGACGGGCATAAGATAAAATTTTAGGGCGGGCTTAAAATTCCGTCTATGACCCCCTACGAAAAAGGTAAGGTTTTGGAAAAGGCGGTGGAACTCTTTTTAAGGGATGATATGGGCTTTAGGGTTTACAGTTGGGAAGAATGGGCGAGGAAAAATAAAATTAGTGCGAAAGATCTTGGGGGAGACCTTGTGGCGGAAAAGGACGGGGAAATATACCTGGTTCAGTGTAAGAATTGGGAAAGGAGGGTGGGATGGAAGGATCTGGGAAGCTTCATAGGGTTATTACACAGGTACAACTTTGACGGGGGATATATATTTGCGAGGGGGATAACATCCGTTGCCGAAAAAGAATTGCCCGAGAATGTTAAGTTTGTTTCCATTGATGATGTAGATTTTCAGGAGTACCTTGAAAAGGCAGAGGCCTTATTACAGGGGAAGGAGATAGAGAAGAGGCCCAAGGAGCTAAGGCCATATCAAAAAGAGGCGATAAAGAGGATCATAGAGGGGTTTAAGGAGAAGGACAGGGGGCAACTTTTGATGCCTCCCGGGACGGGTAAAACCCTGGTTGCTTTGAAGGTTGCGGAAAGCTTAGGGAAAGGAAAAACGATCCTTTTCTTGTGCCCTTCAATAGCCCTATTGGATCAGACCATACGGGCGTGGCGTAGGGATTCGGAAATTGATATAAACGCTTATGCGGTGGTGTCGGATAAGAAGGTGGGGATGGGAAAGGAGGATGAGGACGACCTAAACGATATCAGGCTTTTGAAATATCCCGCTACAACCAATCCGGAGAAGCTTGTGAAAAGGTTCAGGCGAAAGGAAGACAAGCTTAACGTTATTTTCTCCACATATCAATCCCTTGATGTGATAAAGGAAGCCCAGAAAATGGGACTTCCGGAGTTTGACCTAATAATATGCGACGAGGCTCACAAAACCGCCGGGATCATAGAGAACGAGGAGGAAAGCTCCTTCAAGTTGGTACACTCAAACGAACACATAAAGGGTACGAAGCGCCTATATATGACCGCAACACCAAAAATTTACACGCTTAATGAGGAAGAAAATGGGTTTTCAAAGATTTACAGTATGGATGACGAAGAGACCTTCGGACCCGTTTTTTACGAATACACTTTCGCTAAGGCGATAAAGGATGGATATATAACAGGTTTCAAGGTAATAGCCTTTATGGTGCCGAGAAAGGAGATTCAGGAGAACTTGAGTGAGTACCTTATGGGATACGGAAAGAAGGGAGAAGACGAAGGAGAAGGCAAACAAGAAGACGAACAAAAAGACGAACAAGAAAACAAACGAAAAAATAAACAAAAAAATAAACAAAAAAACAAGCAAAAAGCTAAACAAGAAGACAAACGAAAAGACGAACAAGAAGACGAACAAAAAAACGAACAAAAAAACAAGCAAGAAGACGAGCAAAAAGACGAACAAAAAGAGGAACAAGAAGACGAACAAAAAAACAAGCAAGAAGCCAAACCCCTTAGCGTTGATGACACCACGAAACTTATCGGGCTTATGAAGTTTATGAAAGGCGAAACCTTGGATGAGGATAACCGCAAGGTTAGGTTCCCAATAAAAAGCGGGATCATATTCGTAAATCGCGTGGAAGAAGAATCAATGAAGATAGCGAGGGAGTTTGTGGAGGTCTATAGGGAATATTTCAAGGAGGAGCCTAAGATAAGGATAGAGCATATTGATGGGAGCATGACGGCAGAGAAGAAACGCTTGAAGATAGAAAGTTTAAGGAAGGCTTCCTTTTCAAAACCCGTAATATTGACGAACGCGAAGGTTTTAACGGAGGGGATAGACGTCCCTTCCCTTGATTTTGTCGCATTTTTCAGGCCAAAGAAGAGCGAGGTAGATATAGTCCAAGCCTTGGGTAGGGTTGTAAGAAGGAGCAGGTGCAAGGAGCAAGGATTAATATTCATCCCTTTGGTGATAGATACGGAAAAGGGAAACATTGACGAGCAGATAGATAAAACCGACTACAAAACGATATGGCAGGTGATAAACGCGGTAATAGCTTACGATGAAACATACAGGGTAAAGATAAGAAAGGCTCTTCTGTCCAAGGGAGAAGGACCGGATAAAGTGAGACGCGATAACCAACCGGATTCTGATAAGGAAGTTTTCCAGACCGTGAGATCCCAGAACTTTCCTGCAGACCTCTTTGATGGTGTAAGGAAGAATTTAACCGCAAAGGTGATAAAGACTTTTAGGATAGGAGATAGGGTTTTCCTCTCGGATTGGGCGGAGGAAACAGCAAAATTGGCTCAAATTCTGAGGGATCAGATCCTCATAACTTACGAGAAGGACGGGGATTTTAAGGAAAAGTTTGAAAACTTTAAAAGTTCCCTCTCAAAAATCCTAAACGAATCCATATCAACCAACGATTGCGTTAGCCTAATAGTCCAATACCTTCTAACCAAACCCATCTTAGATGCGATATTCACCCAAAAATCCGAAATAGACCTCATCCTTGACGAGATGTTTGAATACTTCAGGAAATTCCTAGAGAGCAATATTAAGGATCTGGAGAGGTTTTACGATAAGGTTAGGACTCGGGCGGAAGGGGTCCTTAAAGAGGAGGACAGGCAAGAACTTTTAAGGTTTCTATATACTGGTTTCTTCAGTAAAGCCTTCAAGGATATCACCGACGAGATGGGGATTGCCTATACACCCGTACCTTTAGTCTCTTTTATAGTCAAATTCGTTGATTTCTTAACAAAAAAGCACTTTGGTAAGGGTTTGGGGGATGAGGGCGTAGTGATCCTTGAACCTTTCGCGGGTATGGGAACCTTCGTAGCCATCCTGATAGATCACATAGCAAAGGAAGACAAAGGGAAGGTTGAGGGAAAGCTAAAGAGGAAGGAAATCTGGGCTAACGAAATTTTATTACTTCCTTATCTGATTATGCTAAAAAATGTGGAAAGTGCCCTACTCAAAAACTTGGGGGAATACACGCCCTTCACAACCGCCCTTTGGACAGACAGCTTCAACCTTATGGAAAAACTCTATGACCGAAAACCCAAAGACCTAATCGGATTCCCTCAAAAATTTAAGGAGATGGTAGAAGCTCAGCTTAACGCAAAGGTGAACGTAATAATCTCAAACCCACCTTGGAGAGCGGGAAGAGAGAACGAGAATGTGGGTAGGAAGAACTTTGAATATCCCAACCTCAGAAGGAGGATAGGGGAAACTTACGCAAAGTATGCCAAGGAATTGGGAGCCACCCTTGTAAATAGCCTATACGATACATACGTACAGGCATTAAGGATGGCGACGGATAGGATAGATGAGGGGGTAATAGGATTGGTTCTAAACAACGGGTGGTTATATGGGCTTTCGGGAAGGGGGATAAGGAAAGCCCTAAGCGAGGAGTTTGCGGAAGTTTATGTTTATGACCTAAAGGGAGATGCAAGGAAGAGGGGGGAGGATGCGAAAAGGCAAGGGGAAAACGTATTTCAAATACGCACGGGCAATTGCTTGTTATTCTTGGTTAAAAAGAAGAACAAAACCGGACCCGCAAAAAATTACTACAAATCGGTTAAAGATTATGCCAAAAAGGAAGAAAAGTTTGCGGAGCTAAAAGAATGGGAAGAAAAGCCCGACCAGATCCCTTGGGAAGAGATTATACCAAACAAATATCACGATTGGTTGGAGCAAGGGGAAGAGGAGTTTGAGAATCTGTTAAAGCTTGGGGATAAAAGGAACGAAAAGGAAATCACGGTATTTGGGAATTATTCGCAAGGCTTGAATACTGCTAGGGACTCTTACGCTTACAACTTTTCCCCTGAGGAGCTTAAGAAGAATATGGGAAGGCTAATAGAAACCTTCAACGAGCACCTTGAGAGGGTTCGTAGGGGGGAGATAAAGGAGAATGAAGTAGAGGAAAAGATTGAGAAAGACGTAAGAAAAATAAAGTGGGATTACACGTTGAAAAAGTGGTTATTCAAAATAAACAATCCGCAGGAGTTTAGGGACGATAAGGTTTTCCCGGCATTTTATAGGCCCTTTATTCCAATGTATGTTTATTTTGACAGAGTTTTTAACGCATCAGTTTACCAGCTCCCCTCAATTTTCCCCACCCCATCACACCAAAATTTGGCGATCGCGGTAAGCGGTAAAGGTTCCGGTCAATTCTATGCCTTTATTACGGATAGAATTGTTAGTTTTGACTTTTTGCACCATACCCAGCTCTTTCCCCTTTACGTTTATGAGGAACAGCAGATGATGGGGGAGAAAAGGTTGGTTAGGCTTTACAACATAACGGACGAGGCTTTAAACAAGTTTAGGGATGAGCTTAAGGATCGCAGGATAGAGAAGGAGCACATTTTCTATTATGTCTTTGGGGTACTATCAACACCCGAATATGTGAAGAGGTACGAAAACAACCTTAAGAAGGATTTACCGAGGGTTCCAATTTTGCAAAGTTTTTGGGATATTGCATATTTGGGTGAGGAGCTGGCAAAACTACAACTAAACTATCAAAACCTTCCCGAATACGAGGGTGAAAACTTAAAAGTGGAGGGGGATTGGGATCCCGAGGAGTTTGTGGTGGATGCCAAGCTTGACGAGAAGAATAAGGTGATGGTTATAAACAAGAATATAAACAAGAAGGTTAAGGAGGTTAAGGTTTATGGGATACCGGATTTTGCCTTTGA
>JBMSAP010000009.1:0-18885 GCA_049414445.1 Candidatus Caldipriscus sp. | reverse complement strand
AAGCTCGTGAACGTTAGAGTTGTAGCAATAAGAACATTACCCCAATATGAAAGAAGGAAAGTAAGAAAAGTGAAAGAGATTAGAGAAAGGACTTATCCTAAGTTAGATTAGAAATTCTTCAACTTTTACTTAACCTCACCCAAGAGTTCCTTAAAGGTTGGGTAAGCAAGGCTACCACTTGCAACATCAAATTAGATAAAACGGTAAAATTATTAATTTCATATACACCAACCTGACCATCTTTAATCTACCTTATAATACCTTCTCCGCCCCAGTAGCTCAGTAGGATAGAGCGGCGGCTTCCTAAGCCGCAGGTCGGGGGTTCGAATCCCTCCTGGGGCGCTTTTCTTGATGGGTAAGTTTAGGGTGAGGGTTAGGCATTCCTTCTCGGGTGCCCACTTTCTCAAAAACTACAAAGGGAAGGCTGAACCCCTGCACGGGCACAATTACCTGGTTGAGGTGGTAATTTCTGGGGAATTAAATGGGGAGGAATATGTCGTTGATTTCTTGGAGGTTAAGGGTTTTTTAAAAAATCTCTTGCCTCCACAGGTTAATATAAACGATCTACTTCCCGGAAATTCCACAACGGAAAGGCTTGCGGAATGGATCTTTAAGGAGGTTAAAAAGAAATTTCCGGGGGTTGAGGAGGTGATAGTTTGGGAGACCGAAAAGTTCGGGGCATCCTATAGCGAATGAGATATTTCCTCCTACTATTCCTCTACGCACTTTTCAGCCTACTTTCTTCCATACTTGAGGGGCTCTCAATATCCATACTCCCCGTGGTTTTAAGGGTTTTACTCTCCTCCGATGAGATAAACCTAATTCCCGCCCTAAGGGCTTTTCGGGTTTATCTGGAGGGTTTTATTCTCACGGGCGATCCATTCACAAGCATAAGGAACCTATCAATATTTGTTGCGGGCATATTCATCCTCAAGCTCCTCGTAAATTCCGCGAAAAAGTTTAGCATACTTTATTTGCAGGAAGCCATCGCGAGGGACCTTAGGGATAGGATATATACCTCCCTGATCCTTGCGGATTATGGGAAAATAAGGGATGTTAGGCTCGGGGACATTTTGAACAATATGACGGTTGATATTAACAACGTTAAGCTCGCCGTGAGGGACGGGATAGGTTCGGTTATAGGGGATGGTTTGAATTTGTTTGTTTTTCTTTTCCTCGCCATCACATCCGCCCCGATCTTAAGCTTGTTTGCATGGGGTATCCTTTTACTTTCCTCACTCTTAGGTTGGTACGTATCTAAGGTGGTAAAAAGGAGGACAACGAAAGCGATGGACATATTCGCCGATCTTTCCTCCTTCCTTGCCAACACCTTTGATGGGATAAAGGTGATAAAATCCTTGAACTTGACCAAAAACTTCATATCAAAATTCTCCCGGATCTCAAATAGGTTATTTGAGAAATCACTGAAGCTTGAATTTTCCGCTGCCCTTGCTCCGGTACTCTCCGAAAGCCTCGTTGGAATAACCGCATCCATTATACTATTTTTATCCGGTTATTTTATTTATAAGGCGGGTACGGTTTCCCCCGACGCCTTTATAGTCTTCCTCGCATCCTCCCTATCAACCATCAGACCCCTAAAGCTCCTCTTCCAAAGCTTGGCATATATACAAAGCGCTAGGGTTAGCCTAAGGAGGATAGGGGAGATAACGAGCCTTCCAAAGGAATCTTGGGGGAGTTTGGATCCCACAAATTGGAAGGTTTTGAGCTTTAAGGGTGTAAGGGTGAATTATGGGGGAAAGAGGGTTCTGGAAATAGAAGACCTTGAGATAAGAAGGGGTGAAAGGATCGTAATAATGGGAAAATCTGGATCGGGAAAGAGTACTTTCCTTGATCTCTTGGCGGGTTTTGTGAAGCCAAGCGAGGGCGACATCCTCCTTGATGGTAAAAGTTTATACGATTACGACCTTTACAAGTGGAGGAGTATGTTGGGGTTTCTACCCCAGGAACCCTTCGTGTTTGACGGAACTTTGGAGGAGAACCTCTTGGGAAATTACGAAATCCTTAAGGAGCTTAATTTGGAGCATCTGAGGGAAAGGTTAAGGGATTTTGAGGTTAATTTGAAGGGTAAGATCTCGGGAGGGGAGAAGCAGAGAATAGCCTTAGGTAGGGTTTTAACGGGAAAGCCGTCGTTTTTAATATTGGACGAGCCCACGAGCGCCTTGGATTTGAAGAACGAGGAGAGGATAGGGGAAATTTTAAGGAAACTAAAGGATATAACCTTAATAGTGGTGGCGCATAAGGAGAGCCTGTTAAGTTGGGGGGAAAGGTTGATAGTATTTGATAACGGTAAGGTAGTTTTTGACGGAAAACCTTAAAATACCCAACTATGCGATCCGACGAATACTACGTAAGACTTGAGAAACTCAAGACCCTCAAAGAGCTCGGCGTTGAAGCTTTTCCTTACAGGTACGATAGGACGCATACCATAGAGGAGCTTAAGGGAAATTTTTCGGAAGGCTTGAGGGTAAAGATAGCGGGGAGGGTGATAACAAAGAGGCCCTTTGGGAAGATGATATTTTCCGACCTTGAAGGAGAAAGGGATAGGATACAGATCTTAATTAGGGTAGGGGACACACCGGAGAACTTCTTTGAAGGATTTGATGTTGAAAGGTACGGAAACAAAAACCCCGCCAAAATTTACGAAAAGATGATAGATATTGGGGATATAGTTGGGGTTGAGGGTGAGACGTTTTATACCAAGACGGGGGAACCGACGGTTTTAGTTAAAAAATTGAAGCTCCTCGTTAAATCCCTTCACCCCTTACCCGAGAAGTGGCATGGATTGCAGGATCCAGAAACGATTTATAGGTACAGGTTTTTGCATCTTATTTCAAGTAGGGAGGCTAGGGAACTTTTCAGGAAGAGGTTTTTGTTTTTGAGGGAGACAAGGAGATTCTTTGAGGAAAGGGGATTTATAGAGATTGAAACCCCGATCTTGCAAACCGTATATGGTGGTGCCACCGCAAGGCCCTTTAAAACCTTCTCAAACGCCCTTGATACCGAGCTTTACCTCAGGATAGCTACCGAGCTCTCCCTGAAAAAACTCATAGTTGGGGGATACGAGAGGGTTTATGAAATAGGAAAAAACTTTAGGAACGAGGGCATAGACGCCACCCATTACCCGGAATTCACCGCCCTTGAAGCTTACGCTGTATATTGGGATTACAACGATGTGATGGATCTCGTTGAGGATTACTTTTACACTATGGTGGTTCTTATGAAAGGGGAAAATTCCTTTGAATATAGGGGGGAGAAGATAAGGGTTGAAAGGCCATTTAAGAGGATAAGGTTCGTTGATAGTTTGAACGAGGCTCTTGGGATAGATATCCTTAAGGCGTCTACGGAGGAGCTTCTGAAAATAGCGGAAGGGGCGGGAATAAAAATTAAAAATCCCACGAGGGCAAAACTCTACGATAAGCTCTTTGACCATTTCGTCGCGGAGAAGATAAAGGAACCCACCTTCGTCATAGACCACCCCTTAGAGCTTACCCCCTTGGCAAAGATACACAGGGAAAACGATAAACTTGTTGAGAGGTTTGAGTTATTCGTTTGCGGTATGGAAGTTGCGAATGCCTTCAGCGAGCTCAACGACCCAATAGAACAGAGGAGGCGCCTTGAGGAGGAGGTTGAGCTTAGAAAGATAGCCAAGGATGAGGAGCTACCCGAGGAGATAGACGAGGATTTTATCCTTGCCCTTGAGTACGGTATGCCCCCAACTGGAGGTTTGGGCCTCGGTTTGGACAGGATCTTTATGATCCTTACAAATTCGCAGAACATAAGGGATGTAATACCTTTGCCGATTTTGAGGCCTAAGAGGGAATGAAACTTTATAACAGCCTTTCTGGAAAAAGGGAGGATTTTGAACCCCTTGACGGGAAAACCGTCAGGGTTTACGTATGCGGTATGACATTACAGGATAGCCCACATCTTGGGCATCTTAGGGTTTTCACCGTCTTTGATACCCTATATAGGCTTTTCAAGATCTTGGGTTGGGAAGTCAAGGCGGTTCAAAACTTCACCGATATAGATGATAAAATTATCAAAAAGTCAGAAGAGGAGGGGATAGACTGGAGGGTCTTAACGGAAAGGTATGAAGTTGAGTATAGGGATATATCAAGGAAAATGAACTTCCTACCCATATATCACCCGAGGGCAACCCAACACATACAGGAGATCATTGAAATGATAAATAGCATCATAGAGAGGGGGTATGCATACGTTAGGGATGGAAACGTGTGGTTTTCCGTTAAAAAGTTCCTGAAGGATTACGATTACGGGGTTTTATCAAAGATGCCATTGGAAGAACTTCAGGCGGGAGCGAGGGTGGAGGTGGATCCAACGAAGGAGGATCCCCTTGATTTTGCCCTATGGAAGGCGAAAAAGGAGGGGGAACCTTATTGGGAAAGCCCTTGGGGTAAGGGAAGGCCAGGTTGGCATATAGAGTGTTCCGCGATGGCTTCAACCCATTTGGGTTTGCCCTTTGATATACACGGGGGAGGTAGGGACTTAATATTCCCCCACCACGAGAACGAGATCGCCCAGACTAAGGGGGCAACGGGTGAAGATTTCGCGAGGTTTTGGATCCATGTGGGACTTTTAACCGTAAGCGGTGAGAAGATGTCAAAATCCCTGAAAAACTATTTCTTAGCGAGGGAAGCCTTGGCGGATTTTCACCCATCGGCGATTAGGCTTATGTTATTGTCCGGGCATTATAGGAACGATTTGGAGTTTTACCCCGAAAAGCTAAAAGAGTTTTCGAAGAGTTGGGCAAGGATTTACAAAAGCCTATCAAACGTTGAGGGTGAAATTGTAGGCGCACTTTGGGAGGAGCTCTTAGAGATGTTGAGGGATGACCTTGATACACCAAAATTTTTCGCCCAAATCTTTAAAAACATTGAAAGCAAAGATGAAAACGTTTTATACACCCTGAGGGTTCTCCTTGAAAAACTGGGATTTTCTTTTGAAAAGGAGGAGGAGATAGTTTTAAGGAGGCTTATAAGTGTAAGGGAAATGGCAAGGAAGGAGAGGAATTACGAACTTGCGGATAAGATAAGGGAGGTTTTGAAGCTTGCGGGAGTTGAGATTATGGATACTCCCGAGGGAACGAAATTTAGAATAGGATAATCACTTTCAAACCAGATCCTCCCCTCCGTCCACCCTTATAACCGCTCCCGTTATCCAATAAGCCTCGGGCCTTGACAATAGTGCTATTACGTTTGCCACATCCTCGGGTGTTGTTAGCCTACCGGATGGGTTGTTTTCCTTCGCCCATTCTATCATCTTTTCGTGTCCCGGTATTTTCCTTAATGCGGGAGTATCCGTTATTCCCGCCTGTATTGCTATAACCCTTATACCTTCCTTTGCCAGTTCAAAAGCCAGCTGTCTAACATGTGATTCCAAAACCGCCTTCGCCGCCGAAACCGGACCGTAAGATGGATATACCCTATGGGATCCCGCGCTCGTCATGGCGAATACCCTACTGTCCTTATCAAACAACCCCGCCCTGAAGATATCCCTAACCCAATAAACCAAAGAGTTCCCCATTATATCAATCGTCATTTCAAGGTTTTGTCTGTTAATATCATTTTCGGCATTATCTCCTATGTATCTCTTCAATGTCCCAAAAGCGAGGGAATGCATAAGGACCTTTATCTTGCCTCCCTCCCTTTGGGTGATCTCCTTTATTTGGGATATCACCTCTTCCCTCTTCTTGTCATCCGCGGCGTTCGTGTTGAAAAAATAAACCTTAACCCCAAATTTTTTGATCTCTTCCATCACCCTTTGTGCGTTGGGTAAGGTCTCCCTTCTATCAAGGTGAACGCCGAATATATTCAAACCGTACTCGGCAAGTTTTATCGCCGTTGCTGCGCCAAAACCACTTGAGGATCCGAGTATTAAAGCCCAGTTCTTTCCTTCATCCAACTTGAGTTCCATAGTAAATATTTTAGGGTTGAAAAAGCCGAAGATTTATTTACCGTGCTTTTCTCTACAACCCCTAAAAGCCTTATATCCCCAACCCAGAAAACACCCTTGATATCACCTCCTCAAGAGGGGGATCCGTGACGCTGAAATCCTCAACGGGAAAACTTCTCAAAATTTCGTTTATCTTTTCAAACACCTCCTCCCTATTTACGATTATCCTAACCTCCGTCCCTTCCACCTCCCTAATCTCCCCAAATTTCCTTATAGCCTCTATATCCAAGTTTCCCTTCAACTTTACCGTTATTTCCTTATAGGGGGCGATCTTATCCACTATCCCGTAAAGATCCCCATCAAAGATTATCTTACCCTTGTGTATAAGTATTACCCTATCGCATAGAACCTCTATGTCCTCCATATAGTGGCTCGTCAGAATAATAGTCGCCTTGTATTTTTCGTTGTAATCCCTTAGAAACTGCCTTATTGACATCTGTGCGCTTACATCAAGCCCTATGGTGGGCTCATCCAAGAAAAGTATCTTGGGAAAGTGTATCAAAGATGCGACAAGCTCAGCCTTCATCCTTTCACCCAGGGAGAGCTTCCTTACGGGCTGGTGGAGAATATGCGTAATTGCCAACATCTCCGCAAGCTCATAAACCCTCCTATTGAAAACATCCTTTGGTATCTCGTATATCTCCGCGTTTATCCTAAATGTGTCCATAGGTGGTAAATCCCATATTAACTGCTGTTTTTGTCCCATAACCAGCGTTATACTTTTCAAAAATTCCTTTTTCCTCTCGTACGGCTTAAAACCTAAAACCTCAACGCGCCCGGATGTAGGGTATATCAGACCCGTAAGCATCTTGAGGGTGGTGGTTTTCCCCGCCCCGTTCGGTCCCAAAAACCCCAATATCTCCCCCTCCTCAACCGAAAAGGATATCCCATCAACCGCCACAATATCCCTATATTTTCTCCTAAAAATCCTCAAAATTCCCTCCCAAAATCCATCCCCCTTCACCGACACCCTGTATATCTTCGTTAAATTCTCAACCGATATAACCTTCATAAAACTCCCTCTTGAGCTCCCTCGTCATAAGCTCGTTTATAGCCTCGCTTGGGCTTATCTCCCCATCCATAACCCTGCATACCATCTCCGTCAGGGGCATATCGATTTTTATTTCCCTCGCTTTATCCCTAACTATGTATGCAGTCCTTACCCCCTCCGCCACCATCACCATCCCCCTCAATATCTCCTCTATCTTTTTACCCTTGCCCAACATCTCCCCAACGTACCTGTTCCTAGAGTTCTTTGAAAAGCTCGTGGTTATAACATCCCCAAGCCCCGCCAGACCGAAAAACGTCTCCATCTTTGCCCCAAGTTTTACTCCGAACCTCGCCATCTCATAAACCCCCCTTGTTAAAAGGGCACCCTTTGAATTCTCTCCAAGTCCCAAACCATCGCATATACCCGCGGCTATGGCTATAACGTTTTTTAATGCTCCACCCATCTCAACCCCCAAAACATCCAAATTCCTATAAACCCTAAAATAATTCGTGGAAAAGGCTTCCTGAATTTTCTTCAAACTTTCTTCGTTTTTCCCCGCTATCACCACGGATGTTGGAATTTTATTGCAAACCTCAAGGGCTATTGATGGTCCCCCGAGGACGAAAACCTCAACACCTTCAAGTTTTTTTTCAAGGTATTCGCTCACCAAATTTAACCCCCTCCCCACAAAACCCTTTATCCCGCTCACCAAAAGTCGGATTTTAATTTCCCTTAACCTTTCCGCCACTTCCTCCACAGCTTCGGATTTGACGGTTAAAATGTGTAGATCCAAATTTGAAAGATCAATAAGATTTTCCGCAAATTCTACCCTTTCGTTGATTTTTACACCTGGTAGCCTCTGCGGATCTTCCCTATTTTCCCTTAAAAACCTTATCCTATCCGAATTCCTATCCCAAACCAAAATCCTAAAGCCCTTTTCCCCCAAAAGGTTCGCCAAGCTCAGACCCCAAGCCCCTCCCCCTATTACCCCTACATCCCGGATCTGTAATCCTGCCATAACCTTATGTACCACTTATTGCCCTTTTTCACAAAGGTGAATATCGCCTTACCCACCGCCTCCCCTTGCCCCTCAACCGCGGGTTCTATCTTCAGATAGTAATCCCATATCCAGGTTTCCGAATTCTCGGAGGAGTATATTTTTGTTCCGTTTGTGAGGTTTAAGACTATGTTCCTTGCGTACTCAAACAACCTCTGGGTGGATATTACCTCCTCGTTGTATCCCCAAGATAGGCTATCTATTCCCCACCTATCCCTCAGGATGTCCCTAATATCGCTCTGGGATGGGTCAAAGTAAAACTTGAAGCTGTCCCTATCCAGGCACCCCTTATACCTCTCAATGTCCCTTAAGGTGTAAGCGGTCTGAAGGTTCTTAACCACATACTCGGGCTTTATTGGATCATAATAAACACCACCAACATCAACGGTTTTGGGAAGGAAGACGTTCCTACACCCCAAGAAAAGTACCGCTACTGTAAGGGTATTACGGATACGTACTTCCTCCCCTTCCTCTCGTGGAACTTTACCACCCCATCAACGGTGGCGTAAATTGTAAAATCGGATCCCATATCTACCCCGTACCCCGGGTGAACTTTGGTTCCCCTCTGCCTCACTATCACTTCACCCTTTTGAACTATCTGGCCCCCAAATCTCTTTACACCGAGGTACTTTGGGTTGCTATCCCTTCCGTTTTTTGTGGAACCACCCGCCTTCTTGCTCGCCATAGCGGTGTATTATAAGGGAGAACACCCCATCTACTGGCTAACTTTCAGTATGTAGTGTAGTATAGCTTCCGCCTCTTCAAAGGTTATTCTTTGATATGGCATAGGTACCCCGTATTCTCTCAGGAGTTGTTTTGCCCTTTCATCGTGCTTGAGCATGGAATCTGGGTTTAGTATCATTGCCATAGACCACCTGTATGTAGTTTCCTTGTTTAACCCCTTAAGACCAGGTCCCACAAGTTTTTGATCGGTAACCATATGGCATGCGTTGCATCCTTTCTGGGCGAACAACTTCTCACCCTTTGCCGCCAACTCTTCGTTAAGCTCGGGCCATTCCTCGGGCACCTGGGATAGATCTACCTTCTGAACCTGTGCCTCCGTTGTCTGGGTTGCTGTGGTAGTGCTTTGACCTTCGCTCTTTCCACCACCGCAAGAAGCAAGTAATCCCGCCATCAATAAGATTACCAATGTCCTCTTCATAAGCTAATATTATAAGGATGTCAGATTATCCACTTGCGCAATTCTTCCATCTCCCCTAAACCACTTTATAATACCCAAACATGCAAAAAGGGAAAAAGTTTTCCGCGGCTACAATTAGATCGCGGGAGTTCACGATGGTGGGGGGTATCGGAAAGAGGGGGTATGATCCGGATGAGGTTAGGGATTTCTTGAGTAAAGTGGCAAAGTATGTAGAGGAGCTTGAAAAAACCATTGAAAACGTAGGTATCTCTTCGGGCGTGGATACCACCATTTTTGAGGCGCAAATAGAGCAACTTTCGGAGGAAAACGAGAGGTTAAGGAATGAGTTGGAGAAGCTTAAGAAGGATAACGAGGAGCTGAAAAAGAAGGGTGGGGTGGGAATAAGCTGGGAGGATCTTCCCGAGGAGAAGCTTGCGACTGAGATCTTGAAGTTGGCAAAGCAAACGGGAGATAAGCTTATAGAGGAAAAGAAGAGGGAGGCGGAAAACATTATACTAAACGCAAAGCTTGAAGTTGAGAACCTTAAGAAGCGGGCGGAGGATATAAAGAGGGAAATTGAAGCCTTGGAGTTTAAGAAAAAGGACCTTATATCCCAGCTTGATGAGGTTAAATCCCAGATAAGGAACGAGATTTTGGCTCTTGCCAAAAAGGTTGAGGATCTGGCAAACAATATATGATAAAGATAAAGGTCGTAATAGGCGGAAGGGAGAAGTTAATAACCATAAACAAGTTTCCCTTCGTTATCGGCGGTTCCGTAAGAAGCGACCTATTTGTTATAGGCCTTCCCCCAGAGTACGCGGTTATAGACAAGAAGGGGGAGGCGGTGGTTTTAAAAGCTTCGGGACATGGGATCTCCGTAGGCGATCTTAAAGACGTCAAGGAAATTGAGCTCACGCCGGGTATGGAGATAGATGTCGCGGGTAAGCTTAAGGTTTATATCCTTGAGGCTCCCCAAACTACATCTTCCAGCCAACCCACACAATTCTTGGAGGCGGAGGAACCCCCTTACTTTAAAATAATAAGCGGTCCAGGTGCGGGTAGCGTAATAGAGATCTTCTCATCTGGGATATTGGGTAGGGAAGAGGGGATAGAGTATCCGGTTCAGGATCCCCATACATCCAGAAAGCATCTGATGATATACTTCTTGGGTGATACGGTTGAGGTTGAAAACCTAAGCCAAACCAACCCCACCATTCTTAATGGAAAAATTCTAAAAGAGAGAACGAGGTTAAAGAGCGGGGATATCCTTAAGGTGGGTAGGATGACCCTGTTATTCGTCAATCCATCGGAAAAACCCGAAACAGAGCTTATGGTAAGAAAACCCAACACCGCCCTAATAGTGGGGATATCCGCAGTTTTACTCCTTTTAATAGCCGGAACCACCACCTTCCTTTACCTAAACCAGAGGAAAAACGAAGCCCAGAGCTCTCTAAGCTTGGCAATTTCCACTTTTGCCACCGCGGAAAACGAACAGGATCCAGAAAAGATCCTTAAAAATTACAGCCTCGTAAAGGACTACGCACAAAAGGCGCTGAATTTGGATAAATCCTTATCCCAAGCTAAGGAATTCGTATCAAAGGCGGATAGCCTTTTAAATGCTTGGAGAAATGTGGTGGATGCCTTAAAGTTGGTGAAGGAAGGTAAATTTGACGAGGCTATGGAAAATCTGGATAGGGTCAGGCCGATATTGGGGGATAGGCTAATTTTCAACCAGATTTACGCTCCCCTTGCCAACAGGCTCTCCGCAATACAGAACGTTGAAATAGCAGAGGCTCTGATACAGAAAGGGGATTATAAAAGGGCGCTTTTGTTAATTGAATCCGCCCTTGAGGGTGATCCGGAAAACGAACAACTTTTGGCCCTTAAGGGCACCGTTGAGAACCTCATGTCCTCCCAAAGACCTGTAAAGGCCGAGGTTGTAAGGAGGATATTTGAAAGGAAGGTAGAGGAAGTGAAGGTTAAGAGGGAAGAGGAAAAGAAAACTGAAGGTCTGGGGACCGCTACCACATCCATACAGATCCAGCAAACCCCGAAACTCTCATCCGAAGTTTCCGTGAGCTTGCCGAAGGTGGAAGTTTCCTTAGGAGAGGTAAAACCCACCATAAACCTAAACACGGGTACCCTCGACAAGAGAACGCAGATGATAGAGGCGTACAAGAGGGGAGATTTGACAACCACTTTGAGGCTTGCCACCGAGATCCTATCCGAGAACCCTCAGGACTATACCGCCAAGAGGTACCAGCAACTTGCCCAGCTTGAAAATAAAGCTATCTCTTATGAGAAAGCGGGGGATAAGCAGAAGGCCCTTGAAACTTGGCAGATGGTTTTAAATTACGATAAGGGGAATCCAAGGGCTTTGAATGCTATAAGCAGGTTAAAACAATAAAGGAGGTGAGATATGGAAGCGGTTATTAGGGTTAAGGGTTTTCAAATACCCGTGAAAAGGGGGCAAAAGGTAATATTGCCGAATTTAAATTTGAAGGGCGGGGAAACTTTCTCTGCGGAAGTTATAATGAAAAAGCTTGAGGATGGGAAAGTTTCCTTCGAAAAGGGAATCGCGATTCTTAGGGTTTTGGGGGAGAAAGAGGAAAAGCTTATAGTTTTTAAAATGAAGCCAAAGAAGAATTACAGGAGGATGTATTTCCACACGCAAAAATACACGGTTGCAAAGGTAGAGGAAATTGTTTGAGCACATAAAGGGTCTTCCCCCTGAGCTTGCGGTTTTGTTTTTGGCGGCGCTTCCCATATTTGAATTGAGGGGCGCCATACCCTTGGGGATCATATATTACGAGCTACCCTTCTGGAAAACCCTTATCTTGGCAATATGCGGGAACATTTTACCCGTTCCATTTTTACTTCTTCTCTTAAAGCCCTTATCCATCCTGACCTCAAGGTGGAGAATTACCAAATACATCTTTGAATTACTCTATAAAACCGCAAGAAAGAAGGGCGTTTCCGTATCAAGGTTGAAGCTTTTGGGTTTGTACCTTTTCGTAGCCTTGCCCGTTCCGGGTACAGGGGCATGGATGGGTTCCCTCGTTGCGGAGGTGTTTAACATCCCCTTTCTTCCCGCCTTTCTCTCCATCTCCTTGGGTGTTATAACCGCGGGTTTTGTACTTGCTCTTGTTTCAAAACTTGGTATAATCGCGGTTGTTGTTTTCTTTGTTATACTTTTCATTATCTCCTATTTCTTCTCAAGGGAATGAAGGAAATCCTAACAAACAAGTTCCTTTGGGGACCCCTGTTTGTCTCCTTCACCGCCCAGCTCCTAAAGTTCTTAATAAATCTAGTAAGGAAAGGGAAGGTTGATATCAGAAAGTTCGTTGAGATGGGGGGATTACCGTCAGCGCATTCGGCGTCCGTCTCCGCCCTAACAGTCCTGGTTGGGCTCTCCGAGGGATTCTCAAGCCCCCTGTTCGGCGTAACTGCATTTTTTAGCTTAATAGTTATGTATGACGCGGCGGGAATTAGGAGGGCGGCGGGGGAACAGGCTAAAGTTATAAACGCCATACTTGAGGAACTCTTTTCCGGACACCCCATATCCCAAAACAAATTAAGGGAGCTCCTTGGGCATACCCCCTTTGAGGTGCTCACGGGAGCGATAATGGGGGGATTTATGGGATGGCTAATATGGAAGCTCTGAAACATCCCCTTATCCTATCCATCTTCCTTACCCTATTTTTCCTTTTCTTAGGTGTTCTCTTCTCCCTATTCGTCAGGTCATTCCTGTTAAGGACCCTGAAGGGGAAGGAGAACTTATTTTATCGGATTTATAGGGGTCTTAGACCCGCGGTGGTATTGTGGTTTTTCATTCTCGGAATTTACCTTTCCTTGAGGTTTTTCGGGGAAAATCTTGGACACGAAACTAACAAGATCCTTCAGAACCTTTCAACTATAATCCTTTTTTCCTCAATTTCCTACACCCTCGGCGCGATCCTTGATATGGTCGTTGAGGATTACTTTAACATAAGGTCTTCAATAATAAGCGTATCCGTAAGGTGGGGGGTATTTATAACCGGGCTATTGTTGGGTCTAAGCGCCGTAGGTTTCCAGATAACCCCAATATTGACCGCTCTGGGTATAGGGGGTTTGGCGGTTGCATTAGCTTTACAACCCCTCTTAAGCAACCTCTTCTCGGGAATATACATAACCTCATCAAAGAGGGTACAAGTGGGGGATCAAATTAGCGTTGGAAACTACAGTGGGGAGGTAATAGACGTTGGGGTTTATTCAACTATAATAAGGGATTTCAGCAACAACATCGTATATATTCCGAACAGCCAGATAATAAACTCCATTCTCGTAAGCTACAACAGGCCAGATCCAACTTTCGTTGATAACATGCGTATATTAATTTATGGATTCAACGATCCTGAGAGGGCTAAGGAGGTTCTGCTTGAGATATTGGAGGAGATGGAAAATTTTGAGGGCTTTGACAAAACCTTTAAGCCGATAGTATGGTTTGATGGGTTTGGTCCCCATGCCCTAATCTTCACGATAAGGTTCAAGGCTCTAAGTAGGATTGATTGGAGAAATTGCGCCTCGGAGATAAGGCTTAGGGTGTATAATAGGTTCAAATGAAAAGGTTTTTGCTTTTCCTAGGTCCCGTCCTTTTTATTTTCTCCTTTCTTCTTCCCATTGAATGGAAGCTCTCCTTTTCCATAGGGTTAATTCTTTGGATGGGTGTATGGTGGGTGGGTGAGGTTTTACCGCTTTATGTCACCGCCTTGCTTCCCCTCGTCTTGGCCCCACTCCTTTGGGATATTGACCCCCCAAGAAGTTTCCGTAAATTTCGCAAGACCCACCGTATTTCTATTCCTCGGGGGTTTTATCATAGCAAGGGCTCTGGAGAAGTATAACATACACCTTTATCTTACCCAAAGGCTCGTTAGGATCTTTGGAAGATCCGAAATCGGGGTTTTCTTGGGTGTTTCCCTTTCGGTTTATTTTTTATCAATGTGGATAAGCAACACATCTGCAACAGCGGTGGTTATACCCATGATATTGTCCCTCGGAAGCTCCGGGATCCTGAAAGCCTTGGCTATAAGTTCCGCATATTCTTCGAACATCGGTGGTATGGCAACCTTAGTGGGTACCCCACCGAATATGGTATATGCGGGGATTTTAAAAGGGTTCGGTGAGAATATTACGTTCTTGGATTGGTTAAAGTTCGGACTTCCCTATTCCCTACTCCTTGAAATAGTCTTTATTTTGGTTGCGATTTTCGGTTTTTTTAAACTATCGGGGAGAAAGTTAAACCTTCCGGTTTCGGAGGTCCGTTTGGATAAAAGGGGGAAAATCGTTGCCCTCGTTTTCCTTACAACCGCATTACTTTGGATACTTTTACCCGTTATAAACGAGAAGTTAAAATTAAACATTGAAGATTCAACCGTTGCCATCGCCTCCGCGATTTTCCTATTTGTTTTCAAACTCGTTGAATGGGAAGACCTGAGGGATATACCCTGGGGTGCCCTTCTTCTATTTGGGGGAGGTTTTGCCCTTTCGGATATTATCATAAAAACCGGATTTTCCGATTTCGTTGTGAAAAACTTTCAGATTTTTGAAGGATTTCCAAGTTTGTTTTTGATTGGGATTTGGGCGGTTTTTGTTTTAGCTTTAACGGAGTTTGCCTCAAACACCGCGGTTGCGAATGTTCTTGTGCCAATAGCGTACAACTTTGCAAAGGGGACAAACCTTGACCCTTCGGCTTTGGCCGCGGTAGTTGTAATATCCTCATCCGGTGCCTTCATGCTTCCAGTAGCGACACCCCCCAATATGCTAGTTTATTCCTTCGGACTTGTAAGCTTGAGGGATCTTTTGAGTTTCGGGCTAATTATGAACATCATCGCCCTTATCCTGAACATTACAATAACCTACAACTTCGCGCCATAAGGTTATCACCCTCTCGGGTAGGTGGTTATTTACAACGTAAAGGTATGCCCTTTCCGTAATGTCGGAAAACTTACCAAAATCCTCCCCAAGATCCCTTATCACCCTCTCCGCCTCGTCAAGGTCCTTAACCTTTACCCCCAAACCTTTGGATATTAAACCGTCCGGATCCGCATCAAAGGTTATTACTAAGGTTTTGTAGTACCAACTTTCCAGGAACGTATTCGGAAATCCCTCCTCCTTTGATGTGTTTATATAAGCCTTAGAGGTAGCGATTATTTTAACAGTTTCCTCGTATGGAAGCTCCCCGAAAACCTTAAGGTTTTCCAATCCCCCTATCAAATTCCTATACCTCTCCGGTATCCTCCCCACAAGGTAAAAATTAACACCCCTAACCCTCTTCACCAAATCCAAAAAGAGCTCAACCCTCTTTATCTCCCTAAGGTTCCCCACCCAACATATTCCATCCTTCTTGGAAAAATCCACATTTAAAGGTTCAAAGAGGGAAGGAAGCTTCTTTGGATCCTTGAAGTAAATCCTCCTTACTATTTCCCTTTGCTTCTCGTTTTGCACGATCACGGTTTTTGCAAATAGTATCCCAAGGAATGCGAAGATGTCCAGAATAAGGGCGTTTATTACCCCAACTATCCTCCTTATTCCCCTCTTTGCCCTTATTACCTTCTCCGTTTCATAAAATGGGTAAGGTATTCCGTTCTCTGGGATGAAAATTACGGAATTTCTGAAGGATAGAATCCCATAAAGGGCAACGGGAAAATAATAATGCCTTATCCTCGTCATAACAACATCGGCATCAATTTCAAAGAGCTTCAGGAGAATTTTGGGATATTCAAGGTACTGGAAAATGTGGGGAAATTTCAGGATCCTTAAAATCCAAATCCCATCAACAATCTCTTTCCCCTTCCCTGAGGTGATGTAATAAACATCAAAACCCCGAAGGGAAAGGTTTTTTGATAATAGATAAGCCTGCTTTTCCGCACCACCGCTAACTTCCCTAAAAAAATATGGCATTACGAAGGAGAGCCGTTTGCCCTTTCTATTTTCGGCCATAGTTCAAGGTAGAATTCTTTAACCACATCCAAATATCCCTTCTCTCCCTCCTCTATCTTGTCAAGCTCCTCCTCCATCTTGGCGGTAAAACGATAATCAAAGATCTCCGGGAAAAATTTTAAAAGTTCGTCAAGGACCTTCTCCCCCATCTCGGTAGGCACCAAAGTTTTACCCTTTTTGATGACGTACTTCCTTGCAAATAGGGTTTTTATTATGGTTGCGTATGTTGAAGGCCTCCCTATTCCCAATTTTTCAAGCTCCTCAACCAAGCTCGCCTCCGTAAATCTCGGCTTGGCCTTAGTCTTATCCTTCTTTAGCTTTATGCCCTTCACCTTCAACTCTTCCCCAATTTTCAGATCCGGTATATCCTCACCCCTAAGCTCATGGGGTAAAACCTTCATCCAACCCTCAAATTTCACCTCCCTACCCTCCGCAAGGAAATTTATCCCACCCGCGGATATCTTTACTTCCCTAAGCTCGTACTCAAGGGGGGACATTTGGGATGCCAATGCCCTCCTCCATATTAGTTCATAAACCTTTAGGGAAATTTCGTCCAATTTCCCCCTTAGATCCCAGGGTTTTATATTTGGGTATGTTGGCCTTATTGCCTCGTGGGCACCCTGAACGTTTCCCCTATCTTTTCCGTAAGTCCTTTTGATTTTTGAAAGGTATTCTTCGGGAAATAGGGCTTTTATCGTGTCCCTTATGAGGTTTATTCCCCTTTCGGAGAGGCGGGTTGAATCCGTCCTGTGGTAGGTTATTAAACCTACCCTTTTCCCCTCTATCTCAACCCCCTCGTATAGGCTTTGGGCTATCTGCATCGTCTTTTCTGCGGAAAGTCCGAATAGGTTATTTGCCTCCTGCTGTAGGGTGGAGGTTTTTAGGGGTGGGGGTGGGTTCTGTTTTAAGGTTTTCTTGTTGAATTCTATCACCTTGAAGGTTCCCTTTTTCAGTCTTTCGTAAATTTCCCTTGCTTCCCTTTCATCAAAAAAGTTTTTCTCGGATCTTGCCTTAAAGGTTTTCCCACCCTTCTCAAACTCTACCTCAAAGTACCAGAAAGTTTTAGGGACAAAAGACCTTATCTCCCTTTCCCTTTCAACTATCAACCTTAGGGCGGCGCTTTGAACCCTACCCGCGGAAAGCCCCCACCTGAGCTTTTTCCATAGAATTGGGCTTATTAAATATCCAACGAGCCTATCAAGGACCCTCCTAGCCTTTTGGGATTCAACCTTCCTTAAATCAATATCCGCGGGGTTATTTATAGCGGATCTTACCGCCTCCGGCGTTATCTCAAAGAATAGGACCCTCTTAACCTGCTTTTTTAAGCTTTTTATCTCCTCAAAGATATGGTACGCAATGGCCTCACCTTCCCTATCAGGGTCACTTCCGAGCAGTATCAGATCTGCGCCCCTCGCCATCTCTCTTATGAACCTTATAATTCCCATCTTCCCCTTTAAAACTTGATATTTCGGCGAGAACGTCTTAAGATCTACCCCGAGCTCCTTCTCAGGAAGGTCCTTTATATGCCCCTTGCTTGCTATAACCTGAAAACCCTTTCCCAAATAAGTTTTTAATGTCTTAGCTTTCGTCGGAGACTCAACCACCAAAAGCACCCTCATTTTTGCTTAAGTAGCATATACATACTCCACGCAAAGAGAGCACCCGTCACCCCCCATGCCAAGAACATTACGATCAAAGCATCCAACGACATCACCTGATATTTTAAGGTTGCCAACCTTATAATACTTTCGTTGAGAAGGATAGTTTTGATTATTATTTTAGTGATCATCGGCGCCTTAATTGGTGGAGGTATTGGGGTTGGCGTTGCTTATTATCTAATTATGCAAAACCTTGAAAATACTAAGGCTCAAACTCAACCGGAGGCTCCCCAAGTTAAAGTGGATACGGTGGTAAAGGTGATACAAGAAGTTAAAGTTGTGCCTACGGTCCAAAGGAAAAAATCAAGTGATACAAATACTACACAACCCTTAGGCTTACAAGCTCAAACCACTCAAGCATCCCAACCCGAAACGCAAAACCAACCCGTAGTTTTGCCCCAACAACCCCAACTCTCTTTACCACAAGGGCTAACGAGGGGTTCCCCGTCTTTACCGGAAGTGAGAGTTCCCACAATTGATCTAGGTTCCTCAAACCTTTCGGGAAATGTAAGCTTGCAAAGGCCACCAACACCATCTACATCAATGCCGGACATAAGGCCGACCCTATCCGGAGGGGGGCTAAGCATAGGTATGGAGACCCTTAAGGAGGAGGATGTAAGGAAGGTTTATTATGAGCAGGGGAATATTGCAAAGGCGGAAAAGATGGTGAACGATGCCTTAGCAAAGAATCCGAACGATCAGGTAGCAAAAAAATATGCTAGGATCATAAAGCTTGAGAAGAACGCCCTATCCCTTGAGGCGCAGGGGGATATCGAGGGGGCAAAGAGGGTTTGGAAGGAGATATTGTCAATAGACCCAAACCACCCGAGGGCAAAGGCAAAAGCCCAATAAAATGATAAAAAATTCCCTCATTTTTGTCATACAAGCGTATCGCAAATACATCTCCCCCCTAAAACCCCCGACCTGTAGGTATTACCCTACCTGCTCCGAGTATGCGATGATCTCCCTACAAAAGTATGGGCTCTTTAAGGGAACCCTAAAATCCATCTGGAGGATCCTCCGTTGTAATCCCTTCTCAAAGGGTGGAATTGACCTTCCTTAAAAG
>JBMSAP010000008.1:0-12407 GCA_049414445.1 Candidatus Caldipriscus sp. | reverse complement strand
CTTCTTACATGCGCACACTAAATTTGTCCATGTATCCTTCCCTCCCCTCACCTTTGGGATTATATGATCCACCGTAAGATCCTTTGTGGAACCGCAGTACTGACACCTAAACCTATCCCTTATAAATATGTTTCTCTTTGTCGGATAAGCCTCCCTGAATATGGGTTTTATATAGTACTTCAACCTTATAACGCTCGGAAGGGGGATCCTCAAATTCCCTCCCCTAATTTCCCTATTCTTGTTTATCAGACTTTCCGCCTTTTCCTTCAGGAGCAAATTTATTGCCCTCCTTATTGAAGTTAAACCCACCGCCTCATATGCGGTGTTTAAAACCAGGACCTCAGTCGATCTTCTTCCACTTACGCCAGGCCTTTTGTCGGAAGGCCTTGACCCTTTCAATTTGCCTGCTTGCATATTCCCTTATTTTCCCTTCGCCCAAAAGTTGGGCCTGCTCATAAGCCGCCAAAGCGCTATCGAAGGTTGAAACCGCATCCTCGTACTTCTTGTTCTTGTAAAGCTCTAAGCCCCTATTCTGCCTTATATCCCCAATTAAGGACCAGGCGGATGCCCTAATATTACTATCCAATTCCTTACTTCCCGCCACCTCCCTAGCAAGGTTCTCCGCCTCAGCTTTTTTCCCCAAATCGTTATATATAAATGCCTGTTTTAAAAGTAGTGCCTTGGCATCGGGATTTAAGGAGTAAGCCTTCTTATAGTCCGATAAAGCTTCCCTGAGCATCCTAAGGTTCTCGTAAATTGAAGCCCTCTTTAAGTAATATGTGTAATTTGAAGTATCTAAGCTTACAAGCTCGTTCGCGTACCTTAGTGAGTTCCTCAAATTAACCTTCTTGTCCTTCTCCCAAGCCTTCCTATAAGCATCAACGAGGTTTTCCAAAAGCTTCTTATCATCCTTCTTTTCCAAGAGCCTGTAAGCCCTCTCGAGGTAATAAAGTGCCCCTTTGTAATCCCCTATCTCCGCCAAGAAGAGCCCGTAAGACCTGTTGAGGGCTGTATTCAAACTATCCCTTTTTATCGCATCATCGTATATCTTTTTTGCCATATCGTTTTTTCCCATAAGTTCGTAAACCTTCGCAAGTCCAAAAAGGACATCTGGGTTGTCGGGGGAGGCTTCCAGGGCCTTTTTATAGAAATTTTCGGCCTTTGCGTAATCCCTCCTAACTATACCGTACAAAAACCCCAAACCCTGCCAACCCCTCGGGTCCTTCGGATCTATCTCCGTAAGCTTGGTGTAATAATGCTCGGAGGAATCAATCTGGTTATTTTTCAAGAAGGCATAAGCGAAATCCACCAGAAGCAAGTTTAAAATTGTATCCTTCTCATTTCCAAGATATTGGGAATAATATAACGATTTCCTGAAGTTCCTTAAAGCGTCCTCATAGCTTGCCCTACCATCCTCCGCCTTTATCAAGTAATCTTTCCCTATGGCATACCAAACCTTCATGGAGTCCCTGGCTTCATAAGGTGAAAGTGTGGGCTTCTTTTCACCCGTAGTTGCGCAGGAAGAAAGGTAAGCGAGGAGGAAAAATATAAAAACCCTTCCCTTCATATCCGTTTATTATACTGTGGTAATGCAAACTGCTTTAGAATTCTCTATGCTTAGGAAATTTTTACCCTTATTACTCCTACTTTCCTGCAAGAGGGCGGATACGGATTATCAGTTTTGGCATGCGATGGGGGGACCCTTGGGGGAGGCTCTTAGCATTATAGTTTCCAATACAAACATAAAGGAGGTAAATTTGGGAAGTTATAGTACCCTATCCCAGAGGCTCGTTTCCTTCGCACTTTCCGAACATTTCCCCCTTATAGCCCAAACCTTCCCATCCTGGACCGCTGAGTTTTATGAGAAAAACCTTATTGTCCCAGCGGAGGAAATACTTCCCGAAAACCTCCTAAGTAAGATCCACCCAAAGCTTTTGGAGGAGGTTAAATTGGATGGGAAAATATATTCTATCCCCTTCAACAAAAGCGTGCCGGTGATATTTTATAACGCGGATTTGATGGAGAAGTTAAATTTAAAGGTACCGAGGACGTGGAACGAGCTCAGGGAGGTTTGCGTTTCCGCCAAGAAGAAGGGGATCTGGGGCTTTGCCTTCACAAAGGACCCCTGGATCTTTTACGCGATCTTTAAGCAGAAGGGGGGAAGGGATATAGATTTTAACTCCAAAGAAGGGATAGAGAGCCTAAAATTTTTGAGGAATCTGGTTTTGAAAGATTCCTGCGCTTACGTCGGTTCCGCTTTTTCCCATCAGGACGACTTCGCAAACCAAAAGGTTCTTATGATATGGGCAACTTCGGTATCTTACGTATTTATGAAGCCAAAGGTAAAGTTCAGGATGGGGGCGGCACCAATACCCGTTGATAGGTACGACTCCGTGGTGATCTCGGGGACAAACATAATGGTATTTAGGGGGCACTCAAAGGAGGAGTATAGGGAGGTGATTAGGCTCTTTGAGGTTTTCCTTGATGATTCGGTTCAGAGGTTTTGGTCCTCAAGTACGGGTTATCTTCCCATAACTGATCCGGAATTGGGTCCGGAGGATCTTAAAGAAGCCTTTAGGCAGGTGAATAGGGCAACTTACGAACCGAGAAGCGAGGTTTGGATGAGGGCGAGGAGGTACTTCTCAACGGAGGTTATGGAGCCGGTTTTGTTTGGACTTTTGGATGTTGAAACCGCGTTAATTAGGTTTGAAAAACTCTTAAAGACGCTTGAATGAAACCTAATCCCGGAAAGAACCTATTTATAGATGTAGATGGAGAAAAATGGGCGAGGTATCCAATAAAAACCCACGTAGTAAAGTCCGGGGAAAACATAGCGGAGGTTGTTGAAAGATATGTAAAGGGACTTTTGAGGGAGGGGGATATCGTTTTTGTGAGCGAGAAGGTGGTTGCGATATCCCAGGGTAGGGCGTTTCCGATAGAAGAAATTAAACCCTCCTTTTGGGCAAAGTTCCTTTCTAAGTTTGTAACCAAGTCTCCTTATGGGATAGGTTTGGGGAGCCCTTGGACCATGGAGCTTGCCATAAGGGAGGCGGGACTTTTTAGGATCCTCCTTGGCGCCTTCGTAAGTGCCCTAACGAAACCCTTAGGTATAAGGGGCCTATTTTATAAGGTGGTGGGTAAAAATATAGCATCAATTGATGGACCTACGCCATATACCCTCCCTCCCTACAATAGATACGCTAAGCTACCCCCAAAGGATCCCGATAAGGTTGCAAAGGAAATATCAAGTAGGATAAACTGTAGGGTGGTGATAGTGGATGCCAACGATCTCGGGGTATCTGTTTTGGGAAAATCTCACGATGATATAAAGGAAGATTTCGTAAAGAAGGTTTTTAGAGATAATCCCATAGGGCAATCCTCGGAACAAACGCCCATATGTATAGTAAGGAGAATTGAGGATGGAGGAACTCCTTAGGGGTTTAGGGATAGGGGAGCTTATACTAAAAACCGAGGATAAAAAGAAGGTTTTGGATATATTCGCGGATAGTATAAAGGATTGCAAAAAATGTAGGCTACATACGGGTAGGAAACAGGTCGTTTTTGGAACGGGAAATCCATACGCCCGGGTGATGTTCGTTGGGGAAGCTCCTGGAATGGAGGAGGATATAAAGGGTTATCCCTTCGTTGGGAAGGCGGGAAGGCTTTTAACGGATATTCTCAAGGAGCTAGGAAAGGATAGGGAAAGGGATGTTTATATAGCGAACGTAATAAAGTGTAGGCCTCCGAACAATAGGGACCCTATGCCCGACGAGATAAAATCCTGCGTCCCATACCTTGACTTTCAGGTAAAAATAATCTCTCCAAAGGTGATCCTTTGTGTCGGTAGGTTTAGCATGTATTACATCCTGAATAGGTTTGATCAGCCAAAGATAAGCGAGGTTAGGGGAAAGATGCATATATCAAGGTACGGTATTCCCGCCTTTGCTACGTATCACCCCGCCGCGGCTTTAAGGAACCCATCCTTAACCGATCTTATAAGGGAGGATATAAAGAGGGTTTTTGAGTTTGCGGAAACCTCATAGCACTATATTTACCACCCTCCCCCTGACGTATATTACTTTTTTAACCTCCCCCGTTATGTACTTTGAAAGTTTCTCGTCCCTCTTTATAGCCTCCAAAACCTCGCCTTCATCCGCTGATAAAGGAACCATAATTGTTCCCCTAAACTTCCCGTTTATCTGTACCCCTATCTCAATAAGATCCCTTGAGATCCCTTCCAAGGGTTCCGGAAGGGGAGACCTAAAAACGCTTTCCGTTCCGAATATCTCGTCAAGTTTAAACTGATGGAAAAGCTCCTCCGCCATATGTGGTGCTATGGGTGCTAAAAGGCGGATGAATATGTTCGCAAACCAACCCTTCGTCTTATCCGAGATTTTTGAATCCTCAAACAAATTTAAAGCCTCCATAAGCTTTGCTATGGCGGTGTTGAACTTAAATTTCTCGTAATCCTTCCTAATTCCCGATATTAGATCGTTGAAATTTACCAAAAACTCCTTATCCGAAAAGTCCGGCTCCACCTCCCCCCTAATCCCCCCCTCATAAAGGGAATAAAACACCCTCCAAATTCTGTTTAAAAACCTTATCGCGGATGTTGCTATGGCATCCGTCCATTCAAAATCCATATCGGGGGGTGCGGCAAAAAGGATCGCCACCCTCGCCGCATCCGCACCGTAATTATCAACAAAAGGTCCCAAGGGAACAACGTTTCCCCTTGATTTTGACATCATTTCAATCCTTTCCTCAAGGGGAGTCCCATCGGACTTTAAATATGGTTTCCCATCCCTATATTCAACATCCTCGGGGTTGGGAAAGCTCTTTAAATGTATGGGGGACCACCAGAATTTCTTCAAAACCAAACCCTGAGTAAATAGGTTTTTGAAGGGTTCATCCTCCTTTAAAAGCCCTTCATCGTAAAGGACCTTGGTTATAAACCTTGCGTATATAAGGTGTTTTGTCGCATGCTCCGCCCCACCTATATACTGATCCACGGGCATCCAAACGTTTGCCTTTTCAACATCAAACATCTCTTTATCGTTCTTAGGATCCGTAAATCTCAAGAAGTACCAAGAGGAATCCACAAACGTATCCATTGTATCCGGATCCCTCTTTGCGGGACCCCCACATTTGGGACAGGTGGTGTTTATAAATTCGGGAACGTCCTCAAGGGGAGACCTTCCCTGAGGTAAAAACTTTTCGGTTTCCGGCAATAGAACGGGTAAGTTTTCATCGGGTACCTCCCCACAATTCGGGCAGTGTATTATGGGAATGGGTGCCCCCCAATACCTCTGCCTCGAAACCAACCAATCCCTTATCCTATAAGATACCTTAGGACCCCCCAAACCCATCTCAGAAAGCCTCTCCTCTATCTTTTTTATAGCTTCATCCGATCTTAGACCCGTAAATTCACCCGATGCCTTTAAAACCCCCTTGAGCTCGTAAGCCCTTTGTGGCTGAAATATATACCTTTTCCCCTTGTACTCCACCGAAAAATTTTCGGACTCCGTTTCAACGTACATACACCTCAAAAACTCCTCAAACTCTTCCCCCTCATTATTTTCTGGAAATATCACCACCTTTATCGGTAGGTTGTGCTCTTTTGCGAATTCAAAGTCCCTCTGATCGTGGGCTGGAACCCCCATAACTGCGCCGGTCCCATACTCACCCAAAACGTAATCCGCCACAAAAATCGGGATCTTCTCCCGCGTAAAGGGATGCTCCGCGTAAAGTCCGGTAAATACCCCCGTCTTCCCTTTTTGCCTCTCGTCTGGAGATTTAATCAAGGATCTGTTAATATATTCGATCACCATTTTCTTCGTATCTTCCGACAGGAAATTCAAAATCTCGTCTATTATTTCGCTGTCTGGGGCGACGCTTATGAAAGTCACTCCAAACAGTGTATCCGCCCTCGTAGTGAAAACCCTTATGGGAAAATCTCCCAACTTGAATACAACCTCCGTCCCCTCACTTTTCCCTATCCAGTTTTCCTGCTGTTTTATCACATGCTCCGGCCAATGTCCCCTCAGCTTCTCAAGATCCTTTAACAACCTCTCCGCATAATCCGTGATCTTAAAAAACCACTGCGTTAGCTTTTTCTTTTCAACCGGAGTTTTACACCTCTCGCACTTCCCCTCTACAACCTGTTCGTTCGCCAAAACGGTTTTACAGTTTGGACACCAATTCACCCATGCCCCTTTTCTATAAGCCAAACCCCTCTTATAAAGTACTAAAAACAGTTTTTGCGTCCATTTGTAGTATTCGGGATCCGATGTCGCAAACTCCCTATCCCAATCATAAGAAAGCCCAAGCTTTTTCAGCTGTTCCCTGAAACCCTCAATGTTATTATAAGTCCAAACCTTAGGATGTATCCCGTATTGTATCGCCGCGTTCTCGGCAGGGAGCCCAAAGGAATCCCAACCCATAGGGTGCAAAACCTCATATCCCTCCATCATCTTTATCCTCGCCACCGCATCACCTATAGCGTAATTCTTCAAATGTCCCATATGCAGGTCCCTACCGGAAGGGTAGGGGAACATTTCAAGGACATAGTACTTGTTTTTCGGTTTATCGGGAGCCTTAAATAGTTTTATCTCCTCCCAGAACCTCTGCCACCTCTCCTCCACCTCACGGGGCTTATACTCTTTATCCATAAGCGGGAATTTTACCGTTGTAGAATACAAGAATGCGGATCCTCTTAAGCGTTGGAGATAGAGATAAGGCGGGGAATTATTTAATGTACCTCAAAGATCTTGGCGATGTAGAGATTATAACTTTTGATTCAAAAATTTCCGATGGGGATTACGACCTTTTGGTTTTGGGAGGGGGAGAGGATATAGACCCTAAGCTTTATGGGGAGGAGGTGAGGTACGAAAACGTAGAGATTGAAAGGTTAAGGGATGACTTTGAGTTTGAGCTTGTGGAAAGGTTCCTTTCAAGGGGAAAGGCTATTTTTGGGATATGTAGGGGTTTTCAGCTCCTAACCGTTTTCTTTGGGGGAACTTTATATCAGGATTTGGAGAAAGAGGGATTTAAACCGATACATAAGGGAAAAAACGGTGAGGACGTGGAGCATAGGGTAATGTTTTCGGGGATATTTGAAAATTATTTTGGATTAGAGGGTATTGTAAATAGCAATCACCATCAGGGTTTAAAGGGGTTTCCGGAAAAGTTAAAGGGTGAGATCCTTGCGGTTTCGGAGGATCACCTCGTTGAAGCGTTTCATTCGAAAACCTATAGAGTTTTGGGTGTACAGTGGCACCCGGAAAGGCATAATAGCCCAATATCTAAAGGTATTTTGAGTTTCCTTAAACTTATTTAATCACCGAGAACCACTTTTCCACCTTTTTATCGCCCGCTCTAATTCTCACAAGGTATAGCCCCGTAGGAAGTTTTGGAAGCACAAATTCGTACGTCTTAAACCCATCAAAGCTCCCCTCCCTATAATAAACTCTTTTCACTTTCAGGTCAAAAACCTCAATCATCGCATTCGTATTCGCCCCAAATATCACCCTCAACTTAGCTTGCCCCTTTGCCGGGTTCGGATAAATTACAACGTTCTTATTATCCAAAAATCCTATACTTTTGACCTTGATTATGAAAGGCCCAGATGACCTCTCAACATAATCGTTCCAAGCTTTAACGGAAACGTTATACTCCCCAACTTCCAATTCCCCAAACCTATAACGCACATAAACCGTCTCAACGGGTTCATCAAAGCTCCCATCCTTCGCAAACATAGGAACCTCAACAGAACCGTTTATCACCATCTTCGCTCCCCTTATGTTATACCTTGATCTAACCTCCGCAAGGATGTATGTACTGTCGCTTGACCCCTTATAAACGGTATTCGGATTTACATTAAGGATCCTTACGAAAACTTCCGCATTTGAAATTATGGTGAATCTGAAGGAGAAGGAATCACCAACCATAGTGTTATTGCTTAAGTCCTTGTAATTCTTTAATACAACCTTAACGGTTGAGTCGTAGGGTAGAGGTGTTGTGTTCCTTATTTTCAATGTCCTTAAGTCTTCCCAATATTTCGTGTATGGATATGTTGAGCTTCCAACCCTTATCTCCAAGCTCCCAGATGTCGTGTCCATACCCTCGCTGAATACCACCGTTATAAGGGGTGTTGGCGAAATTCCATAAGAGTTATCCCTCGGATCCGTGAATACTACATAGGGTTTTATGGTGTCTTCATACTTTAAATAGGCGATGTCTATCCCAACGTTCCCGGAATAATCGTATGCGTGCGCTATTATTGTGTATGTCCCTGTCCGTATGTCGGGAATATAAAAACAGGATGTGTCGGGATTTCTGTATATGTTCCCATTGCAGTTGGTGGGTGATATGTAAGTTTGTGAGTTTATCACCCATTCAACTCTTTGGATCCTATAATTGTCCCAAACATAAGCCTTTATGGGTATGCTCCTGTCGTAAAGCCTTACAGTGTCATCCGGGTCGGATATTATGGTTATGATTGGGTTATTGTTATCCCGTGTTCCCGTCGTGAAAGTTATTGTTCTTGGTACCAAATTCCTGCCGTTTAATGCCATTATTCCACTTCTAAACTCTACGGTAACAGTCTCACCAACGTTAAAGGTATCAGGGTAAGGGTTTATCTCGCAATAACTTAATGTTCTGCAAATTTTGGTGAAAGAATGAGATCCACTTCTTGAACCAATTATTCTTACATTCGTAGAATTTATCGTCGTTGTATCCATATCCCTTGAGAACTGTACCGCTATCTTCGTGTTTGAGGGAACATTTACAGCGCCACTGTCGGGTGTCGTGAATACCACAACGGGGTTTAACGTATCCACCCCCTGCGTCCTGAATACTATAACCTTGGGTATTAAAGGATTTCCAGAGTTGTCCCTTATTGTGCTGTCAAATCTTACGGTTATTTCTTCGTTTGGTCTGAAGTTTAAAATTGGGTCAAGGACGCAAAAGTTTGGCATTGGGCAGGTCCTGTTGAAGCTATAGGTCCTAAAACTGCTCCCATCCCAACCGTTTATGCTTACGCTTGAGGCATTTATTGTGGTGTCAATTATGGGCTTCGAAAACCATACACCAATGTTCGCGGAGATGGGTACATAAATACTTCCACTGTCGGGACGGGTTAAAACTATGCGGGGCCTTGTTGTATCTATCGTAGCATCCCTGATTACGAAGTACATACTATACGGTATCAAAGGATTTCCCGCAAGGTCGGTTATAAGCGTATTGAAATGCACCCATACGGTGTCTCTGTAGTCGAAAGAAGGTTCTGGTCTTAAAACACATTCGCTGTAAGAAGGACAGGACTTTGTGAATGTATGTGTCACACTCCTTACAACTATACTAATACTCGTCGTATCAACCTTGTTCGTATCAATAGGTTCCGAAAACACTACCCTTATGTTCGTGTTCGGAGCTACACCCGTATCTCCATCTGCAGGAACAGTTGAAACTACGTAAGGCCTTGTTGCATCCAAACATAACGTGTTTGTGGTTATGGATGGAGTGGAAACAGAAAGGGATAAGGATGTTGGAGGAGAAAGTGTAAGGGAAAGTGAGGTAGTGGTTACACTATCAGCCGAAAGTGAAAGGTTTGTAGTATTTAGGCTATCGTCAGTTACAAGAGTATCGCAAGATGGCACCATTCCCGAATTGTTCGTTTTTATCGTAAGGAGGTAGTTGCCGAAATTTCCCCCTATAAATATCCCGTCTCCTAAGACCCTTAAGGATATGCCCTCTGCAGGAGTAGAAGACCCTGAGAACCTTTTAGCCCATATAAAGTTTCCACTTGTATCGGTTCTAACTAACAAAACGTCGTTTCCTATTCTCCCCGTCAATACGAACCCGTCCGATGTTCTTCTTATTGAATTGAACTTTACGCTCTCCGAAGAAGAGTAAGAAGAGTAAGTTTTAGCCCAACGAGGGTTTCCATTATTATCCACCCGCATAATTAAACCCGATCCTCCACTTACCCCCGCCATTACGAAACCGTTGGAGAATGTGTCAAGGGAGAATATTTTCCTGTTTGGCCCAGCCGTGTACATTTTCCACCGTATAGGGTTACCTCCAGTATCCGTTTTCAGTAGGAATGGTCGTGAATTCCCACCCGTAGTATCAAGATAACCAGCCACTACGTAATTACCACCGGGGATTTGAAGGAGGCCTGTGGGAAATTCGTGATAAAAAGCATGATTGAGAAATTGGGACCATATATCATTTCCAGAGGTATCCAGCTTGATCATTATTGCGTTGGCGATGCTGAATAGCCCTATTCTTGCAAATAACGAACCTACCAGGGTATAATTTCCGTCAAGGGTTTGTATAATTGAGGCAAGATCGAGAGTAAGGGAAGTAATACCAACAACATCAATATTAATCTCCCTTGTCCAACTTGTATCTCCTGCGCTATTCGTCTTTATCACGAAAATTGATTGAATCGTAGAATCCTTCTTTCCCAATATCACATATCCACCGTCCGTTGTTTGAATTACGGATGCGGGATATAGGGGGCGTGTGTATCCATAAACCTTTCCCCATTCAGGATTTCCAAGGTTATCAAGCTTGATAAGTAAAACAGAGTTCCCCCTACTTCCCAAGAGTATAAAACCACCGTCGGAGGTTGTTGATGCGGAAATCAGGGTTTCAGTAGAATCCACATCATAAGTCCTTATCCACACCGCACCCTCTAGGGCGCCTGCTATAAAAAAGAAAACTAATCCTTTACGCATGAGAGAATATTTTAAGGTATTCCCTTCTGTATGTCAACCTCAACCTTAGAATAGAGAACTCGGCGCGGAGTATTAAAATCATGGCTCGTGGTTTTATTTTTGCTTGTACTGAGAAGAGCGAAAAGGAAATGCTAAAAACTTTAACTTTCGCAACAAATCGTATTTATGGACACAAGGTTCTTGCAATAAGAGAAGGGGATCTTGTTTTTCTTTATAATCTTGATACAGATGTTCTTTGGGGAACTTTCAAAGCCAAGACTTCTGGTCAATACGATAAAAATTTAAAAATTTTTGAAGGAAAATATCCTTACTATGTTATAGTTGAGCCAATTGGAGAAATTAAAAAGATTGAAAAAGCAAGTAAAATTTTTAAAAAACTAAGAATTTCTTGGAGGGACATTTTAACAGAAGAAGGAGCAAAGCTTATTTCACATATTCTTATTTCACATATTATTGAAAAAAATACTTACGACATTAACATAAATAGGAGAATTAAAATTGTTGATGAGGACTATCGCCCACCGATTTTTTCTACAACATTATGGGATTATCCCAAACAGAGCTACGGAGATACACCAAAAGGGAATAATAAGTATCCAGGAGTGACACCTGCGTTTATAATATATAATCTTATTCATCGTTATACCTCCCCTGGCGAAATTGTATGCGACCCTATGGCTGGTTCTGGAACAACTATTGATGTTTGTAAAGAAGAAGGGAGAAGAGTTATAGCATTTGATATTGTTCCTACAAGACCTGATATAATCCAAGCGGATGCACGAGCACTTCCACTTAAGGACAACTCAGTTGATATGATATTCATAGATTCTCCTTATGGAGATAACATAAAATATAACGACCATCCCAAAAATATTGGGAATATTCCCGCAAGCGATGAAAGATTTTACGATGAGCTTGAAAAGATCATGGTTGAATGTTATAGAGTTTTGAAAAATGGAAAAGTTCTCGCTTGGCTCATTGGAGACCAATGGGCAAAAGGAGTTTTTATTCCAGTAGGGTTCAAGATATATGAAAGATTGACAAAATACTTCGTTCCTGTAGATATAGTTTGCGTTGCAAGAAGAAACCAATCCTCAAACACTCCCTTTTGGCACAGCAAGGCTATCCAACACAACTTTTATCTTAGAGGTTTCAAATATCTCATTATCGTTAAGAAAGATGATAAGGAAAAGCATTACCGAAAGAAAAAGAAAAAGGATTTAAAAATAAATTGGAGATATTATGAAAGATAAAAAGCAAGAATTTCTTGAGAAAATCAAGAAAAAGGCAAAGAGGTTAGTAAAGGAAAGAGAACTTGAAAATATTTCTGATGTTTTGGATAAAATAAGGCAAGAATATTTAAAAGGAATAAAGGATTTTGTCTCTGATCCTCAGCAATCTTGGAAGGCTTTTAAAGGGAAATTGCTTGAAGAAATTATAATAGATGAAATATACGAAGAAGTTGAAAGGAATGGATTAAAAGTAATAAAAGGAAGTGAGCTTGAAAAAGAAGAGAAAAATTTAGATAAATGTCTTGCTCTTGTTAAAAGGAGTTTGATGGTTGATTTTGGCGAATATGGGATGCATTTACCAGATGCTGACCTTGTCATATATGATCCCAAAAGTTGTAAAGCGGTAGCTATAATCTCATCAAAGGCGACC
>JBMSAP010000007.1:0-7364 GCA_049414445.1 Candidatus Caldipriscus sp. | reverse complement strand
GAGATGTTTAGGGCGTACTTAAAGGAGATGGGGTTATAATTTACCTCTTCCAATCCGCCATAAATACGTTGAATTCCCTCCTATCCTTACTACCCCTGTTTGATGTCCAGATTAGCCTTTTACCATCCCTACTGAACATCGGGAAGGAGTTGAAACCCTCCGAATATGTTATCCTCTCAAGGTTTTTCCCGTCAATATCTATCTTGTAAAGCTCAAATCTGAAGGTTCCGGGTTTGTGCAAGTTTGAAGAGAAGATTATGAACCTTTCGGATGGGTGGAAGTACGGGGCGAAATTTGAGACACCCTTGGGTGAATGAGTGAGCTGGGTAAATTTTTTCGTTTTCGTGTCGTATATAAAGAGCTCAACGTTTTCGGGTTTTACAAGGTTCTTTGAGAGAAGCTCTCTAAATTCGGAAAGTTCCGATGAATCAGAAATATGCCTCGCCCTAAAAACTATGTATCTGCCCGATGGGCTGAACATCGCTCCCCCATCGTATCCCGGAAACTCGGTTATCCTATCAATTTCCCTTGTTTTTAAGTTTATAGTGTATAGCTCAAGGTCCCCATCCTTTGATGAGGTGAAAACGATAAGATCCCTGTAATTCCCTTCTCCCTCCGCATCGTATCCGGGTGATGAGAAAAGGGGAACGATTGTATCCCTTTTCAGGTTATAAAGGTAAAGGTCGTAATCAAAGAGCCTCCAGACGTAAATACCCTTTCTCAAGTATTCCATAGCATAAGGGTTCGTTGGGCATTCCTTACCCTTCGAAAATGTGCTGGAAAACAAAATTAAGGTATCGTTTAAAAACCAACCGCAGGTGTTTGCTCCTCCCGGCGATATCCTCTTTATGGGGAAGCCGTAAATATCCATAACGAAGATCTGATCGCACTCAAATTTCTCTTTAATAAAAACCCTACCGTACAACCCACCAAAGATCGAAGAATCGTAAAGGGAAGGAAAGAAAAACATCCAACCGTCCCTATGCTTCACCTTGAAGTAGCTAAGCCCCTTCTTTTTTGCCAAACTTTCAACCTCCCTATCACTCTTCGTTAAAATGTAAGTTCCCCCCTCACCCTTCGTTTGAAAAACGATTTTATCACCCTTCGGCGAAAAGTAAGCCTCCGCGTTCTCCCCAACAAAGGTCAATTGCCTGACGTTTTTCAGAAACCTCCCTTCTCCCCCGAAAATAATTTCGCATATTATGAGGATCATATCGGATATTCTACGGAGGAGATTTTCAGCCTTAGAATATTTAAGCTATGATGGCAATTTTATCATTTGTTTGGATAGATGCGGATTGGCTAAATTCATACGTTAGCTCGGGGAAGGGAAAGGCGATAATAATAGACGTAAGGACACCCGAGGAGCACGAGATGGGCTTCATACCCGGAACCCATTACCTGATCCCCCATACCATCATAGGAGAAAAGATAAAGGAGCTCAAGATAAACCCCAAAAAAGACACCATAATCGTCTATTGTAGGTCCGGGAACAGATCGACCGTTGCCGCAAAGGTTTTAGAATCAAAGGGGTATAAGAACGTGTTAAACTTGAAGGGTGGTATAAGGGAGTGGCAGGAGAAAGGATATAAGGTGGTTCAGGGGCAAAAAACGGGGAGATGAGATATGGTAAAGAACGTGGGCACGGTTGATAAGATAGTTAGGGTGATAGTGGGAATCCTTGCCCTGGTGGGGGTGTTTCTTGTAAGCGGTACGGTTTTAAAAGTGATCCTAGGGATAGTGGCTATCTTAATGTTCTTCACCGCCATAACGGGACACTGCGCCCTCTACCGAGTTTTGGGTATATCAACATGCCCAACGGGAGGTAAAAAGTAGCGCTTATAAGCTTACTGATTTCTCCACAGGAGGATAAACTACAACACTTAGCTGCTGGTTTTTTGGCTTTTGCTATTCCTTACTCGTACTCGGAGAATAGAAATTTATCTTTGGGTTTTTGCGTAAGTGCGGGGATATTTAAGGAGTTCGTTGATAAGAAGACCAGAAGGGGGGATCCGGAGGTTTTGGATGCCCTATATACGATCGCGGGGGGTTTGGTAGGGTACCTTATCGTTAAGTAGATAGGGAAGATATTAGCCTGTTCTTCCTTTCAAGGCGCAAATTCCTCCTTAAGTTTGCCTCTTCCAAAACTTCCTTACTGAAAAAGTAGGGTTCAAGGTTCTCATTTCTATTAACTAGAACCATACTTACAAAGGTATGGGTTGCCAAGTACCTTTCCCCCTTTATTGGGTCGCTCCCAACAACCCAAACTTCAACTTCCGCGGATGTCCTCCAAACCGCGTTTAACCTCGTAAAGATCTCCACCGTATGCGAGGACCTTATTGGATGTAAAAAAATTGTACTATCTATAGAGGCGGTAACCATAGGTTTCTTTGAATATGTGATGGCGGTTATTGCGGCAAGTTGGTCTATGTACTCAAGGAGCTTGGATCCGGACATCATATCAAAGAAGAACACATCCTCCATATTTATGCCATATACGGTTCTCAGGTCGTAGCTTTCGGGTTCCTTAAGGTTTCTTAGGGAATCCCTTAGGGAATTTATTTTCTCCTTTATCTCCCTTTCTAAGCTGGGCGAAGGGTTTTTGTATTCGTGGGGTACCACGCAACCCTTGTCGTCGACGGATACAAAGGTCATCTCCGCCGCGGTTGTAAGCTTTTCTCCGCCCTCGTAAGGGCTCCTTGAGTATATTGCGATCTTAAGGGTTATGGTGTGTTGGGTTGAAAATAGGGGGGAGACGTTAATGCTAACCATATCCCCTACCCTTATTGGATTTATAAAGTCAAAGCTACCCATATATCCCAAGAGGACGGGTCTTTTTGCCAGTATGGAGGCGTATATTGATGCGGTTCTTACCGTCCAGTTCATAAGCCTACCGCCGAAGAGATAACCTAATAGATTGGCATCCTGCGGGAAAACCCAATATATTGTTTCAAAATCCCCCTTAAACCTCATAGTTTTTCAATCTTAACCTTATTTTTTACGAAGGTTTTAACCTCGTTCCTGAACATAATTTTTATGGTGTCAAGGCCCACATCAACCACAACCCCTATCCCGTACCTTTCGTGGCGCACCCTGTCCCCTCTTCTAAACCCCTCCTTATTCTCCGATTTTATGATCCCCATCTCCCTTAAAAACCTACTCGGCTTTAAATTCCCATAACCACCCCTGTTTTTTACCGAGGTTAGATAAAGGTAAGTTTTTGCCCTAGTTATGGCAACATAACACAATCTCCTTTCCTCCTCAATTTTTCCTTCCTCGAGGGCCTTTGAATGGGGGAATATACCTTCCTCAAGCCCCACGACGAAAACCACCTCCCTCTCTAAACCCTTAGCGGAATGCACGGTCATAAGGGAAACCCCACTACCCTCCTCATCCGATGAACTCAATAGGGAAACCTGATAAAGGAATTCGTTTGTATCTTCGTATTCCTCGGCCATCCTAAAGAGCTCTTCAACGTTCCCCTTCCTCTCGTGATATTTTTCCGGGTCATATTTTTCAAGGATTTGATAATAGTTCGAAAATTCAACCACCCTCCTTAAGGCGTGCTTGGGTTTTAGGTCGCTTATTTCTTCGACTAAGGAAAAGAAGCCATCAAGGGCAACCCTCTGCTCCTTGCCCAAATTCAAAATTCTCCAATTCCCACCTTTAATTAGAACATCTATAACCTTCTCAACCGTCCTCTTTCCTACGCCTTCAAGTATTCCCAAAGCCCTCTTTAAGGATAAAATATCCCTCCGATTTAAGGAGAATCTCAGGAAAGCCAAAAGGTCCTTTACTTCTTTCCTTTGGAAGAAACCCACATCCCCAACCACTTTATACGGTATCCCCCTTGATATTAGAGCCTGTTCCAACACCCTTGACATATAGTTCGCCCTGTAAAGGATCATTACATCATCCGGTTTGAAGTTTAGCTTTATCTCGTACGCTATCCACTCCGCCTCCTCCCTATCTTCAAAGAAGGTTTTATAAATGGGATCTGGTCCCTCCTTCCTTTCGGAATAAAGCACCTTATCCCTCCTATCAACGTTGTGCCTTATCAAATTGTTTGCAAGGTCCAAGATTTTCTGCGTAGATCTGTAATTTTTTTCAAGCTTTATAAGGATGGGGTTCGGGAAATCCCTCCTAAAGTTCAGGAAGATCCTGTAATCCGCCCCCCTGAAGGAATATATAGCCTGATCCTCGTCCCCAACAACAAAGACCCTTCTGTGATCCGGATCCCCCGCTATCTTCACAAGAATATTGTGCTGTAACGGATTTGTATCCTGATACTCATCCACGAGGATATAGAATAGTTTTTGGGAATATTTTTTGCGCATCTTCTCGTCGTTTAAAATTTCGTTAGCCTTTACGAGGATATCGTCAAAATCCAAGGCCCCAGACCTTTCAAGCCTCCTTTGGTACTCCTCCAAAATTGAGAAAAATACACCCCTTGGGATCCAATCCGACACCTCGCCGGTATTTTTGTACCTTGAAATTGCATTCTTTATCGCCCTAACTTCATTTTTATAATCCGTCCCCTCGCATATCTCCTTTAACAAACTTTTACTATCCTCCTCGTCGTAAATAGTGAATCTACCCAAATTCTCCGTTATTATCCTCAGGGCGAATGAATGGAATGTGCCTACGTTTAAATTTTTGGTGTTTATCAAATTCTCAAGCCTTTCCTTCATCTCTTTCGCCGCCTTGTTTGTAAATGTGACAGCTAAAATCCTGTTTTCTGGGATTCCGAGTTGTCTAACCAAAAACGCCACCCTCAAGGTCAAAACCCTGGTCTTCCCGGAACCTGCCCCCGCAACAACCAAAATCGGCCTGTCTATGGGTGCAAATACCGCTTCCCTTTGCGCCTCGTTTAACAGTTCATAGTCTGATCCTTTCAACCTCCTCAACCTCCTTTTCGTAAATCTTCACCTCCGAGCTTTCCAGATCTATAACCGCGAAGGAGCACTTACCCGAGATATACCCGTAAATTTCCCCCGGATTTAAAATTATACAGTTACCTAATTTTCTTACATCAATCTTATGCAAGTGCCCGTAAAGGACAAAGTCAAAGTTTTTTGTTTCCGCAAGCCTCTCAACTATGAAAGGCTCATGCATCAAAACCAAGCTTTTACCCCCAATTTCCAAAGATATCGGAGATGATCTTGAGACGAACCAACCGAACTTTCTAAAATTTTGCGTAAGCTTTATGTGATCCCCATCGTTGTTCCCCAAAACCACCCAAAGGTTACCCTTATAGATCTCCGCTATCCTCATTGGAACAAAGGGGCTTATAACATCCCCAAGATGTATCACGTTTTCTATACCTAACGAGTTTATGGTTTCAAAGGCCCACTTTAAACCCTTCAAATTATCGTGTGAATCAGAAATAACCGCCACCTTCATATCCATCTATGATAAAGTTGAATTTCCACCCCTCATAACCACCCCTCTTTTACTTCTCCTGTAAAAATCCAAGAGATGTTTTATATCCTCGGATTCTGGGAATTTTTTCTCCAAGAGCCTTAAAGCATCCTCCAAATTTAGGTTTGACCTGTATATGGTTTTGTATGCAAATTTCAATATTTCTATCCTCCCTTGGCTAAAGCCCTTTCTCCTTAAACCCACAATGTTCAAACCCACAACCTCGGGTTCATAACCTACGGTCATAAAGTAGGGAGGGGCATCCTGATTTAACCTCGTCATTCCCCCCACCATAGCGTATGCTCCCACCCTGCACCATTGGTGGATCCCCAAAACCCCGGATATAAACGCATGATCCTCAACCTCAACGTACCCAGCAAGGTGTGCGGAGTTTGCTATTGTTATACTGTTCCCGAGCCTGCAGTTGTGCGCTATATGGACGTACGCCATGAGGAAGTTGTTGTCCCCAATTACGGTATTCTTACCTTCCCCCGTAGCCCTGTGTATTGTGACGAACTCCCTTATTATGTTGCCCCTCCCTATTATTACTCCACTCTCCTCTCCCTTATAGTTCAGATCCTGAGGTGGTTGCCCTATGGATACACTGTGATGTATAATATTCCCCTCTCCTATGGAAACTTTACCTACTATTACGCAATGAGGTCCCACCTTCGTACCCCTCCCTATCTTTACCTTTCCGGAGATATAGGTGTAGGGGCCTATTTCAACATCTTCGTCTATCTCCACATCGCCCTCAATTATTGCGGTTTTATGTATTTTACTCATAGCTTTCTTCAAGGCTTGGGAAGTTCCCACTTTTGATATCCCCCCTAAATCTCTCCAACGCCTCCTTAAACAGGGAGAAACCCTCAAGGTACCTCCTTACGAACTTGAACTTATACAAAGAAAGACCTAAAACATCGTGGAAAACCAAGATCTGCCCATCCGTATAAGGACCCGCGCCTATTCCTATGGTTGGGACGGATAAGTTTTCAGTTACGTACCTTGCGCTTTCGTAGGGTACCTTTTCAAGGACTATAGAAAATACTCCCGCCTCCTCCAAAGCTTTCGCGTCTTCCAGAAGTTTCTCTTTATCCCTCCCCTGAAGCTTAAACCCACCGTATGAAAGGTACTTCTGCGGGTTCATACCTATATGTGCCATTACGGGTATTCCAAGATCCACGAGCCTTTTCACAATATGCGCAATTTCTTTCCCACCTTCAAGCTTTACCGCATCCGCCCCCGCCTTAAGAAATTTCCCCGCATTCTCTATAGCATCCCTCTCGGAGGTCTGATAGCTTAAAAACGGCATATCCCCGACTATAAGGGCCCTCTTAACCGCCCTACTCACCGCCTTCGTATGTATTATCATCTCCTCCATCCCTATCCCCAAGGTATCCTTCAAACCGTGTATTACCATAGCTGCGGAATCCCCAACCAATATTATATCAAACTTGGCTTCGTCCGCAATTAAGGCGCTCGGATAATCGTACGCGGTTATCGCCGAGATCTTCTCCCTTCCCTTCATCTTGATGATGTCCTTGATTGTTATTTTCTCCATTGGCGAGTATTTTACCTTTGAAATTTCAGCCTTATAATATTCTTCCGTGGTTTCCCTTTTCCTTTTATTCTCCTATATCTCGGTGGATGAGGTGGTGAAGGAAATGTATGAGTATAGGATTGAACACATAAAGGGGGCAATTTCCGCACCCGTGAATATAATAGATACTTACTTTGAAAAGGGTATAATTCCGACAAACAAACCCATAGTCTTTTACTGCGCATGTCCCCACCACCTATCCGAGATAGCGGCAAGTAAGGCGAAGGAGTATGGTATAAAAAACGTTTTCGTTTTGAACGAGGGGTTTTTTGCCTGGAGGGACAAGGGTTATCCTACGGAAGGTTTGAGGAAGGGGGAAAAGCCCAACACCTTCGTATCCTTG
>JBMSAP010000006.1:0-18548 GCA_049414445.1 Candidatus Caldipriscus sp. | reverse complement strand
AACCACTTTTCCCTCTCGTTTTCATCCGCAAGATCCTTCTTATTGAAAACTATTACAGGCTCTATATCTTCCTTTTCCAAAACCGCCAGTATGCCGTCAAGGTGAAGGGGGTCAAGATCCGGCTGTTTGTACGAAAAAACCACGAGGACCCTATCCACGTTTGCCACCCTTGGCCTGGGCAATAAGTTCTTCCTTTCAAGGACCTGCTCTATCCTGAAGTTTTTATCATCCAAGATTTCACCCTCAACAAAATCCCCAACAAAAATATTCCCCTTTAATTTGCTCTTTGGAACCGATAAATAAACCTTCCCATCCACCTCAACACCCAAATGGGGACCTTTCCTATAAACAACGAAACCCCTCATAACCTTATGATATCCTTTCTTGATCTTGTTATCACTTCCCCCTTACCCGCAATTACGATATCCTCAATCCTTATACCGAACTTCCCCTCCAAATAAATCCCGGGTTCCACCGTCACAACCTCGTTTCCCCTAAGTACATCCCTTGATTTTGGAGAAAGGTAAGGAGCCTCGTGTATATCCAAACCCACACCGTGTCCAAGCCCATGCCCAAATTTTCCCTTAAACTCTGAACCCTCTATAAAATCCCTCGCAACCTTGTCAATATCCGATGCTTTCCTGCTCCCCTTAAACCTCAATGCATTTATAGCCCTCTCTTGTGCCTCCAAAACAACCCTGTAAGCCCTCTCAAAAATCTCATCCATCTTGTTCCCTATCCATATTGTCCTGGTCATATCCGAGCAATAACCCATATACCTAACTCCAAAATCCAATATCAGGACGCCCCTTTCGGGTATTAAGTTTTCCGTAGCCCTGGCATGTGGCATGGAGGACCTCTCGTTTCCCGCAACAATGGGCTCAAAGGACATACCCTCCGCACCGTTTGACTTCGCCCACCTCTCCATCTCAAAGGCAATTTCCCTCTCAGTTTGTTTCCCCGGTTTCAGGTTATTTAAGAGCCAATCAAAGAGTTTATCCGTTATCTCCTGCGCCTTCTTTATCTTCTCTATCTCCTCCGAGGTCTTCCTTGATCTAAGGCTTGAAACAAAACCGCTTACCGGAAGGAACCTTATACCCTTAGCATGCTTTTTTAAGGATTTTACATATCCCAAAGGTGTATAACCCTCAACCGCCACCTTCCTCACCCCCTCTTCCTTCAATATATCCGCTAAAACCTCAAACTGGGTTTTCCCATAGGGTATATCCACAACCTCAACGCCCTTAACTTCTTTTCTTGATTGCTCCTTATACCTAAAATCCACGATTAGGTAATCCTTATTTTTTGTCTGTAAGAAAATCCCCGTTGAACCACTAAAACCCGTCAAATACCTTAGATCGGATATGCTAACAAACTCCGGCTTCCAAACCAAATAAGCGTCGTACCTCCTCCCCCATTTCCCCCTTAACTCCTCCAACTTCATATTAAAATTCTACCGTTGAATTATCCTTTTCACCTTCCCGCATCCCACCTCAAACAATACCCCCTTCCTTTTCTTATCAACCCTCCTCCCTAAAACATCGTAAAACCTCTTCTCCAAACATCCCAAGCTTTCCCTCAAACTCAAAGGATCTATAACCGTAAAATAAACCTCGTATTTTCCATTCCTGCTACTTGTCTAAAGCAAGTTTAGTCCTTTGTACCAAATAGCGACCGGAAATTTCTCATTCCCACCCGACGAAATCTCCCCAAAATACTCCCAGTTTATGTTATCCAAAGACCTAAAGATCTTTATTGAATACCTTGATATGCTATCCGCCCATATGGAGAACTTCCCATAAGGGGTTATGACAAGCTCCACGTTTGAAACCACACCAACTCCCAAAGCCACATCGTTGCAATTAAAGGAATTTCCGAAATCATAAGAGTAGCAGAATTTAACGAAGTTTGGACCGGAGCCCAATATGAAAACCGTATCCCCAAAAACCTCAATATCCGCGGTATAGTAAGAGGTGTCAATAACTTCCTTAATATCATACCCCGAAGGTTTAAGCCTTATTAGGAAAACCCCGTTTCCCTCCCATCCAACCGCAGCTATAAACCTAAAGGAATCCAAGGCCCTCATCTGGCCATTATGTAAGGCAAAGGGTAATGAAAAGCTTAAAATCAAACTATCAAACGCTCCCCCAAATTCCCTTTTGATCCTCAACTTACTCCCCTCAATTTCGTAAACGTAAGTGTAATAAACCGTATCCCCCACCTTATACACGAAAGGTTCGTCCTCCGCATAATACGGATGATCCGCAAAAACAGTATGGTTCCAAGTAATACCCCCATCGTAAGATATAGCCCTAAAGATCACGGAATCTCCCCATCCATAATACATCAAAATTAGGGTATCACCCCAACATGCGAAATTGCTTTCTGATCCGTGCGTATTTGAAACCTTAAAGTGGGAAGACCAAGAACTTCCATCAAAATACCTAAAATAAACACCCTTACCTTCGCATGCGGAATGGTAGAATACAAAGAGCTTACCCCCACATACGTTTATAAGGGAAGGTTGAAAATCCGAAACACCCGGACCTTCGGAATACGTTGAACTGTACCAACCGCAAGTGCTTATGGGAAATATCATACCCACTTAAATACCTATGTAAGTTCCCACCCCTTCTTCCTTTAAAACCCTCAAGAGCTCCCCTTCCCTTGTTATGTTAAACACGATTATGGGAATGGATGTTTGCCTTGCTATATCTATGGCGGATGTATCCAAAACTTTATAGTCCTTAACGAGGAAATCGTAATACGTTAGCCTATTTATCTTCTCGGCTTTTGGGTTTTTTTCTGGATCCTCCGTATAAACCCCATCAACCCTCGTCCCCTTCAGTATAACGTCAGCTCCTATTTCGGATGCCCTTAATGCCGCCGCGGAATCCGTTGAAAAGTATGGGTTTCCCGTTCCACCGGCAAATATAACGATCCTTCCCTTCTCAAGGTGCCTTATCGCCCTCCTTCTAATGTAAGGTTCTGCAACCTGAGAAACCATAATTGCGCTCATAACCCTCGTCTGTACCCCCCTCCTCTCTATAAGGCTCTGCAAAGCAAGGGCGTTCAATATCGTGGCTAGCATACCCATATAGTCCGCGGTGACCCTATCTATTCCCAAATGGGAGCTTTGGGTTCCCCTCAATATGTTCCCACCTCCCACCACTATCGCAATTTGAACCCCCAAATTATAAACCTCAACTATTTCGTCCGATATCCTGTTTAAAGTTTTTGGGTCTATTCCAAATCCCTGCTCCCCAGCCAATATGCCTCCGCTGAGTTTTAGAAGAATTCTATTATACCGGACACCCATCGGCGTGAATTTTAAACCAGTTCAAAATTATAATTCCCATTATGTTATGGGTGTTAATCCTCCAGGTTGAGGAGGAAGAAGTCGTAACCGGCAAGGCGGAATATCAGATAACTGGATACAAAAGGCCGGTCTATTTCTATATGCCCGATATGAGGGAGCTTGTGGGTTGGAACGAGATCTTCAGTTTGAAGTTTGAGGATTCCTTAAAATTCGTTAATTCGTTTGATCTCCCAAAAAAGCCCAGAAAAAAGGCAAAGAAGGATGAAATAGAAAACTATTATACAAGGCTGGCAATGTACGGCGTGGGTTTAATAAGGGTGGGGCTTTTCAAGGATGGGGTTAAAGTTCTTTCCGAGGTCGTTGATTATTCTTTTTCTAAACCGGAAATATCCTATGTGGTTAGAACGTATTTCCTCTTGGGGCTAACTTACTCTGGGGATTACGAAGGCGCGAGGTCTTACGGTAGTATATTCCTATCGGATTATTATAACAGGCCTTGGAATTCGGGGATGGGGTGGGTGATATGGGCGGCGGGGGAAGCGAACCTATATAAGGGGCACTTCCTCCAGGCGGAATCCATATACGCAATGAACATAAACGAGGGTGAGGGTTTGGTTAAGGAGCTTTCAAGGCTCGGATCGGCTTGGGCAAACCTTTACGCCCAAAAGTTCTCCGATGCCTTATCCCACGCCCAACAATGCCAACCTTATCTAAACGGCATCCCCTTGGCTCATGCCCAGATCGCGGAAGCAATAGCAAGGTTCAACTTGGGGGATATAGAGGGGGCAAAGGCGGTGTTTGATAGGATATCCCTAACCGGACATCCACCTACTGACGCCATGGTTTATTATTACAGGGGTTTCACCTACGAGGCTTTGAGGATGTACAATATTGCCCTGCAAAACTACCAAAAGGTCATACAGGATTATGCGAACTTACCCATATCTGGAGAGGCGGCATATAGGACATACACCATTTATTTGGGGCAAAACAAGATAGAGGATGCAAAAAATACTCTAATTTGGTTTGTTGAGAGGTTCCCCCGGCATTCAGAAGCACCCAGGGCTTTATACATATTGGCAGAGATATACTTCTCCCAGAAGGACTATAAGAACGCCCTTAGCTACCTTAGGAAAATTTACCAAAATTATCCAAATTCGGAGCTTTATTCCATCGCGAGGCAGAGGGTACAGCAGGTTTATAACGTAATAGCGAGGGGAGATACGGTTGAACTTTGGAACTTTCTAAGGGAGTTTCCCAACAGCGATGATGCCGCGGATGCCCTAATATATTGGGGAGGGAAGCTCCTTGATGAAGGCAATGATATGGCGTCCGCAAGGTTTTACTATAAAATGGGTAGCGAGTTTCCCAAGCATAGGCAGGCTCCAGATGCCCTATTCACCGCAGGTCAAATATACTTCAAGAATAAAATGTGGAAGGATGCGGTTCAGACCTTCAAGAAAATCGTGGATCTCTACCCGAAATACAAAGATATAAACAAGGCGAAGTTTCTCCTTGGGGTTTCATTAATTTACGATGGAAAACCAGTTGATGCCATAAGGATCCTCAGAGCCGAACTCTCAAGGCAGGATTTGGATGATAAAGAAAGGGCGGATCTTCTCAAGTACTTAGGTTTAGCCTATAAGGAGATAGGGAAGTCTTACGAGGCGAGGAACGCTTTGGAAGAGGCGAGGGTACTTTACTTTGGACTTGGCAAGTTGGACGAGGTTGATAATGTGGATAAGCTCCTTCAGGATATACCATACTGATGAGATACTTAATACTTTCCGATATACACGCGAACCTTGAGGCCCTTAAAGGGATCTTTGATTTTATAGAGAAGAACGATATAAAATACGACAGGCTCGTTGTTTTGGGAGATTATGTGGATTACGGTCCTAATCCAAACGAGGTTATAGAGTTTTTTAAGGGGAAAGAGGGGATCTTCCTTCTTGGGAACCACGACTATGCATTGATAAATAAGGGGGAAAGGGAGTACTTTGGAGAAATAGCGTTAAAGTGCAACCTTTGGACGGAAAGAGAATTAAAGCGGGAAAACCTAGAATTCCTAAAAGCCCTTCCTCCAAAACACAAAGAGGGGGACATCCTATTCATACACGCCTCACCCTTGGATCCCATTTGGCATTACGTCCACGATTTTGAGGATGCAAGGGAGGTTTTTAAAATATCAAGGGAGAGGATAATCTTCGTTGGTCATACGCATATACCATCATTTTTTGCGAAGGTTGGGGATAGGATAGGAGGGGGATATATATTCGCGGGTTATGCTAAGATAAAACTCGTTGAGGGGGGAAAGTACGTAATAAATCCAGGGGCGGTGGGACAGCCCAGGGATGGGATAAAGACAGCGAACTTTGGGCTCTTTGACATAAAAGAAAATACCTTTGAATGGTTCAGGATTTTTGTGGATTTTGAGGAGACAAAAAGGAAGATTTTGGAGCTTGGGCTACCGAGGGGACTTTTATCCTATCTATGAAGGGCTATTAAGCTTTCCCTAAAAACTATGGCGGAAATCGTTCCGCAAGTTAAGGAATGGTCAAGGGTAGGAAGGTACTCAACAAGCTCTATCCCTAATAATTTACCCCTAAGGATTTTTAGAATTTCAACGAAGTCCTTAAATGCAAACCCCATAGGCTCGGGATTGCTAACCGCGGGGAAGAAGGATGGGTCAAAGAAATCAAAGTCAAAGGAAAGATAAATTTTTTCAAAACTCTCAACGAAATCCTTTAACCCACACAAACCGAGCTCACATCCAAACCTTGGAATATATTCCCCCTCTCCAACCGTCCTATAACCAAAAGTTCCCACTGTAAAACCCATTTCCTCCAACCTCCTCATAACCGTAGCATGGGAATACCTCCCACCAAAGTTATCCCACCTATCCAAATGTGCGTCTAAGTGTAATACCACGAACTCTCCGAATTTCTCCCTCATGACGGGTATCGTTGCCAAGCTTATGGTATGATCCCCACCCAAAAACAAAGTTTTCCCCCTGATCCTTTCCCTAAGCTTCTCGGAAATTAAATTTAACCTGCTTTCCGGATCCAAATCAAAGTCCGTCCATATATCGCCAAGATCGGAGAATTCGGGCATCTTCTCCTTAAAGTAAGGGCTATACCTATCTATTCCCCAAAGGTGCCACCTTATATGGGCGGGTGCCAAGGCTGAACCCCTCAAAAAGTTTTCGGATGTCTCAAATGGGATCCCTATGACGTCTATCATATTTGGGGAAGTCTTGGAAAAATCTCCCTTACCCTTTCCCAATTTTCCTCAAACCATTCCGAGGTTTTCATTAAACCAGTATATATATCCGTTTTCGGCTCCCAAGCCAAAATTCTCCTCGCCTTTGATATGTCCGCCTTTGTCTCCAGAATATCCGCCCTATTAAACTCAAAGAATTTAACCTTAATCTTCCTCCCCGTAACTTCCTCAATGATCCCTATAACTTCCATTAGGCTCTCATCCCTATCGTTCCCTATGTTTATCACCTCAAAGCCCTTCATAACTTTATAAGCCGAAAACGTTCCCTCAACCACATCATCAATAAACGTAAATGACCTCCTCTGATTCCCATCCCCAAAAACTGGAAACTCATCCCCAGAGTACGCGCAATAAAAGAGCTTGAAGATGCTCATATCAGGCCTTCCCGCCGGTCCATAAACCGTGAAGTACCTCAAAACCCAAGCGTCCAAACTGTGCAGATGATGATACGTATAAAGCAGGTTCTCCGCCGCCTTCTTGCTGACCGCGTAAGGTGATATGGGTGTATCCGTTTTCATATCCTCAACGAAGGGGGGCTTATGTCCCGCGTATATGGATGATGTTGAAGCCATAAGGACCCTCCTTATTCCGAACTCTACCATGAGATCCAAAATGTTTAAGGTTCCAACGACGTTAGCCTTTATATAACTTTCCGGGTCCCTTATGCTCGCCCTCACCCCGGCCTTCGCACCGATATGCAATATCCCGGAAATTCCCCCCTTCTCAAAAACCCCCCTTAATCTCCCCTTATCCGAAAAATCAACCTCGTGAAACTCAAAGTTCGGGTTTTCCAAGATTTCTTCAAGCCTCAAAAGCTTATAATCCTTAGGATAGTATGGGTCAAAATTGTCAATCCCCAAAACCCTAAAATTTTCCCTTAAGAACCTCTTGGCTATTTGGGAACCAATAAAACCCGCAACCCCCGTAATTAAAACCTTATCCAGAAGTGGTGGGGGAGGGATTCGAACCCCCGAAGGCGTAACGCCACCAGGTTTACAGCCTGGCCCCTTTGGCCGCTCGGGAACCCCACCGAGTTGAGTATTATAAGGTGGTCGGATTTAGAATATGAAACGATGGTTAAAGTGAAAAAACTTTTTAAAACCTACGGTGGAAAGCCGGTATTAAAGGAATTGGATTTTGAGGTGGAGGAAGGGGAGAGGGTTTATATATTGGCGCCTAACGGATTTGGGAAAACCACATTTTTGAAGGTTTTGGCAAACATAGAACCCTTCCAGAAGGGTGAAATAGAGGTTTTCGGGATAAAATCCCCTTCCCACAAAATTAGGGCGATGATCTCATACATTTCCGAAAGGGACAACCTTTATCCCGGCTTTAGAATTATTGATATCCTGAGGTTTATATCGGGATTTTGGGAAATTGATAGGTCAAAGTTTGAAAACTTCCTCTCCCTTTTGAAGATAAACCCTTTAAAGAGATACTCGGAATTTTCAAAGGGGGAGAGGACATTAATTAGGGTCGCTTTAGGGCTTTCAATAAAGGCAAAGCTTTACCTCATAGATGAACCCTTGTCCTCTTTGGACTTCGTCCTTAGGGAAAAGGTGGTGAAGCTGTTGGGAGAAATGGAGGGTGGAACATTCATCCTTACATCCCATGAGATAGACGAGCTTTTACCTTTTGCAAATAGGTTCGTTTTTCTGAAGGATGGAAAGTTTTTCCTTGAAACCCGAGATAGGGATAAGGTTAAAGATATTTACAGGGAAGTTTTCGCATGAAATGGTTACTTTGGAAGGATTTTAAGCTTTCAAAATGGTGGATCTTCGCAAATGTTATGATAATTTCTGCCTTGGGGATCATAGGGGTTTATCTAACATACTTCAGGGATTTTCCGGGCATAATCCTAGTTTTGCTCTCTATGGCTGGAGTTCTGTTTTGGAGCTTATTTTCCGGCGCTGCCCATTACTTTAACGAAGATCAGGGGAACGCAAGGGAATTTTTAAACACTTTACCCGTTCAAAGTTGGAAGATCTTGCTATCAAAAGCCCTCATCCTCCTCCTTGAAAATTTCCTTTATTGGTCCCTAATAGTTCTCTTTTTCTACATAAACCTTCTTAAAGCCCAGGGTCTGCCACCCTTAACCCCCCGAATATTCCTCACATTTTACCTCTCCGCCATCCTCTCCACATACACCCTCTCGGTAATTTCCCTCTCGATATCCTCCCTTACCAAGGATATGCCCGCAAGGTGGTTTTTAACGATATTGCTTATGATGGCGGTTTTGATTGCCCTTCAGTTTATCCCCTCTCCACCCTTCAGGGTTTATTTCCCCGAACTTTCAAGTGATTACATTAAAGCCGAGGTGGATTTGGGTTATATAATAAAGAACCTAGCATCTTCTTTTGTCTTCTTTGTGATATCCTCATTTTGGGTGGAAAGGAGGGGAGTTTAAAATTTTACAACGATAAAATAGCCAACTATGAATGAACTCTTCAAGGAAGCGGAAAGGAAAATGAAGGAAGTGGTTGAGCACTTAAGGAGGGAGTATGCGAGGTTGAGGGCGGGGAGGGCGAATCCTGCGATCCTTGAGGGGGTAAAGGTAAGCTATTACGGGCAACTTTTACCCTTAAACCAGATAGCGAGCATTACCGTGATGGAGGGGAGGATATTGGTTATAAACCCTTGGGATGCAAGCGCCCTACCCGAAATAGAGAAAGCCATAATCTCCGCCAACTTGAACTTGACGCCCAAAAAGGAGGGTAAGGTCTTGAAGATAGAGATCCCTCCCCTTTCGGAAGAGAGGAGGAAGGAGCTCGTTAAGCTCGCAAAACAGATGGCAGAAGAAACAAAGGTACACATAAGAAACATAAGGAGGGAATTCATAGAGAAGATCAGGAAGATGGAGAAAAACAAGGAGATAACGGAGGATGATAGGAGGAGGGGTGAGGAGCAGATACAGAAAATAACGGATAAGTACAACGAGGAGGTGGAGAAAGCGTTTAAAGATAAGGAGAAGGAGATCCTTGAAGGATAATATCCCTTTACACGTGGGGATCATAATGGATGGGAATGGGAGGTGGGCGAGGAAACGGGGACTTCCCAGGGTTATGGGTCATAAGGTTGGGGTGGAATCCGTAAGGTCGGTGATAAGGATTGCGAGGAAACTGGGAATAAAGTATTTAACTTTATATACCTTCTCTTCGGAAAATTGGCAAAGGCCAAAGGAAGAGGTATCTTATTTGATGCAACTCTTGAAAACCCTGTTAATAAAGGAGGTTGATGAATTAAAAAGACAAGGGGTAAGGATTAGAGTTATAGGGAGGCTTAGAAACTTGGGTAAGGAGGTTTTGGAAGCTTTGAATTATGCTGTTGAAAAAACGAAAGACAACAGAGATTTAAACCTTTATTTGGCCCTATCTTACGGAGGAAGGCAAGAGATCGTGGATGCGGTGAATACCATATTGAGATTGGGGATTAAGGAGGTAGACGAGGAAAAATTTAGGAATTTCCTTTACGATCCCGAACTTCCAGATGTGGATCTATTGATAAGGACCGCTGGGGAGTATAGGATCTCCAACTTTCTCCTCTGGCACACCGCCTACGCTGAGCTTTATATAACGGATGTTCTTTGGCCCGATTTCCGTGAGGAGGAATTTTTAAAAGCCATTGAAGATTACTCAAAGAGGGTAAGGAAGTTTGGAAAGGTTATATGACCTTTTAAAGCGGATCATCGGGGTTTTGCTCCTTCTTCCCCCTTTTGCCTTGGCTTTTTTTGCAGGCGGAATATATTTTAAACTTGTGGTTTTTTTAGCCCTGCTCATATTATATTACGAAATTTATCGCATTATCTCAAACAGGTTCAACCCTTACGCCTTCCTCTTTGGAATCTTAACCATATCCATATCCTTCTGGAAGGGGGAAGTAATAGTTTCCCTCCTTTTCCTTTCCATATTTGGGGTGATAAACTACATTATGGGTTTTAGCGCTAAGGAGGCTTTAACTATCCTTGCGGTTGTGGTTTTCATCCTTATTCCCGCTACGGTTTTGGTGGATATAAGGGAGGTTTCCTTAAAGCTCGCCTTTTTCGTTCTTTTTACGAATTGGATGTTTGACACGGGAGCTTACCTCTCGGGAAAGTTCCTCGGAAGGAGAAGGATATTTACGAACATAAGCCCGGGAAAGACCCTTGAGGGTTTAATAGGGGGGATATTAACGAGTACAATAGTTGGCGGTATATTGGGTTATTTCCTTTGGGATCCAAATAAGGTTCTAGGTTTTTCTCTGACAGGTTTGTATATTGGGGTTTTGGCACAAGTTGGGGACCTTTTGGAATCCGCCTTAAAAAGGGAAAAGGGGCTAAAGGATTCGGGGAAAATTATGCCCGGGCATGGTGGGCTTTTTGATAGGGTGGATAGCCTCCTCTTATCCCTTACGGGATTTTATTTGATTTTCAGGATATTTAGGGAATTTTACCTGTAAGCCTCGTAAAACCTCAAAAATTTCAAGCTATCCTCAATCCAAGACACCCTCCTAAGTTCCCTTTTTTTCTCCATTATTTCCCTTGAAAGCACAGTTAAACTGTAAGAATTCATAATAGCGCTTATAAGCAAAAGGAGGGATATGACTATAAGATGGAAGATGAAACTTTTCACCTTACCTTAAATGGGTTGGCAAACCTTCTATCCCTCAGTAAAGAATGATGATTCACTTCACCCACCTTCACAAAAACCCTCATCTTTGCGGATCTGCTCCTCGGATTCCTCCTTATTTCCTCTTCGGATGGGGTTATAGGTTTTCCGGTGACGTCCTCAACAAAATCGTAAAGCTTTAAGCTCTTTACCATCCTATCTTCAAGGGAATGGAAGGTTACGACCACGAGCCTACCACCAACACTCAGGTACCTAAGCGCTAAAGCCAAACCTCTTCTAAGGTTCTCAAGCTCTTTATTGGTATAAATTCTTAAACCCTGCCAAACCCTCGCCTTCGCCCTATCCCTCATCTTTGGGTGATAAAGGGAGTCCACAATATTGGCTATATGGGTTGTCCTCAAAACATCCACCTTCCTTGAGATAGCCTTTATTTTTTTCGCTATTATCCTCGCCTTCCTTTCCTCCCCATAAATCCTCAATATCCTTTCAAGCTCTTTCTCATCCATCCCTTTGATAAGCTCGTAAGCTGGTTTTCCCTCCCTCGGGTCAAACCTCAGATCCAAAACCTCGTCCTTCTTATACGAAAACCCCCTACCGTTCTCAAGGGATACGGATGATATACCCAGATCAAAGAACGCCCTATCAAAGTAACTTAATCCAAGCCTGAGCATCGCAATATCAAGTTTCTCGTATCCCAAGTTAAAAAGTCTGATGTTGGAAAAAAGTGGGATTTTCTGGGAAACCAAGGAATAAGTGAAAGGGTCCTTTTCCAAACCTATTAACAAACCCGGCTTTATCCTCTCCGCTATCTGAAAACCATGTCCCCCCATACCGAAGGTGGCATCCAAAACAAAAATATCCTCCTTTAGATCCAAGAACCAAAGTGCCTCCTCCAACATCACGGGAATATGCGTCAGAGCTTTATCCATATTGAGAATAGGAACTCGTTCCAATCCACCTTATAACCGTTCCCTTTATAACTTGAAGGTTTTACGTTAGCGTCTATCCCCATAATGTAATTCCCCATCCTCATCTCTTGACCCAAAGAGAAAACCGGCTTATATATGTTTTCCTCGTAAAGTGCCCCAGCACCCAGCTTCACCTTCAAGAACTTCGTTATAAAACTTTCATACCTCAAAAATCCAAGGGTTTTATACGAATTTGTAAGGTAAGCCTTCAGTTCCGAAAACCTCTCATCCATCAGGGCAAAGGAAGAAAAAAGGTAATACTCCGTTCTCTTATCTGTCCCTATGGAAATTTCCCCTCCCCCGTACATCCTGTATCCATCCCTTAAAAGGAACTCAAAACTTAGAAGTCTGCCTTCGCCCTTCACCTTCCCACCTATTCCCAAAGATAAAAACTTCAAAGCTTTATATCCTAAGGAGACCCCATAGCTGGATACGTTTTCATACAAGTTCAGGTCATAGACTCTAAGCTCGTTTCTCTTTATGGAATTGTAAAATACGGAAAATGCGACCTTAAGGTTGGAATAAGAGAGGTAAGAGGAGGTTATGTATAAATTGAGGTTTTGGCCGAAATCCGTTTGGGTGTATCCCGCAAAGCCGTACTGGTCGTATGCGGGTATTGAATAGTACCAAAAGTTCCCGATCATCTCAACGCCAGTTTTCAAAGAAATGCCCCGCGAAAACTCCACCTTTTCAACCGCAAGGTAAGGGTAAAAAGGGAACATAGCGTGTATTTTAACGTTGGATAATTTTTCAGGGGTAAAATATCCGAGTATGAAGGTGGAAGATATAAGGAAGGTCGGAGTAATAGGGGCGGGCACCATGGGGAACGGAATAGCCCACGTATTCGCCCAGTTCGGATACTCAGTAAAACTCATAGATAAAAGCCAGGGGCAACTTTCCAAAGCCCTTGAGACCATAAAAACTAACCTCCAGAGGCAAGCAAAAAAGGGGGTAATATCGGAGGGGGATATAGACTCGATATTGCAAAGGATAAGTACATCAACGGATTTAGAATTTCTCTCGGATGTGGATTTCATAGTTGAGGCGGTATTCGAAGATGAAAACGTAAAGAGGGAAGTATTAACTGAAGTTTCAAGGATCGTGAGGCCCGAGGTTATTATAACCTCCAACACCTCTTCAATTTCCATAACAAGGCTTGCGAACTATACCGGTAAGCCCGAACTTTTCGCGGGTATGCACTTTTTCAATCCCGTTCCCGTTATGAAGCTCGTAGAGGTTGTTAGGGGCTTTTCCACGTCCGACGAGACCGCAAACACCGTTATAGAGCTTGCGAAAAAACTTGACAAAGTCCCCGTTGAAGTAAAAGATTACCCAGGCTTCGTATCAAACAGGGTTCTAATGCCTATGATAAACGAGGCGATATGGGCTCTTTACGAAGGAATAGCGGATAAGGAGGCGATAGATACGGTTATGAAACTTGGTATGAATCACCCTATGGGACCGCTACAGCTCGCGGATTTCATAGGGCTTGACGTATGCCTCCACATCCTATTGGTCCTTTACAATGACCTAAGGGATCCCAAATATAGGCCTTGCCCCTTGCTCGTCAAGATGGTTGAGGCGGGGAAGCTTGGTAGGAAAACCGGTGAGGGCTTTTACAAGTACAAGTGAGGGTCCTCGTAATAGTTCCAACCTACAACGAGGCGGAAAATATAGCGGCTTTAATTAGAGAAGTTAGGAACCTTGATATAGACCCGGAGATACTCATAATAGACGACAATTCCCCGGATGGAACCGCAAATATAGTAAAAACTATAATGGAAAGGGATCCAAAGGTGCACCTCATAGAAAGGCCTAAAAAGATGGGTTTAGGATCCGCATACATAACCGGGTTCAAGTGGGCGCTGGATAGAAAATTCGATGTTGTTGTGGAGATGGATGCGGACTTCTCGCATGATCCCAAGGATATCAAAAGGTTGGTCGAGAATTTGGAAAATTGCGATGCGGTGATAGGCTCAAGGTACGTAAAGGGCGTAAGCGTGGTAAATTGGCCTATATCAAGGCTCCTCCTCTCGTACTTTGCGAACCTTTACGCTAGGGTAATAACGGGGGTAAATATCAGGGATCTAACATCGGGTTTCAAGGCTATAAAAGCCGAATGTCTGAGGGTGATAAACCTTGATGGGATAAAATCCGATGGGTACGCCTTCCAAATAGAGCTTCATTTCAATTTGTGGTTTAAGGGGTTTAAGGTTTGTGAGATACCGATAATATTCGTTGAAAGGAGGGCGGGGAAATCCAAGTTGAATAAGGGGATAATATGGGAGGCTTTTTGGATGGTTCTAAGGTTAGGCCTGCGGAGGATGTTCAAAAGGGTGTGAAATTCTATAATTTCCTGGATGTTGGGTATGGGATTTTAGAGGAGTGGGGTTATCGTATAAGGGATGTTTTCGGTAGGGGTAGGGTTTTGGTTATTCATGGGAATAGGTTTTCAAGGGAATACGGGGAGAGGATAAAGGGGCTAATTGGAAAACCTAAGAAGGAGATTTCCTGTGTGGTTTCCATCGGCGGAGGTTCTGTGATAGATAGTGGGAAATTCCTCGCAAAAAAACTAAACATACCTTTTATCTCTATACCCACCTTACTTTCAAGCGATGGGATAGCTTCGCCCGTTGGGGTTAGGGGTTATAAGAGCGAATTTTTGAGCTTACCTATGGGTGTAATAGTGGATCTTGAAATAATTTCTTCTGCACCTACATGGAGCTTTTTGGCAGGAACGGGGGACCTCATATCAAACCTCTCCGCATCTTTGGATTGGGATAATTTCAAAGAAAAATCCACGGAGCCTTATAGCTTTTTAGCATCCCTAATTTCAAAATCCTCCGCCTTATCCATGCTTGAATCTAACCCATTTAAAAACCCCGAAGATCTGGCTTGGGGTCTGATCTTAAGCGGGTGGGCTATGGAAATAGCTGGATCCTCAAGGCCCGCAAGTGGGCCCGAGCACAAGATAAGCCATGCGCTGGATATTTTGAACTTTGGTGAGAAACACGGAATACAGGTGGGTTTCTTTACCCCCCTATTTTTGAACTTGAATGGGTACGAGGATTGGGAAGAGGTGAGGAATTATCTTCTGAATTTGGGATTTCCGGAGAGTATAAAGATGAGCAGAAGTTTTGCGGAGAGGGTTTTTTCAATAGCATCGCAAACTAGGCCTCACAGGTATACGGTTTTGGAGGAGATGGGATGGGAGGAGGTTTTGAGGAGGGCGATTGAATTGGAATTTATAACCATAATCTAAGGGCGTGAAGGATCCCCACAATGGACCAATAAAACTCGTTCCCCTCCCTATCGTTAATTTGGCTAAATTTATAGGACCTGAACCATTTTATGCACCTATTTATCTTTGAAAGGTTCAAGGGTTTTGCCCCGTTTAAAGTTAAAAACCTCTCATCAAGCCACCATATAGCCCTAAAACCGCTCGTATACGCGCTCTTATACGCGTGAAAATAAAATATGGTGATCTCCAAATCGGGACTTGGGAAAAGGACAGCACCCCTGAACCTTACCGAGTTTTCAAAAACCACGTTTTCGCTTATCAAATTTGGAAATAATTTCCTTGCAAACCTTGTATGAACCTCCAATGGCACCCCCTTATATTCGTACCTATATTGAAAATTCACTTCCCCCCTACCTTTAAACCCCCTTGAAGCTAAAAACCTATCAAGCTCCTTTATATCCCTACTCCTAACATAAACGTCCAAATCCGAAACCATCCTCCAGTACCTATTTGGGTAAAGCTCCCTTATATGCCCACCCTTAAAAACTGAGACTTCCACCGGGGAATCGACGAGTATATTCAACATCTCGTCCAAAATTTTGTGAAATAATAGGGTTTGCGCCCTATCAAGTTCAAGCTCCAAAATTTCGGGAAATTTATCGAACAGGTAAGATCCCAGCATATGGAACCTTATCCATCTTAAAAGTTTTCTCCTTTCAAGTTTGGGGATCAATTCTTTCGCCCTTTCAAAATCGCCGGAAATTACAAGCCGGATAAATTCCCTATATTGCGATGGCGATGGTTGGAGCATTTATTGAGAAAACCGCGAGGAGGTTTTCCTTCACCCTAAATTTTGCTAAAACCCCACCGCTTGAAATATCATATTCAACCCTTGCGGGTTTAAATACCAAGGTGATCCCCCTCTCCTGCGCGTACCTCAAAAGCAAAGGGTAGCTCTTATTGTCCCCCAATATAAACTTGGGATTTTTCCCCTCAACCAGATCAACGAATGAATTATAATCTTCGGGAATTTCCAACCTTTCAACGGTTAATGCGGAAAATGTGGAGATATTTAAAGAGATCTCATCAAGATTCTCATTTTCCCCAAAAACCAATATACCCCCACTTTCCGAGCCGAAATCAAATATCATGAAAGCGGAGGGTGGGGGACTCGAACCCCCAAGGGGCCTAAGCCCCGGCGGATTTCAAATCCGCTGCCTTACCAATTCGGCGCAACCCTCCACCGTGTATTTTAAGGCCGAACTAAATTTCCCCCTTTATCCTCTCAAAAACCTCCTCCGCTTTTGCCTCGCTCCCCTTGAAGTAAGCCTTGATCTTACCATCCCTACCTACCACATGTATCCTATCGGTATGGGTGATAAAATATGTCGTATCCCCACTTTCGCTTATCTGCATAGGTCCAAAATCAACCAAAATATCCAGATCCTTCATAAGGGAGTCTATGGTTTTCTCTTCTCCGGTTAAAAACAGCCAAGCGCTTGCGGTATCTATCTCATAAACCTTCATATAATCCCTCAAGACCTCCGGTTTATCCCTTTTAGGGTCAAAGGTGATGCTCAAGAAAAGAACACCCTTGTTTAAAATCCCCTCCTTTGCCGCAAGATGGTATATTTTCCTCATATTGTCCGTTATTAGGGGGCAGATGTCGGGGCAATGGGTGTATATGTACCCAACAACCAGAACACTACCCTGCAACTCCCGGAGGCTCCTCTTATTACCGTTGTGATCCACAAGAACATAACCTTTGTTAAATGGAAAATCCTTCGCCCTATTTATCCCTTTCCCGCACGAAAGGAAAAGCAGAAGAATTAAAAATCTTTTCACTTCACCTCCGCGGTTATTTCTATCTTACCCGCACGCTTGAAATATAGGGTAAGGTTTATTCTGTTTCCTCCCCTCAAGGGCTTGTTGAGGTTTATAAGCATTATGTGGTATCCGCCTGGTTCAAGTTTGAACTCGCCTTCTGGTGGAATGACTATGTAATCCACCTTGTGCATGCCCATCCTACCACCCTTGTGCTTCATCGTCATATGTATCTCCACTTTTTTGGCTATGTCGGATTCCGCGTTGTATAGGGTGTCGGGTAGGGTATCGTTGTTCCTTATAACCATGTAGACCGCGGAGTTCCCCCTCTTAACTCCGGGCCTCGCCCAAATATCCGCAATATCTATAAAGCCCATAAGCAACATCATATCCCACCTCCTTTTAATAAAGCATCAACTTCTTCCTGCAATTTCCTTATATGCTCCGCGCTCTTTCTAAGCTCCTCCATTTCATCCTCCGTAAGCTTTAGCTCAATTATCCTCTTAACTCCACCTTTACCCAAAACCACCGGGACACCCACAAACACCCCATCTATCCCATACTCACCTTTCAGATATACCGATGCGGATAAAACCCTGTTTGTATCAAGGAGAACCGCCTCCGCCATAAAAGCCGCCGCATCGCCGGGAGCAAACCAGGCGCTGGTCCCCATAAGCTGAACTATCTCCCCTCCCGCGTACTTCGTCCTATTAACTATTTCCTTCATCCTATCCTCTGGAATAAGGTCCTTTGCGGGTATTCCGCTAACTGTTGCGAACCTAACCATAGGAACCATGAGATCCCCGTGCGTCCCCAGAACCATAGCCCTCACATCCGCGGTGGATACCCCCAATTCTTGAGCTATGAATGCGGCAAATCTGGCGGAATCCAAAAGTCCAGCCATACCTATAACCCTCTCCCTCGGGAACCCCGTGACCCTATACGCGGTATAAACCATGGCATCAAGGGGATTTGAAACCACTATAACGACGGAGTTGGGGGCGTACTTCTTCACATTTTCCGATATTCCACTAACTATATCAAAATTTACCTTTAAAAGTTCTTCCCTTGACATCCCGGGCTTTCTCGGCTTTCCCGCGGTGATTATCACAACATCGCTGTTCTCTATTAAGGAGTAATCGGAACCTCCAATTATTGAAATTGATGAGTTCTCTATGGGGCCCGAGTGAAGGGTGTCAAGGGCCTTACCCTTTGCTATACCCTCCACTATATCTATAAGGACTATCTCCGCTAAACCTCTATTTGCGAGGTATTTCGCCGCTTCACCCCCCACATTCCCCGCCCCTATT
>JBMSAP010000005.1:0-24507 GCA_049414445.1 Candidatus Caldipriscus sp. | reverse complement strand
ACCGGTGCGGTAAAGTTTATGCCAAAGCCGGACGGGAAAGCCTTTAGCCTGAGGGGAAAGACCTTTAAGGCTGAACAGGAAAAGGGTGTGCTTTTGTTCTTTACGGGCTGTATGATAGACGCCTTTTACTCAAGGACAGGGGAGAACGTTATAAAGCTTATGAACAGGGCAGGCTGGACGGTGGTGGTGCCAGAGGATATTAAGTGCTGTGGTGCTCCACATTACTACTCGGGCGACAAGGAAGCCTTTGAAAGATTGAAGGAACACAACCTGAAGGAAATGGAAAAATACCAGTTTGATGCGGTGGTGGTAGCCTGTCCTACATGCGGTGGTACCCTCCAAGAGGACTATGGTCTGAAGAAAAAAGTCTATGACTTTGCGGAGCTACTTTTTGAAAGCAACCTAACCTTTAAAGGTAAAGGGACAAAAACCACCTTTCATGTGCCCTGCCACTCTTACAGCGCCATGAAGGTAAGCGACAAAATCTTTTATGGCTTGCTAAAAAGGGTAGAGGGCGACCAACTGATAAAGGGTGAAAAGGACAAATCCTGCTGTGGCTTTGCGGGGCTCTTTTCCATAACAAACCCTAAGCTATCCAAAAGCATACAACAGGAGAAGATTGAAGACTTAAAAAAGACAGGCGCAGAGGTGGTGCTTACCTCTTGTCCAGGCTGTGTGCTGAACCTCAGAGATGGCACAAAGGCAAACAAAACCAACCAAAAAGTTATGCACCTTGCAGATTATCTGGCAGATTGTTTATAATTTCTACAGATGCTCAAGCAAGAGGATATAGTGGCAAGGAGCGTCTCCATTGAGGTAATTGGAGAGATCCACCGCTGCAACGAGGGGGAATACTCCAAGTTCTACTGCCTACCCGTAAAGATCATCTTTGACAATGGTGAAGAGAGGGAGTACATGCTGAGGGCCCACGGAGAGCCAAAAACATTGCTTGACTTTTTGGAAAACAAGAAGGGAATAAAGGACAAGATGGAAAAATCTTTCTTTCTTTTGAAGAACGGAGAGATTGTTTACGGAAGCTACCTTCTACAGTAGGTTAATTCAAAAAAACTCCATTGCATTGGTAGAGCCCCTAACCAATGAACTTCCTGAGACCAAACCTAAAGTTTCCTTCTGCATATCGGTTAAACTCCTCATTGCTAACCTCAGTTGTGAAGCATCATCGCCCTTATGAGAAGCTCTTCTTCACCCTGCGTCCTGTCCCATACGTATCTTTCAAGGATTGCTTTTCTTTTAGAGGACATCACAAAAAATAGTTTAACGCCCGAATTTTTCCTTCACTGTGGCTATGTCCCTTTCTATCTGCTTTATTAGCTCATCCTTGGAGGAGAACTTTTTTTCTTCTCTTAAAAAGCTCAAAAATTCCACTTTCAGCCTTTCTCCGCGAAGGTTTCCCTCAAAGTCCAATATATGAACTTCTAAAACCTTTGTTTTTCCGTCAAAGGTGGGTCTAAAGCCGTAGTTGGCTACTCCCAAAAACTGCCCATTCACCCTGACCGCATAAACACCCTCCTTTAAACACAGATTTTCCGAAGGTCCCAAGTTGGCGGTAGGGTAGCCAAGGGAACTGCCCCTACCAGAACCTTTGACTACTTTTCTCTTTACCCAGTAATTTTCTCCAAGATATTCATTGGCTTCCTCCAATCTTCCGCTGTGCAAAAGCCTCCTTATGTATGTGCTACTTATTATGTGCTCATTTTTGTAAAAGGGTTCTGCAGTTTCCACTTCAAAGCCGAGCCTTTGCCCCATTTCCTTTGCCAACTCCACCTCTCCTTCCCTTCTGTAGCCAAACCTCCAGTCATATCCTACGAGAAGATACCTACACCTTAGCCTTTCAAAAAGCACATGCTTTAAAAAATCCTCCGCCCTGATGCGGGAAAATTCTCTGTCAAAGTTTATAAAAACCACCCTGTCTATGCCAAGCCTTAATATTCTTTCAGCCCTCTCTAAGGGGTCTGTAAGCTCGCAGGGTTGCTGTCCTGGAGAGAGAACCTTTGAGGGATGTGGGTAAAAGCTCAGAACACAGCCCTTTAGTCCTCTTCTTTGGGCACTTTCTATCAGCTTCTTTAAAAGGGACTGATGCCCAAGATGGACGCCGTCAAATACACCCACTGTTATGGCATGCTCCTCTTTTAGCCCTTCATAACAGGGAAGATCCTTCAGGCATTTAGAATTTACCTTGAGGGAAACTACCTTTTCCATAGCCTAAGGACCTTCTCCCAAAAGCTAACCTCCTGACTTACCTCAACCCTCTCTTCCACTATGAACCTGTCAATGTAGTCATCCAAAAGGGTAAATCGGTCGCAAACCTTTCTGAGAAGGTGGGAACTTGTGCTTTTAAAGGAGGCATTTTCTACCCTCTTGCCCAAGCTCTGAATTTCCTCCACCGTGTAGGAAAAATCGCTGTCGCCCGTTACCAGTACGGCGGTATCGTAGGCGTTTTTGTATGCCAAACTCAGCATATCTGTAGCTAACATAATATCCACTTCCTTTTCAAAAAACTCTCCACTCGGGAGCCTTCTCAGGTTAGCGGTTTTTACCTTTATGCCCTGCAAGGCTAACTCTTCTAAAAAACGCCTTTGTCTGAGAAAGCTCTCCCATTCTGGGGAGTTTTTCTTTAGATCCCTCTCTTGAGGTACCGCGCCATAAAAGTAAGCCCTAATGAGCCTCCTGTCTTCTACCAGAAAGTTCACTAACTTACTGTAATCTATCCTTATGTTCAAGGACCTTATGGCGTGAAAGATATTTGAACCATCTATAAAAACAATTACCCTTTCTATCATATAGGAAAGTTTATATCTTCCACCTCAGAAGGGCTCCCACGCCATCAAATTTCTTCTGAAGGTCCTCCCTGACTATTATCTCCACAACAGCCCTCTCTTCCAAGGCAAACTCTATAACCTCATCCACTATATCCTCAATGGGATAGGGTTCTTCTTCTGTAGGGCACTTAGGCTCCAATACGGGAATATTGGAGACCGGACAGAAGTAGCCAGACCTTTCAAAATTCTCTGCTACTAAAAGGGTCTTCACATTGCCCATGTATAACTGTTCTAAGACCTTAGACAAGCCTTCTACCGCAAGCCCTTTACCCTCAAGGTCCAATAGTGTATTTACAAGCTCTTCCTCCTGCTCTCTGTCTTTTTGCCACAAAAGTTCCAAGACCGCATTTCTTACGGTATGCTCAGTCGCCTCCGAAGGATTAATTCTCACATAGCCCACTAACATATTGAGTAGATAAGGATGAAGATGGTTTTCTATCTCTGTTATATCCTCTCTTATACTGCCTATAACAAGCTTGTTAAACTTGTTTTCCTTCCAAGCTTCCATCAGTGCATCGTTGGCTATTTTGAAAAGCCGGTGTTTTTCCTCCTGGATCCTCATGTGAAATCTGTACTCACCCATTGCGTGCTGAACCATATTGGGTGCGGAAGCTCGTGAGGGCATAGAGTACCTGAATGTTCCCTGTGCACCCTTTAGAGATGCTCCACTGCTATGGAACTTGTGAGCCCTAGTTGCCAAGGGTTCCAAAAAGTCATAAACTTCTACGATACCTTCAAAATCCATTAGGAAAAACCTCACGTGCTTCCTGTCAACCAAAAGCACACCAATAATCCCCAGCTCTTCATCTATAGCGGCGATTTCCCTTACCAAAGGATCGGGAGCTACCATAAGCCTGTTTCTGTATGTATAGGGTAGCTTTATAGGAACGAATATCTTCTTTGCACTGCAGGAAAACAGGGCAATACCTCTACAGCTCTCCAGGTTTTCCGGCTTGCTTAAAAATTCCTCCATTCTTTCAAAATCTTCTACCGCGGAATTAATCATATCCCTCCCCAAACCTCTAAGTTCCAAGCTTTCCTTTTGGGCTTTTACCATGTCTTTAAAAACCCTTAGATACTTCCTGTCTGTTCTATCCTCTGGGGCAAGGCGCAAGTACAAGCTGGAAACGAAATATGGTGCATACTGTTCTTTCAGTAAAATACCGAGGGCTTCCTTCAAGTTGTTCATAAACCTTCCTCCTTAAAAATCCATGGTATCTGGTCTAAACTTTCTATATTATAAACCGCCATAAAAAGCCTTTCTAAGCCTACAGAACAACCAGAAAACTCAGGAATCTTTGGTAAAGCCTGCAAAAGCTCTTCATCTATAGGAAGGTCTCTATCTTTGATCCATTCTTTCATCCTTTCCCTTATCTTTTGAGGGTCTCTTTCTTCCGTCCAGCCGTTAGCTATTTCTATACCTTTTATGTAAAGCTCAAACCTCTCCGCATAACCATCCTTCACTACCCCATACATGGCAAGCCTTGAAGGGAACTTTATTAAAAAGGTGGGCTTTTCGGAAGCTAAACGCCTTTCCAACTCCACATAGAGCCTGTAAAAGAGGGTCTCCCAGTCTTCCTTGTCGTCAAAATCATAGCCATAAGCCATTAGGTTGTTTTTTAATATCTCCTCCTCCTCAGATAAAACTATGCCCAAATATTCTTCAAAAGCTTTTTCCAGTTCTAAAACCTGAAAGTTTTCAAAGCCAAAGAGAGATAAAAGCTCCTTCAATTCCTCTATGAGTCCTCTGTAGTCTGTCCCAATTTTGTAAAACTCTAACATGGTAAATTCAGGTCTGTGCAACCTTCCATACTCTCCGTTTCTAAACACCTTTGTTATCTGAAACATATCTTGAGGGAAGCTCGCCAGCAATTTTTTCATAGTGTGCTCTGGAGAGGTATGTAGCCAGTAGCTTTTTGTTTGACCTTTTAAGGTAAGGTTTATCTTGAGAGGCTCTATATTAGGGTCTGTATTGGGATAGCTTTGCAAAATGGGCGTGGAAACCTCAATGTATCCCTTTGAACGGAAGAATTGGCGTACTCTTTCTACAAATTCCGACCAAGCGTAAAACAAACGGTAGTTCATCTTATCATTATATCCAAACCAAACACAGTATAATTCTTTTGTGTCCGCAAAGGCAGAGGTAATAGTTATAAAAAAATTTCTTGTGGGAGAGTGGGATCTGCTGGCTTACGCTTATGGAACTGTCGGAAGGTGCAAGATCTTCGTAAGGAAGGGCTTCCATCCAGAGGAGTCTTACTGCGGTTTTTTTGAACCTTTTAACTTGCTGACCATAGATTATCACCAATCGGGAGACCTTCTTATCCTGAACGATCTTGTGTCTGCAAAGCTTTACTCTTACCTAGCCCTAAAGAGCTACGACCGGTTTTTGTGGATGTCCAAGGTCCTTCAGACCATACTAAGGTGGGTAGCTTATTACGATAGTTCTATTTTTAAACTCTTACAAAATTTTCTGCTTTTGGACGTAAAAAATCACAAAGTGTTTGATATAAAGCTAAAGCTTAGTCTGATAAAGGTTATGGGAATATATAGAAAGGTAGAAGATTCAAATTTTGCAAGCATAATAGAAAGAATTGATCAAGAAAGTTCCCTTGATAGGTTAGAAAGACTGCGATTGAGTGAGAAAATCTACAAGTCTATAAACGAGATTCTGGAGGACATGCTGAAAAGTACCCTTGACTGATAGGCTCCTTTTAGTTATACTTTTTGCAAAGGGGGAGTTGTTATGAAAAAAGTTATTTTTCTACTTATGCTAAGCTTTTCAATGGTTGGAAATACCTCCTTAACAAAGCTGGGTGTGGGTGGTCTTGGGAAATCTAACGTAGAACCTTTGGAAATTTACTCTGACCCTTTAAAGGAACTGGACACAGAAAGGGTGGATGAACTTATAAGAAGAGAAATGTCTGTGGAAGAAGCCTTTAGGGAGTTGGCAAACATCAAAACTGTTGATATGGTCAAGCCGGACATATGGCCCGTGGTGGGGGTTATAACCTCCGATTATGGTTGGCGTGTTGTGGGTAGGCGTAGGGAGTTTCACACAGGTATAGACATATCTGCGCCTTATGGCACACCGGTTAGTGCGGCTGCAGACGGTAGGGTAGTGTATGCGGGCTGGATAAGGGGATATGGATACACTGTCATAATCTACCATGGTTATGGTTTTGCTACGTTGTACGCCCACCTTTCAAACATATCCGTTAGCTATGGGGACAGGGTGGTAAAGGCACAGATAATAGGCAGAGTGGGTAATACTGGAAGGTCCTTTGGTCCTCACTTGCATTACGAGGTGATAAGATACGGTGTGCGTCAGAACCCGATAGCCTATCTGCCTTAAAGGAGCCCTCTTCTTTTTAGGGCGTCTTCGTATATTCTTCTGTATAGATGGTTCCACTCGGGCGTCCCTTCCACGATTCTCCTTGAGTAAGACCTTATTCTTTCCCTTACCTCCCTGTCTATTTCTTCCTCTTCTCTGAGGGCTTCCATCAGGATAGCCCTTATCCGAGATCTTATAATATGAGGCTCCTCGTATATTTCCACCGTGTCGTCCTCTAATATTAAATCCCTTATCATCCCTGCTATTTGGTTCATTCTCTCCCTCTTGTTTATGTTTATGTTCATCTCTTCTGCAAGCCTGCTCCTAACAGCCCTGTAAGCGGTTCTGTAGTCTAAGCTCGCCTCCTCCAAAAGATGCATCTTCTCCCTTAGAATTTCTCTCGTTTTCTCGTCAAGGAGTTTTTCTTCCTCCTCTACCTTTTTGAAAATACCGATTATCTTCTTTTTAAACACATAAGGGTCCTCCGCTTCAATGATTCTCTCCTCTGTTAGCTCTTTTATGATCCTATCTGCAATGCGTTCCACCAGTTTTTCAGGCAGTCTCATAATGTGTTAATTATATCACAAAAACCTCTCCAGAATTTCCCATACCTCTTGTGTATATTTAGTTTCTTTGTGATTTATTATCAATGGACTTTCAACTGCAAGCTTAGGATTTAGGTTCTTCACACCCGCTATGCGAACCAATTTGGCATGCTTGTCTATAAATGAGTGAAAAAACTTCAGATATGCTGGCTTTATGTTTAAATTTTCCATAATATTACAAGCTTCCAAAAGTCTAAAAGAGGGAATAAGCAGGTTGATAAAACCTCCATCCTTCAAAATATAAGCACTTGCCCTCAAAAAATCCTCCAACTTTCCATAAATTTCTGTGTGATATGGATTATTTTCCATTGCACTTTGCTTAGGGTAAAAGGGTGGATTCAGAACCACACAATTTACACTCTGGGGTTTTAATTTTTTGTCTATTTCCTTAACATCCGCTTCCAAGATCTCCACGCGATGCTGAAGGTGATTATTTTCAACATTCTTACGTAAGAGCAAAAGCATGGTTGGGTCCCTTTCTACGGCAAGGACCTTGCAGTGAAACTTGAGGGCTATGGGTATGGATAGGGCGCCAAAGCCGGCACCAAGGTCCGCCACCACATGATTTTTTTTTATACCTTTAAGAGTTGATAAAAAGAGAATTTCTATTACAGAAAGCCTATGCTGTTTTGGCTGAATAAACCTTACCTTTCCTCGGAAAAACTCAAACTCCTTAAAACCTTCCAAACTTTTCTGCTAACTCTATGAGCGTCCTTGCCCTCTCTACTTGTTTTGTTATCTCTCCTATTTCTTCCATTGCTTGTGCGGTGGCGAGCTTTTTTGCCCATTTTTCAAACTCTTCCTTTTCTTTTCCTACATCAATTTCTCCTACGGTGTACGCCTCTTCTGCCAGTATGATTACCTTCTCAGGGGTCACATCCACAAAGCCGTAAGTTACCGCAATGCCCTCCTCTGCCTTTCCGTCAAAATACACAAGACCAGGCTTTAGAAGTGTCATCAGATACATATGCTTTTCCAAGACGCCTATCTCTCCCTCTACGGTGGGAATATTTACCGAATTCACTTCTTTGGAAAAAGCTAAACCTTTGGGTGTTACGATCTCAACCTTTATCATGGCAAAGAAATTATATCACACCGGTATCCTAAACTTCTCTTGCGTTAATAGATCCACACCTACCTGTAGGTTTTCAATCCAGTTTATAAAGCGCTCAACCATTTCCTTACCCTTGAATATGGCACCGTGCTGAGGGACGATCATTTCTATATCCAGCTGACGGACCATGTTTGCCCAAAACTTGAGAACTTTATTGCTTGCCATGTATTTTTTGTGAAAGCCCTCCATATACTTTATGTGCTCGTCAAAGTTCTCCACAAATAAGTAATCCTGTCCTAGGCTTGCTCCAAGGTCTCCAGAGAACAGGATCTTAGAGCAAGGGTCATAGACCTGAAAGTTGCCCGACGCGTGCAGAAAGTGGGCAGGGAGTATCAAAAGCTCACAGTCTCCACCCAAGATTATCTTTGTCCCACCGTCGTCTATGGGAACAACCCTATCTTCTAACTGACTATCAAGCCCAAAGTGTGGCACAAATCTCACCCAAAGTTTAGACATGTATGCCTGTGCCTTTGTGGTCATTAGCCAACCGTTTAGTGCTGCAACTATGTCTGGGTCCTCATGGGAGAGGAAGATGTATTTTATCTGGCTTGGTGGAATGTAAAGAGAAATCTCCGATAAGAGCTTGGTAAAGACCTTATGACCTCCGGGGTCCAAGAGCATTCCTTCACCCTTGTGGATTATGAGCACCTGGTTTGCCTGCACCGCACTGGCGGGCGTCAGCTCTTCAAAAAATACAACTTTGTGCTCCGGTGTGTTGTAAATTGCCCTCTCAGTTTCCATATCACACCTCCATAGTTATGAATTATAAAGAATAGGTTGTGTGTAAAAGAAACGGAGTTCAGTTGATAAAGGTCAATCCTGCATACACTTCTGTTATTGGCAAGCTAAAGTATGCACCCATATACAGAATAGACAAGGATGTAGCGTCCGCTTATGTGATAGCGAGGAGGGGGCTTGGTTTTAAGGAACGCATACCCAAGAACTATGAAAAGCTTTTAGAAGATAAAGAGTTTCTGTCTTACTCGGTGGCAAGGATTGAGGATAAGCTCGCTAAACTTAAGAGGGAGATAAGAGAAGAGAAAAACGAATACGAGAGGAACAAGCTAAAGGGTAGGTTGAAAAGATTAAGGAAGGAATTAAAGCTGTTGCTTAGATATTTGCGGGACAGCGGGGAGAGTGAGCCAGCTACCCAAGAACCCGTCAACCGTGAGATGGAACGGGTGAGGGGTAGGGCAAAGTCCCTACAAAAAAGATGGCAAGTTCTTTCCGTAGCCCTTGCCTTCTCCTGCCTTGAGAGTTTTAGGGATTTCTCTCCCTTAAAGAGGGTGATCCTCTTGGGGGATTGGGTAGGAGTGGCGAAACGAAAAGGGTTAGTCCCTCCCTTCCTGGTCAGGGGACGACTGCAAGTAATTGCAGTTCTATACAGTTTGGGTGACCAGGGTTCTAAGGGCTTGCTTCAACCTTTCCTTAGCCCTTTCGATGGAAAAGTAATCAAGGTTTGCCTCAACTTCCTCTATTCCCCTCTTTATCGCCCTTGCCATATCCTCAAGGTTTTCAAAACCATAATGGTAAAGACCCAACATTTGCAATATCTCCCAGGGACCTCCGGAGCTCTTTAAGGTTAGAACGGGGGTTTTATAATAAAGAGCCTCAAGGGTCGTAATTGAAAAGGATTCAAAGTAAGAGGATAGTACGACCGCATAAGCCCTTGAATAAAATCCCGCCAAATCCTCAACCCGCCCGAAAAACTTCAAATTTTTCCTATCAATACCCTCAACTCCCACCACCCAACCCTCAAAACCCGTCATATCAACAAGCTTTATAAATCTATCAAGTCCCTTTATCCAAGCCCTCCTACCCACCCAAAGGAGCGCCCTTTCCCTCTTTGAATTTTCAATTTTTTTTAGCTTACGAAAATCCAAACCCAAATGAACCACTAAGGGTTCTATCCCGTAAAATTTCTTACATGCATACGCCATTGAAAAGCTCGGTGCAAGCCAACCCCTAAATTTCCTCACCCAACCCTTAAATTTTTCCAATTTCATTATGTTCATGGGGTTTATATCAAAGCCCGTTAAGATCTTCCTCCTTGAAAGGGCCCTAAGTCCGTGAAAGAAAAAGAAAGCAGGGAATTTCAGTTTCTCAACATTGACATCCGGGAAATACCCGTTAAAAACCACCGCAAAACCATCCTCCAAACTTTCCAGCTCCTCTATACCTATAACCCTAAAATCGTCCCCTATCTCATCCAAAAACCTCCCAACGCCTCCTCCCCTCTCCCCCACCAAAAATGCTATCACCTTATTACGACCTTATACACCTTACCCTTGGCACTTACAAAGTATATACCTCCCTTTAGTTTTATCTCATTACCCGCATCAAGCTCACCCAAGAGCTTACCCGCGGGGTCGTAGATCTTCAAATTTTCAAGGGAATACAATACATTCCCCTTAACGTAGTAAGGAAAGCCGACCTTGACATCTCCATCCCTAACCACCCTCTCATCTTCAACTCCCAAGGGATCGTTGTTACCGCAAGGACCTCCATCCACCGCAACGAGACTGTAGGGCTGATAACCACCCGGTTTTGGATTGTTGAATGTTCTACCTATCACCCTAACCGTCCAAATACCCCTCTGGGCGTTCTCAACATATACGACCTCAACGTTATTCCTGAAATCCCTACCGGAAGGGTTAGGGATGGACTGTCCGCCCGAGAACTGATTCCCCCTATAGACGGTTCCGTTGGGGGCAATTACTTCAAGATCTAGGTCATTTTGGAGCGTGGAGCCTGGGGCATCCGTCCAAGCTAAGACGACTTTAAAGTGAGGGGTTGTAAATTGGCTGGGACATCCAACGGTTACGTTGTAGGTTTTTGTTGCTCCGGATTGTACGCCGACGCTATCATCAACCACAAAAAGGCGATGTTTCTCGGGCATATCGTCAAAGAACAATGCCCTCTTTAGGTTTATCCTTCCCCAACCTACCGCCCCGTTTGGAGGCACAACCTCGTTCCTCAACCTTTCCGCGCTTGCTATGAGCATGGCCTTTATCAAAGATCCCTTAGGGTTAAAGGCGTTTGTTGAAATGGGAGTTCCGGTTGGATACCAACCCTCCCTGAAGTACTGCCTTATTAGGGCAGCCGCTCCTGCCACCGCCGGGGTAGCCATAGAAGTCCCCATAAAACCTGAACCGACTACAGCGCAGGATGGGGTCATATCCGTCCTATTCCTTGCGGATGTAATATAGGAGGGTGAAAACCTGTTATCACCCCCAGGTGCCATAACGTCGGGTTTTAACCTTCCGTCATATGTAGGACCTTGGCTTGAGTACCAAGCCCTATTTTCGTCCGGGGGAATTGAGGCGGAGGAAAATGCCCCAGTTGCTCCCACCGTGACTATATTCTTTGCCACCGCTGGAGAACCAACCGTCCCATCCTCAAAGTTACCCGCATTGCTTCTATTTCCCGCAGAAAATAGAACCAAAGCATCCAACCTATCCCACATGAACCTATCCGCATCGTACGCGCCCGTTGTATAAGCGTTTATGGCCGACCCCCAGGAGTTGGTTATTATCCTCGCCCCATCGGAATAGAACCAGTTAAAAATGGTGTAAAGGGAATAGGAATAGCATATGCTGTTACAGTTCCCACAACTGGGACCTCCCGCATCCCCAAAGGTTATCCTCGCCCTATACGCCATCCCCCTGTATTCTATGAATATCCCCGTGGTGTCGGGATCCCCCGCAGCAGTTCCGGCGACGTGATGCCCGTGTTCGTCGGGGCAAGTCGCGAAGTTGTCCGCACTTGGGGAAAGTTGTCTGTAATTAACCACCTTTCTATGAGTTGGACCTGGGGTTACCACAACTCTATCCCTGAAGAAACAGGAGTAGTAATCCAATCCACTATCCATAACCCCAATTATCTCCCCTTCCCCGTGTATCCCGTGAGCCCAAACTAAAGAATCACCGAAAACATGCGTTTGTATTGACCATCTCGTGTTCCTATTCCAAAGGTAGTTCCTATAGTTGGGTTCAACCTTAGCGACAAAGGGTAAAGAGGCCATCTCTTGGGAGAAATAAAGGACATCACTTTCGGGCACGAGGACTTTAAATCTCGGTACATCCTCAAAGCCCTCAAAGGAATAACCCCTTTTCCTTATCTCAAGCTCCAAAGCTTTCTTATCCGCATCCGGGAAACCTACAACCAAAATCTCAACGAGGGATCCAATTTTTGCCTCATCAAGCTTCCCTTCAAATATCTCTTTTGCGATCTTTAGCTCCGGAGGTATCGGATGTCCGTAAGGTACCTTCGCTATGTACCCGTATCCCGGAATATACTCGTATATCTGGACACCCCTATTTACAAGATTTAGGGCGTCCGCTTCACCTTCCCTTATTAAAAACCAAGCGGATAGGATCGCAACCATATACGATATTTTAAGGTGGAAATTTCGCCTTTATAATACTTTCTTTGCCCCCGTAGCTCAACAGGATAGAGCGGCGGATTTCTAATCCGCAGGCTGGGGGTTCAAGTCCCTCCGGGGGCGTTTGGGAAGGTTACCGAAATACGGAAAGATAAACTGGATATTTTGGGGATTATCCGCCCTTTGCGTACTTGGGGGATTTTATTTGACCTTGCAGGGTGAGAAGGTACTTTCGACCGTTCTATTTATTCTTGGGTACCTCGTTTTCCCCATTCCCGCGATACTTATAACGAAGAAATGAAGGTGCTTGTAATTTCCGACACGCATATACCCCACAGGGCGAGCCTTTTACCCAAGGAGTTTTACGAAAGGGTTGATGAGGTAGATCTCATAATCCACGCGGGTGATTTTACAACTTTAAGGGTTTTTAGGGAACTTGAGAGCTTTAAGCCCACCCTTGGGGTTGTTGGGAACATGGATGAACCGGAGCTTTATTCTATATTGCCCGAGATAAGGGTTGAGATAATAGAAAACTTGAGAGTGGGGATATTTCATGGGGTAGGATCTCCAATAGGTCTGGAGAAGAGGGTTAGGGAGAAATTCAGGAGGGAGAACTTGGAGGTTGATCTTATAATCTTTGGTCATAGCCACAGGTGGTTTTATGGTGAGGTGGATGGGGTTAAGATGCTAAATCCGGGTTCCGCAACTGATACGTTCTTTTCCTTTAAGAGGAGCTTCGCTATATTGAGCGTGGAAGGGAAAAACTTTGATGTGGAGAAGGTGGAAGTAAGCCCCTAACCCTCTTGATATGGTATTCTATTAGCCTTTCAACCTCATGCGGGGGTTCGCCGAAAATATCCACCATCTCGTTGTATATAGCCTCGACCTCCTCCTCAAGCTCCGCCTCCGCCAAACGTATGTAATACTCAACCCTCTTGTCGGGGCTTTTTATGTAATCCTCCGGTATATAAGCTCCCTCAATTTCCTCTTCATAATCAAACCTGAACCCAAGCGCCCTCTTTATGAGCTTTAAATAGAGCTTGAAACCCATCCTTTTAACCTGCCCGTGCTGTTTAACCCCTAAAATTTCCCCCATACCCCTTATCTCAAGGTCCCTAAGCGCAAGCTTGTATCCCTCCGTTGATGAATACATAAGAATATAACCAAGCCTCTTCTTGGCGTTTTCGCTTCTTAGATCCCTATAAAAAAGATACGCGTACGCCTGCCTATTCCACCTGCCCACCCTCCCCCTAAGCTGGTGTATCTGGGCTAAACCCAGGATCTCCGGCGAGTCTATTATTATGGTGTTAGCATTTCTAAAGTCTAACCCCGCCTCTATTATCGCGGTTGATATTAAAACCTTTATTTGGTTTTTGGAGAACCTATCCATTATCTCCCTCATCTCGGACTTTTTCATCCTTCCGTGCAAGACCGCCATGGGGATCCCGGGCAAGAGTTTCCTCAAATTTTCATATATCTCCCCCAACTTCTCTATCCTGTTATAAACATAAAAAACTTGCCCATCCCTACTTATCTCCTTCTCTATAGCCTCCTTGACCCTTTCCTCGTTCCAGGGTTCAACGTAGGTTTCAACTGGGAGCCTTCCGGGAGGGGGCGTCCTTATGTGCGAAACATCTATTAATCCCTCCAAACCTAATCCCAAGGTCCTGGGGATCGGGGTGGCTGAGAGGTAGAGATAATCCACCTTTGGGTTCAACTTCTTAAATTTCTCCTTTTGCAAAACTCCAAAATGCTGTTCCTCATCTATTATAACGAGCCCCAAGTTTTCCAACTTTAAGTTTAAAAGAGCATGGGTTCCCACAAAGAGCCCCAAATCCCCCATTTCCCTTTTCAACCTTGAAACCATATAAACTGGGATCCCAAAGTTTTCAAGTCTTTCTTTAAAGTTCAAATAGTGTTGGTACGCCAATAGTGTGCTGGGGCATAGCCAAACTACACTCCTTCCGTGGGATAAAACCCTAAAAGTCGCCCTAAGCGCCACTTCCGTTTTCCCAAAAGAAACCTCCCCAACTATCAACCTATCCATAACATATGGACCCTCAAGATCCCTCAAGACATCCCCTATTGCCCTCTTTTGATCTTCGGTTTCCTCGTAAGGGAAGGTCGCCCAAAACTCCCTTTCCCCCTCAACCGGAGGATAGGAGAACCCCCTCGGCGTTTTCCTCTCAAATATAATCTTAACTATTTCCCTTGCAATTTCGGAAGCTTCCATTAAAGCCTTAATTTTTTCGGCCTTCCAAGAAGTTGAATATAGGGAAGAAATCTCGGGTTCGTACCCCTCCGGACCCACATACTTGCTTATCTTGTGGGACTTATAAACGGGGACGAATACCTTCCCATCCTTGTACTGTATTGCCATCATCTCCGTCCCCATCCTCTTTTCCAAACCCACGAAAACCCCTACGCCGTAATCCTCATGCACCACAAAGTCCCCAATATCAAGGTACCTAGGGGTATTTATTGGAACCTTTTGGACCTTTAGCTTTGAATATGTTGGCTCCGCGCCCAAAACCTCCCATTCACCGATATAAACGGTTCTATCCAAAATATCAACAAAACCCTCGTAAAGGTTCCCAGCCCTCACCTCAACCTTTGTATCCTTAAAAAGCGCGGATCTAACAGGATTTCCAAAAAAGACCACCCTATAACCCCTTTCCCTCATCTCCCTCGCGTAATCCACCACCCTCTTAAAGTCCCCCAGAAACGGGGGATTTGAAGAGATCCCAGACGCCGATATTTGAATTTCCTCCCCCATCTCCCCCTCAGGATCCGGAAAAAGGATAAAAATTCCATCGGATCTTGAAATGCTAATTTGCGTATAAGGGGAAAACTCTTTCACATCCTCAATTAGATCCCCATCAAGGACAAACCTAAGGGATATGTTCTCAAATACCATGTCAAGTACGCCACCCCTTATCGCGAACTGCCCCACCTCTTCCGCAAAATCAACCCTCTCCCAACCCAAACTTACTAGGATCTGGGAAAGATCGGATAGCCGAATTCTACTATTTCTTTCAAGTTCAAGCTTCCTAAGGGGAATTCTTTTGCCGAGAATTACCGCCGGTTCCCTGAAGGCAAAAAATTGTACTTTATCAGCTCTCCCCGCAAAAACCCCAAAAGTTCTAAGCTCATATAGGACCTTAAGGTTATCTACATCCAAGTGGAAAAAACCCTTCTTACCCCTCAAAAAGTCCAAAACCCTTAGGGTGATAAAACCGCTGGGAAGCATTTATTCAAATATGTTCCTCGCAAATTGTAAAATTTGCCGAAGTCCTGCCCTACGTAAAACCAGCAAAATTAGGGAGAAGATCAAGTACAATATCGCAAGGGCAAACCTTATTTCCGGTATAGGGATCAGAAACTGGGCGAAGAACATAGAAAAAAGCCACAATCCCTCCCAAACGGAAAGTTTCAAGTTCGCTATGATTATCGTTCCAAAGAGGGATTGGGCGGCGGTTAGGAAGATCTCCTCCCTCTGGATCATATCTAGGGGCATGTCGGAAAACCTCAAGAGCCCAAAGGAATAAGCCAAAGGGAGCATGCCTATCAAAAGGGACCATTGATTTACCTTGCTTGATATTAAAGCCCCCAAGGCGACGGAAGATTTCCCTTTAAGGGCCAGCATTATTGCCGCAACGAGTTCAGGCATTTCCGAGGCAAAGGGGGCCACCCACTGTATTAGTAAAAACTCGCTTATTCCGAGCATCTTACCCGTCTCTATTAACCCATGCACAAAGGGTTTAACGGATAAAAATATTACAAAACCCGCAAACGCGAAGAGGAATATAACTATCGGGATCCTAACGCTCTTCCTAAGTTTAACTATAACCTCCGCAACCCCCTCAAACTCCTCCTCCCTCTCAGGCGATTTTGCGGAAACATAGGCGTAAAATAAGAAAATAGAGATCAGGATAATTGAGTCAAGGATGGAGATCTCGCCCATTATTGGGATCTTGAAGGAGTAAAGGGTGACGATGAAGAGGAAGAAAATCTCAAGCCTCAGGGTGGGTTTGAAGATCACGGAACGGCCTATTACATCCTTACCCTTGGAGAGGAAAACAGCGACAAAAACGGTAATAGGCCAGAAGGTACCCAAAAGAAGCCTGTTTGCACCCGTCATATTTGCGGAGGCATATTGGATATAAGCGGGATCTTGGGCGCCCTTGTAAGCGAGATATATATCCACCGCATATTCCGGCAAAACCGCAAGGAGGGCTAAAACTATGGTTGCCAAAGATCTTGAGACGTCCTTCTGGGCGGCCTCAACCGCAACTGAAAGTATATAACCCGAGGACATTATGGCAAGTCCTCCAAATACAGAGGTTAATATGGGGTCTTGAATAAGTTTCAGGGAATATGCGCTCAAAGCCCCCAAAATTAAAGAGAATAAGAGTACGATCATTTTTTACTCCCCCTTGGTTTCCAAGATCTCTATGTTTAGATCCCCTATGACGGACATTATGTTAGCTTGCTTTTCAAGGCTCCCCTGCTGTAGGGTTATTCTGTAAGGCCTTGCGGGAAACTCACCGTATACTGGATCAAGGGGTACCCACCTTCCCCCTATCCAGGAAACATTCCAAGCATGATAATAGAAACCATCCCCCTGAAATATAAGCCCCACCATTATCTCCGTTGGGATACCCGCCGCCCTTGCCAAAGCCGCGTACAAAGTGGCATGCTCGTTGCAATCCCCATACCTATCCCTAAGAACCTGCTTTGCGGTGGGTATAGTGACGGATCCCCTCTTCTCCAAATTCTTATAAACCCATTCGAATATCCTCTTTGCCTTATCCAAATCCGTTTTTGCTCCCTTTGTTATTTTTTGGGCAAGATTTTTAATTTCCGAGTCATCAACCTCAAGGAATTGGGTGGGCTGTAGGTAATATGAAAGCTGGGGTGGAGGTACTTCCGTGCTCCCCTTAATATCCTTAGGGTATTCAACCGTTATTATTGCGGTGTCCCCGTTTGCGTATATTACCCTTTGGTTCGCAAAGTTGGGGTTAAGATCCCCCCTAATTGGGTAAATCTTCGCCTTTAGGAATGTTAGCCTTGAAGGGTCCCCCAAGCTTCCCTTTGGTTTAACCGCGTAAAGGGCGAGAACGTTGAAGGGTTCAACGGGAGCCTTAGCTTCCTCCTCACTTTGCGCAATTATATCCATCTTTAGGGGTTGATTTTGCAATATCAACTTCCCATCCTTTACATGAGATCTAACTACTATCCCCTTAGCATTTAAGATCCACAAGGTATCACCTTCACTTTTAACTTCCGCGTCAATAAACGTCGCAACCGATGGATCAAAGTAATGATATTTACCTTCCTTTATTAGTCCTTTTGCGGAGGCGAAGACGAAGGTTTGGGGAGTTAAAACAGGATAGGAAACGTTGTAAGTAAAGGTTTGCGGGGAACCCCTTTGGGGTTTGTAAATAACCTTAAACTTTCCCCCTTCAACAATGCCATCCGCACTTATATTTTGATCCTGGGTTGATAAATTGTAGAAAAGCTTTTTGATTCCACCGGAATTGTCAATCTCCGCCTTCAAAACCGTCCTCATCTCCTTTACGAGTCCCAACATCAGAACCTTTATATACATCTCTTCGTTAAAATCGTAAAGGTCGCCAACCTTAAAGGCTTTAATTTCCTCCCATCCCGCCCTGTTCCCCATCATATATACACTTCCAACAAAGTAAAAGTCGGGCAACTTTCTTTTATCGGTTTTCTCCTTTACATCCGCGCATGAAAACAACAAAAACATCAAACTTACAAACCTTTTCATTACGGAGGGAATTGTAAGGCGGTTTTCACATCTTGAGGTTCTACTTTATAATACTAACCTTGTGCTTATATCCATAGATGGACCTTCGGGTGTTGGAAAAACCACTATAACAAAAAGACTTGCTGATATTTTGGGTTTAAAGGCCGTTAGTACGGGTGCGATATATAGGGCGGTTGCATACGCAATAAAGAAGGAAGGGGTAAGCCTTGAGGATGTTGAATCTTTAAGGAGGTTCGTTGAGGGTTTAAAGATAGACCAGGAATACAAAAATGGGGAGATAAGGACTTATTTAAACGGGGAGGATGTAAGCGGGTACCTTGATGAGCCCGAGATCTCGGATCTTGCCTCGAAGATTGCGGCTATAAGGGAAGTTAGGGAAGCCCTTTTGGAGGTGCAAAGGAGGATAGCGGGGGATGATGCGGTGGTTGAAGGTAGGGATATAGGGAGCGTGGTTTTACCTTACGCGGATATAAAGATCTATTTAGATGCAAGCCTTGAGGTAAGAGCAAAAAGAAGGTACGAATATCTGAGGTCAAAGGGTTTAAACGTAAGCCTCGAGGAGGTAAAGAGGGAGGTGCGTGAAAGGGATAACAGAGATAAAGGTAGATCCTCGGCCCCCCTAATAAGACCCAAGGATGCCTTTTACATAGATACTACCCACCTGAGCGTTGATGAGGTGGTAAATAGGATTTTAAAAATTGTTAGGAGTTTGGCGGTATGAAAATTTTGATAGGTTTGACGGGTAACGCGGGATCGGGAAAAACTACCGTTGCCCAAATACTAAGGGATATGGGGTTTTCGGTGGTTGATGCGGACAGGGAAGCCCATGAGGTCTTAAAACATCCGGAGGTCATAAAGTTCCTTCAAGAAAAGCTCCCGGAGGCGGTGAAAAACGGGGAGGTCGATAGGAATGTCTTGGGGAACAAAGTTTTCTTTGATGAGGAATTTAAGAAAGAGTTTGAGAAGATCATAAGGCCCTTAGTTTTGGAAAGGCTAAAAGAGGTTATACAGAAAATTGAGGATAATATAGTTATAGTTGATGCGGCTCTGATATACGAGTATGGGGTTCAGGACGCCTTTGACCTTATTGTAGTCGTTTGGGCACCCGAGGAGGAACTGATTAGGAGAATGAAGGAGAGGGGAATGCCGGAGGAAAAGGCTAAAGCAATATTAAAGGCTCAAATCCCCCAGGAGGAGAAATTAAAACATGCGGATTTTGTTATAAGAAATTATGGTTCATTGGAGGATGTAAGGAGGCAGGTTTATAAGGTTTTCAGGTCAATAATGAGGAAACTGGAGGAAATGGAAATAGGATGAAAATTTTGGGAATACACGATGGGCATACCGCCACAGCGTGCATTTTAGATAACGGAAAGCTTAAGGCTATGGTTTCGGAGGAGAGGATATGGCACGAGAAGGAGAAGGGGGGATTTCCGGAAGGGGCAATAAGGGAGGTTCTCTCAATATCGGGAATAAAACCTTCCGAGATAGATAAGGTTGCGGTGGCAACATTAACGCCACCCCTTTTACCCGAACACTTCAACGAACCCGAATTCCCGAGGAACTTATATCAAAGCCTTTACAAATTCTTCCCTAAAAGCATATTGCAGGGGGATTCTTACGTGGATCCAATAGTGAATTTTGTGCATAAAATCTCAAGGAGAAGGGAAGAGATAGAAAGGAGGTTGAGGGAGCTGGGGATAAAGGGGGAGATAATTTTCGTTGAGCACCATTTGGCGCATGCTTCATCCGCTTTTTTTGGTTCTGGCTTTGAAAGGAGTCTCGTTTTAACCCTGGATGGGGCGGGCGATGGGATAAGCGGAACTTACTATGTTGGAGATGGGCTAAAGCTCGAGCTGAAAGGTAGGATTTCCGCCTATAATTCCTTGGGGGAGTTTTATACGAGGATAACGGAATATTTGGGTTTAAAACCCTTATCCCACGAGTACAAGGTTATGGGGTTGGCACCTTATGCGGAACCCAAATATGGGGAGGAGGTTTACAAGAGGGTTAGGAAATTCTTTGAGGTTAGGGGGGATAGGATCATAAACAAAGTAGGGGTTTACAAGAGGGATTACCTTAAGGTTTTCCAAAAGGTTTTCTATAAGGTTAGGTTTGATGTGATAGGGTACGTGGCGCAGAAGGTTTTAGAGGATGTGGTCTTTGAATGGGTGGATAATGTGAAGGGGGATTTTGATACGGTGGCTTTGGGTGGGGGGGTGTTTATGAACGTCAAGTTAAATTATGGGTTCTTGGAAAGGTTTAAAAGGGTTTTTGTAATGCCCTCCGCGGGTGATGAAAGTATAGCATACGGAGCGGCAGCATACGTAAGCGCCCAAAACGGGATAAAACCCGAACCCATAGGCACGTTATACTTGGGAAGGGATTTTTCCGAAAAGGAAATAGAAGAAGCTTTGTCGGAGATAGATGAGGGAAAGTTTAAAATTGAGAAAATTGGTAAGGATATACACGAGTACGTTGCGGATCTTTTGGTGGAAGGTTTTGTTGTGGCGAGGTTTTACGGGAAGTCGGAATGGGGGGCAAGGGCATTGGGAAACAGGTCCATTTTGGCGGATCCAAGGAGCTTAAACGTAGTTTCAAGGATAAACAGGATGATAAAGCACAGGGATTTTTGGATGCCCTTCGCACCCTCCGTCTTGGACGAGGATTTTGAAGATTACTTCATAGTTCCCACAAGAAGCAAGAGCGAAAGGTATATGATCTTGGCTTATCCGGCAAAACCGAGGGCACAGAGGGAATTACCCGCTTCCTTACATCAGGGGGATTTTACGGGAAGGCCTCAGGTGGTTTTTAAGGAGGATAATCCCGAATACTATTCCCTGATAAAGAGGTTCAGGGAAAAGACAGGGGTTGGGGCGGTTCTAAATACCTCCTTCAACCTTCACGGATACCCTATAGTATATAGCCCAAAACAGGCGATATTCACCCTCCTGAATTCCGATCTTGATGCCCTTGCGATAGGGGAGTACCTAGTAATGAGGATAAGGTAGTATAAAAAGCCCTAAATCCCCTTTCCCTAAGGAGCTTTGCCATTTGCCTACTTTTGACCCCCTCTTTACAAACGAAAACGTAAGTTTTACCCCTATCAAGGCTTTCAACCGAATCAATTAATTCGTATAGATCAACCTCTTCAAGGTTTATAACTTCCGCATTTTGAGGTAAGAAGCTTATAAAAAGTTCGTCCTCTATTACGTCTTCGGATGAGATATCAAGTTTTTTGGTTGTGCTTACGATTTCCTCAAGCAGGTTCAAAACCTTTTCCTCATCCCTTTTTACATCAGAAAGTCTGAGCTTCGGTGGAGGGGGTGGGGCTATGGCGCAAAACTCTGGTATCCTCTCGGATATACTGTAAGTTCCTATTTTTCTTGCCAATCCGATTATCTCCTCCTTATCCATAAAGATCAGGGGTCTAAAAACAGGGATATTTATAGCCTCCTCTATTATTCCAAGCATACTCATTGTTTGGGTTGAAACCTGTCCCAAAGATTCTCCTGTTATTATCGCCTTAGCCCCCAAATTTTTTGCCAAAATCTCCGCCAACCTGTATATAAACCTCTTGATGATTACTAGCCTGTATTTTGGTTTTACCAAGGTCAAACCCTTCAATAGGGGTGTTGCGCTCATGACAAAAATTTCCGGCTTATATCCGAATATCCAAAGTTCATAAAGCTTCTTTACCACACTATATGCCCCTCTTACATGCTGTATCCCGCCTATGTCAAAAAGGAGGAAGTATAACTTGAGCCCCCTTTTTAAACCTAACCAAGAGGCAACCGCGGAATCAAACCCTCCTGATATTAGGGAAACCGCCTTACCCTGAGCTCCGGAAGGGAATCCACTCATCCCCCTACGGGTTTCCGTAAATATAAACACATCTTTTCCCCTGATCTCAAGATTTACTTGGATTTCCGGGTTTTTAAGATCAACGCCCGAAGAAAAAGGGTATAAGGCGCTCCCTATCTCGCTTTCCAACCTTCTAACGGAAATATTTTTATCCCTTACCTTAGCCCTAACCGCGAACTTTTTGCCTTTTACCTCACCTCCAAAGAGCCCCGCTACCTTTCCCTTAAGGTCTTCTAAATCCAAAAATTCCACATGGTAAGATGGGGAAAAGGAGCTTATACCAAAAATCATACCCAAAATCCCCGAGATATCATCATCGCATTCAATATAAACCCTATCCCTATCCCTCCAGATCTTATATTCTTTCCCCTCCCTCCGCAAGGCCTCTTCTATGTTTTTCTGAAGCAAGAAAATGTAATTCCTCTTTAGGCCCTCACCTTTGGTAAAGATCTCCGAAGAGTACCTAATAAGCCAAACCCTTCTATACCCCAACACTCTCAAGATGCCTTATATATTCGTCCGCCATAATGGCTGCGGTGGCGCCATCCGCAAGGGCATGCACCAACTGCCTCAAAGGTTTAACCCTACCATCACCCGCCACGAACAAACCCGGAGTTTTAGTTTTTGTATCTTCCCCAACCAAAGCGAACCCATTCTCATCAAGATCCACATAATCCTTTATCGGATCGTTTACGGGCCTCAATCCTATGTATATAAAGGCACCATCAACCTCAAGGAAGCTCTCCTCCCCAGTTTTTACGTTCCTCAACCTCAAACCCCTTAGGAATTTATCTCCTACGAACTCCTCAACCACCGTATTCGTTATGATCCTTGCCTTTGGATTAGCCTTGAGCTGTTCCACATAAAACCTCTGCGCTCTGAACTCGTCCCTCCTGTGTATAAGATATAGCTCCCCCACCATGTTTAACAGATACAGACCCTCCGTGAATGCGGAATCTCCACCCCCTATAACCGCAACCCTCTTCCCCTTAAAGAAAGCCCCATCGCAAACCGCGCAATACGAAACTCCCCTCCCCGTAAGCTCCCTTTCACCTGGCACGTTCAATTTTTTTGGCTCCGCCCCCGCTGCCCATATTACCGCCTTAGCGGTATGTTCCCCATCCGTGGTTTCCAAAACAAAGATTTCTCCTTCCTTCCTTAGGGATAAAACTTCTGCAAATATTATCTCGGCTCCAAAATCCCTCGCATGCTCTTCAAACCTCTGGGCAAGTTCGGGACCCGTGGCCCTTAAACCCGGATAATTATCAACATCCGCCGTGGTTGCTATCTGCCCCCCTATTACCCCTTTTTCAAAAATCACGGTTTTCCTCATGGACCTTGCTGCATAGATCCCCGCCCCCAATCCCGCGGGTCCCCCTCCAACTATTGCGATATCCCAATTCCTGCTCATAACCGATAATTCTATAAGAGAATCGTCCCGTCCCCAACCTCAACGTCTTTCAGAACCTTAAAAGGTCCTATTACGCAATTTTTCCCTATTTTAGTTTTCCCAAGCAAAACCACAAAGGGATATATCGTTGTATCCTCGCCTATGCTTACCGAATGCTCAACGTATACGTTCTCGGGCATTATAAACGTGACACCCCTTTCCATATGACCCCTCTTTATCCTCTCCTGCATCACCCTCTCCACCTCCGCCAATTGTTCCCTCGTATTTACCCCCAAAATTTCCCTCCAATCCTCCACTTTTAAAACCTCAACGTTCCCCATAAATTTAAATACATCCGTGAGGTAATATTCTCCCTGCGCGTTGTTCATATCTATGTAGTTTAGGGTTTCAAATAGGATTTCACTTCTGAAAATGTAAAAGCCACCATTCACTTCCCTTATTTTCCTCTCCTCCTCCGTTGCGTCTTTGTGTTCCACTATTCTTATTTTTTCCCCATCCCTTATTATCCTCCCATATCCCGAAGGGTCTGGCAGTTCCGCGGATAGGATCAACGCATTCCTGTTTTTTACCTTTTCGAGCATTATTTTAACGGTTTCCGTCCTTATTAGGGGTGCATCGCCGGGGGCCACGTATAAAAGGCTTTCAGTTTCAACAAGGTCTTTTATGGTTTTTACCGCATCCCCTGTTCCCATCGGAAACTTTTGAATAACCACTTCAACATTTTCGTAATCCTTTAAAACTTCCTTCAGGGGTTCGGCATTATTTTCGTTTCCCACAACGAAAATCCTTTTTGGATTTAAGGGTTTGACCGCATCCACCGCCCACTCTATCATGGTTTTTCCCGAAACCTTATGAAGGACCTTTGAGAGCTTTGAGTTCATCCTCTTTGAAAGCCCACCCGCAAGGATAGCACAATAAAATTTTTCCATCACCCTTCGGGAGTTAGCTCCCTTTTAACTTTCTCCTCAACGAAAGCCTCAAGTATATCTCCAACTTTAAACTTCTCAAAGTTTTCAAGCCTTATTCCACATTCGTACCCCTGCTGAACCTCCCTTACATCATCTTTAAACCTCTTAAGGGAAGCTATCCTTGTCTCAGCTATCACGTTTCCTTCCCTCTTCACCCTTATCTTCGCATCCCTCCTTATTACCCCGTTTAAAA
>JBMSAP010000004.1:0-4685 GCA_049414445.1 Candidatus Caldipriscus sp. | reverse complement strand
ATGGGATTTAAACTCTTCACCGTTGAAACCAAAATCCCAACATCGTAATCCGGGACCATTAACCTTTCCAAAAAAGCATAAGATGAGATCACCAAAAATTTTAACTTCCCATCCTCAAATATTGCCAGCTTTAAATTCGTATTTCCCGCATCAACGATTAAAGCCCTCAAGCGGTGATCTTAAACTCATCCCCCTCCGCGCTTATCCTTATTTCCCCCTCCTTAACCTTACCCGAAATTATAAGCTCCGAGAGCTTGTTCTCTATCTCCCTCTGTATTACCCTCCTTAGGGGCCTTGCACCAAGCAAAGGATCAAACCCCTTCTTCACGAGTAATTCCAAAGCCTTTTCATCCAAAACCACCCTCAAGTTCCTTTCCTTAAGCCTTTCGTTCAACCTGTTTATGAGAAGGGTGGCTATTTTCTTAACATCCTCCCAACGCAAGGGATTAAATACAATTATCTCGTCTATCCTGTTCAGGAACTCCGGCCTGAAATAGGATCTTACAACATCCAGGACCTTTTCCTTTGCCCTTTCAAACTGCCTTTCAAATTCCCCCTCAAGCTCCTTTAATTTCTTTTCAAATTCCCCATCCTTCTCAAGGAGATTCTGATATGCCCTATTAAAGTTGTTCGCCACCTCCCTCAGGTATTCCGCCCCAAGGTTGCTCGTCATAATTATTATCGTGTTCCTAAAGCTTACGGTTCTACCTTGGCTATCCGTGAGCCTCCCATCATCCAATACCTGAAGGAATAGGTCAAATACCCTAGGATGCGCCTTCTCTATTTCGTCAAGGAGAATTACGGAATAAGGCTTCCTCCTAACCGCCTCGGTTAGTTTCCCTCCCTCCTCGTATCCTACGTAACCGGGAGGTGCTCCTATTAGTTTTGCAACGCTATGCTCCTCTTTGAACTCCGACATATCGAGCCTTATCATAGCATCCTCATCCCCGAATATCACCTCCGCCAAAGCCTTCGCAAGCTCCGTTTTTCCAACACCTGTAGGTCCCAAAAACAGGAAGGATCCCAACGGCCTCTTTGGATCGCTTATTCCCGCCCTTGCCCTCCTTATCGCCTCCGCCACCTTCCTAACCGCCTCCTCCTGATCCACGATCCTCTTATGCAACTCTTCCTCAAGCTTCAAAAGCTTCTCCCTCTCCTCCTCCACGAGCCTTGAAACCGGAATACCCGTCAGATTCGCTATAACCTCCGCGACATCTTCCTCCGTTATTACTATCCCACTTTCCCCCTTCTCCCTCTGCATCTCCAACAACTTCTTCTTCAACTTTATAAGCTCTGCGTTCTTCCTCTCCCATTCCTCTATCTTCCCCTCCTCCTCAAGCTTCTTAACCTCCTTTTCAAGTTTTTCTATCTCCGCCTTTAAGGATTCCCTATCTTCCCCCTTTGAAATTCCCTCCTTTAAAGCCCTTATATGCCTCTCTATCTGTATGGCTGCGGCCTCGTCCCCCCTGTTCCTCGCCCTCTCCAACTCCGCTTCAAGTTCCGCTATCTTTGCGGAAATTTCCCTCTCGTAGGTTGAAAGTGATGATACTTTAAGCTTTTTCCTGGCGCAAGCCTGATCCAAAACATCCACCGCCTTATCGGGTAGTCTCCTGTTTTGTATGTACCTATGCGAGAGTTTAACCGCAGCTTGTATAGCCTTATCTTCTATGATCACATTATGGTGCTTTTCAAGCTTGGGCCTGAGAGCCTTAAGCATAAGGATGGCGGTCTCTATATCGGGTTCATCCACCCATATGGGTTGAAGCCTCCTTTCAAGGGCCGGATCCTTCTCTATGTACTTCCTATATTCATCCGCCGTTGTCGCCCCTATAACTTGTATCTCGCCCCTAGCCAAAGCGGGTTTTAGTAGATTTGCCGCGTCCGTGGCCCCTTCAGCCCTTCCGGCACCCATAATGTTGTGTATCTCGTCTATAAATAGTATAACATTTGGATTTGCTTTAATCTCCTCAAGGAGCTTTTTTATCCTCTCCTCAAAGTCCCCCCTATACCTCGTCCCCGCTATTAATGCTCCCATATCAAGGGATAAAATCCTTTTACCCTTCAAGGATTCCGGAACCTCTCCTTTTACTATCCTCTGAGCCAAACCCTCAACTATCGCGGTCTTTCCCACCCCCGCCTCACCTATCAAAACTGGGTTATTCTTCGTCCTCCTCGTCAAAACCTCTATCACCTGCTCTATCTCCTTATCCCTACCGACCACAGGGTCAAGCTTCCCCTCCTCCGCCATCTTCGTTAGATCCACAGTAAACCTCTCCAAAACGTTCTTCTCCTCTTCCTTAAGATCTTCTAATCTTCCGTTCATTTTCTCACCCCCTTTATAACCCAAAATTTGCGAAATTATCTTTCCCGCAAAACTCCCATTCCCAATCAAAGCCCTTATAAAATCCGCGGTATCTATATTGCCTCCTTGCCCACTTGATACTTTATCCAGCGCATCCTCTAAAAAGTATGACCAAATTGGCTCACCCAAGCTTTCAAGATTCAAAGATCGTAAAACCCTCCTTGCTATTCTCCTAGGATCAAAGCCGTTTTCCCTTAAACTTTCAAAAGAAGCGGAAAGCTTATCGTATATATCCGAAATCTCATACAGAACATCCTCCGAAACCTTATTTTCAAGGGCCCTGTAAATCTCCTCGGGTATTTCCACGGTCTCCTCCCTGTAAGACCACCTCCTCCTCCCTATGGGTTCTCCAAAAAATTCGCTTATAAGCCTCTCCCATTCGCTGAAGAATTCCTCCTCGGGAGACCACCTTTTAACCCTTATCCTTACGGTCTTCCCCTTATTTGGGCTTGATGCTTTTCTAATAATCTCCGTAAACTCGTTGGACAAACCATAACTCCTAAAACTCCCATAAACCCTTTGCAAATACTCTAAGTAGCTTTTCTCAAACTGATCCAACTGGGACCAGACCTGCTCAAGAACCTTATTTATTTCCCCCCTTACCGCCTCAATGCTTAACCCATTCCTCTCAAGGTACTTCGCAAATGGCTCATCTTTACTTTCAAATAGGGAGGCGAGGAAGTGATCGCTATCAACCACAAGATCCCCCCTCCTTTTGGCAATCTCCCTCGCCCTGCTTAGATATTTTTCAAGGCTTTGGGATATGGGTTTTCCCTTCCATTCCATAAGTTTGAATTCTAAGGAGAAAAAGTTTTTAAAACCTGAAAACCGGGAATGCCCTCTCCTCGGGGATGTTGTTTATCACCACCGAAAGAACAAAGCTTAGAATCTCCCTAGTCTCCTTTGGGTCTATTATCCCATCATCCCAAAGTCTTGCGGTGGAATAGTAAGCGTTACCTTCCCTTTCGTACTCCTCAAATATCTCCCTCCTTATTTTCTCCTTCTCCTCTTCCGGCATCTCCTTTCCCATCCTCCTATATTGGTTTTCCTTGATTATTATCATAACGGTAGCCGCCTGCTGTGCTCCCATTACGGAGATCCTCGCATTTGGGTACATAAACAGAAATCTGGGGTTATATGCCCTACCAGCCATAGCGTAATTCCCCGCCCCGTGGGAACCACCAACTATTATCGTTATTTTTGGGACGGTTGCGGTTGATACCGCCTGAACCATCTTTGCCCCATGCTTTGTAATTCCCTCCTCCTCGTACTTCCTCCCCACCATAAATCCCGTAATATTCTGTAGGAATATTAAGGGGATCCTCCTCTGATCCGCAAGCATTATGAAGTGCGCCCCCTTAAGGGCGGATTCGCTAAAAAGAACCCCGTTATTTGCCAGTATCCCAACGGGTATCCCGTTTATACGCGCGAAGCCACAAACCAAGGTTGTCCCATAATTTGCTTTAAATTCGTGGAATTCGCTCCCATCCACGATCCTCGCTATAAGCTCCCTCATATCAAAAGTCTGCCAAGGATCCTTTGGTAGGATCCCATAAATCTCTTCCGGGTCATACAGGGGTTCCTCGCTCTCCCTGATCTCAATGGGTATATTTCTCTTTATGTTTAAATTCCTGAAGATCGACCTAAGGATCTCTATCGCCTCTTCGTCGTTCTCCGCCAAGTGATCCGTTACGCCAGAAATCGTTGAGTGCATAATTCCTCCTCCAAGGCTCTGCTCATCCACCTCCTCACCCGTAGCCGCCTTAACCAAGGGGGGACCCGCAAGGTATATAGTTCCCGTACCCTTCACTATGATATTTTCATCCGACATCGCGGGTACGTAAGCCCCACCTGCCGTACACATACCCATCACGCAGGATATCTGGGGTATTCCCATAGAGGACATTATCGCCTGATTGTAAAAGATCCTACCAAAGTGCTCCTTATCCGGGAAAACCTCCGACTGCAAAGGTAAATAAACTCCCCCCGAATCCACCAAATAAACTATCGGTAGCCTATTCTGTAAGGCTATTTCCTGCGCCCTTATGTGTTTCTTTATAGTTTCCGGAAAATAGGTTCCACCCTTTACCGTAGCGTCGTTTGCCACGATCACCGCCTGCTTCCCTTCAATTATCCCTATCCCGGTTATTATACCCGCCTGAGGCACCTCGTTGTTGTACATTCCATATGCCGCAAGGGGTGAAAGCTCCAAAAATGGGGTTCCGGGGTCTATAAGTTTCTCCACCCTTTCCCTCGCCAAAAGCTTACCCCTCTCCCTGTGAAGTTTTACCGCCTTCTCCTCCCTCTTATGTCTAACCTCCTC
>JBMSAP010000003.1:0-10115 GCA_049414445.1 Candidatus Caldipriscus sp. | reverse complement strand
GCCTTCTTCAAACCGGCCCTTTTTGCTATATCTGAAACGAGTTCAGCCTTTGTTAAGAACTCCTTTGCCATCCTTCACCTCCTTTTTTGTATAGCCTTTTCAACCTTACCCTGCCCCCCTTTGTCATATATGGGAATTTTACACTTGAAGGCCGTTTTTAGTAAGGGAAACCGCAAGGCGCGCCCCCTCGGACATTCCACTTGCGGTTTTTATTGGAAGCCCACTCTTTTCAAGCATCTCCCTACCTATATCCTCGTTTGTACCCGTAAGCCTAACAACCACAGGTACATCTATTTTCATAGAGTTAAAAGCTTCTATTAAACCCTTCGCAATATCGTCGCACCTGGTAATCCCCCCAAAGATGTTTATGAAAACCACCTTTACCTTCTTGTCCCTAAGGATTATTTCCATAGCCTTTTTGACCTTTTCGGGGTTTGATGATCCGCCAACATCCAAGAAGTTCGCCGGTTCCCCACCCCAGTACTTTATTACATCCATCGTAGCCATCGCCAAGCCTGCGCCATTTACCATACATCCTATGTTCCCATCCAGCTTAACGAAGGATAGCCCAGCGTTTTTTGCTTCCTCCTCCTCCGGGTTTTCGTAATCCTCATCCCTGTACTTGAGTATTTCGCTCTGCCTGAATAGGGCGTTATCATCAACGATTATTTTGGCATCGAGGGCCTTGAGGGTTCCATCCGCGGTAAGGGCTAAGGGGTTTATTTCCGCAAGTTGGCAATCGTGATCAAAATAAACTTTTGAAAGTTTAATATAAATATCCGCAGCCTGAAGGGCCAAATCCGGGTCATCAAAGACCTCAAAGGCGAGTTCCCTCGCCTCAAAACCCTTGAGGGGTTCGTTGATGTATTTCCTTATTATTGCGGATGGGTTCCTTTGTGCTATCTCCTCTATATCAACCCCTCCCTCCTTTGATGTGATAAACACGGGTTTTGAAAACCTCCTGTCAAGGGCTATCCCCACGTAATACTCCCTCTTTATATCCTCCGCCTTCGCAACTAAGACCTTCTTAACCGGGATCCCTTTTATCTCAAGGGAAAATATTGCCTTCGCCTTTTCAAGGGCCTCTTCCCTGTTATTTGCGAGCTTAACTCCCCCTGCCTTTCCCCTACCTCCCACGGGCACCTGGGCCTTTATCACCACCGGGAAATCCAGTTTTTCTAAAGCCTTCTCAACCTCATCAAGGTTCCTCGCCAAAAACCCCCTCTGGACGGGTATGCCATAAGATGCAAAAACCTCCTTTGATGACCACTCCAAAAGTTTCATAAGCGTCTATTATATCCTTGAAGAGAGAAGGTAAGATTCAATTCTAAGTTTCAGCTTACCCTTTTCTTGGCTATCTTTAGGATCCTCGTATAGGAATTCGGGTTTTGGGACGCTTGCGCAAAGCCTCCTCGAAGATTCCTCAAAGCTTTTCACCCTATCTTCCATCGGATAAAGCCTTATTTTTACGAGCTTGCGAAGTTTAAGGTATTTTAAGAAAATTTTTCTATTCTCCGCCCTCCAGTTTAGATAGGTTAAAACCTCAAGGTCCCCCTTGTTGTGGAATGTGGAATGTATGGAGAAAATATCCTCATTGATCTTTGGGATCTTAAGGATCTCTGCACAGTTTCTCTCAACTCCCTCAAGGGGCAAATCCTCCCTTAAGAAGGGGGCAAGGAGGACAACCCACCTGTACTTTATAGGCCTTCCCAGATAGAACCCCTCCCAAGCCCTTATATCTTCCGGACCAATCCCTCTAAATCCCCAAAAAAGTACATCAAATTTCACCATATCCGAGAAGGCTCCCAACATAGCCTTTTTCGGAATAAAGGAGGTGTTTCTAAGCTCGTTTAAAAGCCTGTTTGGGGAAACGTTTGAAATATACCTTCTCCCCTCTTCCAAAAATCCAAAAAACTCATCCGAATATCCGAAACCCAAAAGGTTTTTATACCTTATTCCCCTAAATATCCTCGTTGGGTCGTCCGAGAAACTTGCAATGGGCCTTATAACACCCCTTGAAATATCCAAAAGTCCCCCCACCAAGTCTATCACCCTTTCCCCATCAAAGTACAAGGCATTCACCGTAAAATCCCTCCTCAAAACATCAATACTTATATCCCTCACAAACTCAACCTTGGGTAGGGCTCCGGGGAAATCGTAAAACTCCTTCCTCATAAGTGCTACATCCAGGTTTAAACCCCTAAAATTTAGCTCTGCCGTTCCAAATTTTGAGAACTTTGAAACCTTAAACCCCTTACCCTTCAAAAATCTCACAAAACCTTCAAGATCCTCCTTTATCGCAAAATCGCAATCCTTAACCCTAAAGTCCGAATATCCCCTTATCACCCAATCCCTAACAACCCCCCCAACCAAATACACATCCCAAAATTTCCTTGCCTCAAGTAGGATCCTTCTTATCTTCGAAAACCTCAAGGTTTCAACATCACCTTCTTAACCTTCCTCACCCCATCAAAATCAACCACAACGAAGTAAACCCCCTTACCTTCAAAGGGTTGCTCCACATATCCAACCGCATCCTTATAGAATTTATCCAAAACCCTCCTTCCATCCGAAGAATAAACGGAAAGTCTTAAATCTCCCCTCTTTGGGACAAGAACCAATATCCTCCTTCCTTCAAACCTCACATCCAAATTCTCCCTCTTTTCCTCTTCCGATGTTCCAGTATAACACGCGGAACTACTCCATTGGAACTTTATCCCATCCGCAATAACCACGCTCCCATCGGGTGCCTGATCGTAAAGGGTAACCAGGAAGGTATCCGTACAAACCTCACCCAAATAAAACCAACCGGTATCCGACGAAGATGAAGAATATTGGTTCAAGTAAAGGAGCGTATCCCTCCCTATCATCCTCACCCTGTACATAGCACGCGTGGTCCTGTTGCTACCCTTCCTAACCCAAGCGTATATCTTCCAGGATCCAGGGCATGGCAAGGAGGATGTCCAAATCGCGGAATCCGGTGTCCCACCTACCATCGCGTACCTGTAATCCCCGTTGTATCCCGTATATGAGCTCAGATACCAACTTCCGAACGGGTACCAGCCAGTGTCCCCGTCATCAACTATCACATCCCCGCATAAGGAACCCCTGTATATCCAAACCGCAGCGTCAAACGCGATCTTCCTACCCGAGACGTTGGATGTATCGCCTAAGGTTAGGGAGTTTGATGGGGAATAACCCGCGTCAAACTCGTAAGTCCCCAAACTTACCCACTGGTTAGAATAGCTTGCCTGATTCACCCAAACATCCGTAACCCCACCCCTATGATATACCCTGTACCTAACGTAGGCGTTATAACCCGAGGGAATATAAACCTTAACCTCATAAAGTCCGCTTCTTGGTAGGTTAGGCGTCCACTTGCCCCAATTTACCACGGGACCCGTAGTTGTGTAAGTGTACCAAGTATGCCTGTAGTTTCCGAGGGAATATACGGTACCAAACCCGTTTCCCGAATCAAACCACCAATATTGGTAAGGACCACCCCTCCTAAAGCCCGTGGTAAGGTTATCCACGAGGGTATCGGATGTTCTCAATCCCTCAACTAAAGCCAGATAATATAGCCAATCCCAATACCGTCCGGGATCCGTGTGCGTCGCCCCGGGGACCTCACTGTGCCCCATTATCCCATTTACGGTATCGTGCCTTAAAAGTACACCGAAAGTGCTTATCGTCATCCTGCTAATATACGCTGATTTCTTTAAAACCGTATCCGTATACCAACCGTTTTGACTAACATATCCCTCGTGCTCTAATCCTATGGAACGGGTGTTATAGTACCAATTTCCCGCATGCCAGGCTATGTCTTTGTGGCACACCATCTGGGTTGTATGCCCATCCGAGGACCTAAGAACATAATGGGCGCTTACGTTTGCGGATGGGTTTTGGAACCAGGATATAGCCCCCGCGTAAGAACCCTGGGTTGTATGCACTATTATCTTGGTTATTGGGTAGCTTGTGGGCCTGTTGCTTGATGTGTAGTTTGATGCATGGGCGGGAATCCACCTATCCACCAAGGGATACTCGGGGCCAGGGGGGCAGGCGTTGGGTTTTATCGGGTTTTCTTCATCAATTAAATTTATTTCTGGGTGGGGTTTTATGGGGAGGACGGGATAATCCAAACCGTTTTTCAGGAGTTTCAAAACGTCTTCCGCAAAGATTTCCCCCCCGTAATTTCTTAGAGCGCATCTCAGATCCCCACCGCAATCTTCAAGGTATTTCTTTAGAAGCTTTGCACCCGCCAGGATGTTTAAATACTCGTCGTTTATTAATCTTTCCGAACTTATACCGGAAAATTTTTCCGCATCCGATAACTTAAAGATCCCCATTATCCCGTACTGTGGAACATCTTCGGGTTTTTTGGGGATGTGATGGTAGTACCTGGTTAGGGTGTATGAGATCGCCTTGAGGATATCCGAAGGGATCCCGGTTATGTTCTCCACCCTTTCAAACTTTTCCTTCAATCTTTCCAACCTCTCAAATTCCTCGGGAGGAGGCGCAATTACCAAAAACCAAACCATCTCAATTATTTTAAAGTGGTTAGCCCAACCTTATTATGTTCTCCTTGCTTATTACCTCCTCCACCGCATCGTCGTGGGTTACCGCTATTATCTGGATATCCTTCTCCTCCGAGATCCTCCAAAGGATCCTCCATACCACCCTCCTCCTCTCCTCATCCAAATGCGTAGTCGGTTCATCCAAGAGTAATATTTGGGGAGAATTGGGGAAAAGTCTCCTCAGGGCCAACCTATACACTAAACCCAAGGCGGTCCTTTGTCCCCCGCTCAAACCCACCCTATTTACCGAAAGCTCCCTACCCCTTTTCACCTCAACCCCCTCCGCGGTGTGAAATATGGGCTCAAAGTTCTCATCCACCTCGATCCTTATAAAATGGTCCGAAAATCCGAAAAAGTTTAAGAAGTGCTCGTTCAGGGTGTTCTCAAAAGCCTCCTTAGCGTAACTTATGAACCTCCCCTTCCCCCTCTCAACTGCCCCCTTGAAAGATTCTAAGATATCCAACCCCTCCTTTAACTTTTCCATCTCCGCAACCAGCTTCCTTATCTCCCCATATTTACCCTCCCCTTGCATTCTTTTATTTAAAACCTCCCCCCTCTCCCTTTCCAACTCCGCTATCCTTTGTACAACTTCCAATTTTCTTTTCCTAACCCTATCAAGCTCCTCTTCGTAATACTTAAGTTTCCCCTCAATCTCCGATGTTTCCTCAAGGGAAAGCCCTGCTTTTAAACTTTCCAGATCCCTTTCAAGATTTGCCAAATTTTCCTTCAAGAATTTTAACATCTCAAGGGTTTTGAGGTTCTCCTCTATCTCCTCCTCCCCGAATTTTAGGTAATATTCCACCCCATCAATGTTTTTGGCAAGCTTTTCCACTTGCGCTTTTGCATTCGTGTATTTAGCCCAATCTTCCTTCAGGATTTTTAACTTCCCCTCATAGTATTCCAAAAGTCTCCCATATTCTCTTTCCATCCTCTCCTTCTCTTCCCTTAAACTCCTTCCCATCTCACCCACCTCCTCCAAAACCCCGTCCAAATCCCCCAAAACCCTTTCCCTCCAATTTTTAAAAATTTCCTCCAAGCCTTCGGGAGTATCTTCAAGGCTCGGAAAAACCTTGGAAATTAGTAAATTTTTAACATCCTCTATCTCCTCAAGCTCCTTTTCCAAAGCCCTTAATCTATCTCTTGCCCAGCTTAAAAATTCCAAACTTTCCTTTAGGAGTTTCTCCCTCTTTTCCTTCCCCAAAGGCTCCCCGCAAATCGGGCATTTATCCCCCCCAATTTTCAAATTTTCAAGCCTCTTTTCATGGTGCCTTATATCGCTCAAAATCCCTTCACGCTCCTTCTTAAGATCCTCCTCCTCTTTAATCTTTCCTAAGTTCTTCCCTTTCAGCTTCAAAAGCGAGCTATAAACCTTCCTTAACTTCTCAAGTTTAACCTCAATCTCCTGGATCTTCCTTGGACTTTCCTCCAACAGGGATCTATATTCCTCTTCAAGATTCATATACTCTTCATAACCCATTTTACACTCCTCCATAACCCTGCGGTTTTTCACAAAATCCAATATATCCTCTAGGATCTGCGTATCCTTCGGAAGTTCAGAATTAAGGGTTTTTTCCAACCTTTCTATTTCCCCCTTGTATTCCTCCCACCTCTCTTCAAGGGCGTTTATCTTCCCCTTTATCCTCTCCACCTCCTCCTTTTTCTCCCTCAACTTTTTTACCAATTCTTCAAGTTTTCCCTCAAGAATCTCCAAGTCTTTCCTTTCCTTTTCAAGCTTCAGAATTTCCCTTTTTATCCTCCTTTCAAGGCACAAAGCATTGCCTATCTCAACCCTTAACTCCCTGAACCTCTTTTCCCATCTCCCAAATTTACTAAACTCCTCCTCTATCCTCCTAATTTGCCCCCTCTTTTCCCTCTCAACCCCCCTTATTGCCTCCAAGATCTTCTGCGGGAAATCCACATCCAAGATCCTCCTCGTGTTATCAAAGAGCTCTTTTCCGAAATCGTCAAGGCTCCCCTGCTCAAAAAATGATAAAAAAATGAACTTATCCTCCTCCGGAAGGTTCAAAATTTTCCTTAAACTCTCCACACTCAAGATCTTCCCATCTGGAGAATAAACCTGGGGTTTCTTACTCAAGGAGTAGTGTAGGTATAACTTGTATCCGTTGTAAAACTCAATTTGGATCTTAAAACTTTTCTCCCCCCTCCTGATGTAATCATCTCCGAATTTTTCCGGGTAAAGGGCCTTATATATAGCCTCAAGGATCGTGCTCTTCCCTACGCCGTTCCTCCCAAATATGACCGTAAATTTCCCAAATTCCCTATCAAACAACCTATGCGCCTTAAAGTTCTCAAGCCTCACCCTCTTAATCACCATACTTTTCCAGGATCTCCGACACCCTCCTCTCTATCTCGTCCCTCACCTTCCTGTAAAAATCAACATCCTTTCCTTTTGGATCCTCCACCCCCCAAACCTCAACGTTTTTTCCCGGAACAAGGGGGCATTCCTCCTCCGAACACACCAAAACCACAACATCCCAAGGATAATCCGGTAGCTCATTTATCCCCTTTGACCTCTGTTTTGATATGTCTATCCCCTTCTCCCTCATGACCTCTATGGCAAGGGGATGGACGTATCCCTCGGGTTTTAACCCCGCGGAAAATACTTCCCAGTTTTTCAGATACTTCCTCGCAAAACCTTCCGCCATCTGAGATCTACACGAGTTCCCCACGCAAAGAAATAATATCCTTTTCATCTTGGAAATATGAAAGAGCTACCCAAGGATATGATCTCCCCCAAATCTGCATGGCTCAGAGCGGAAAACGTCAAAGGTCCCCCAAAGGAGTTGTAATACACCATAACCCCAAACGAATTCCCCGCATTCCTGTATATCCCTCCCAAGGTTATATCCCCGAAATCCAAAAGGATCCCTAGGTTTAAGAGCTCATAAATTCCGGGTCTAGCATTAGCTCCAATGAAAAAAGTTGCAAAATCCCCCTTTATAGCCCCCTCAAAGGAGATTATGGGGGTGTATATATACCCAGCGCTTATTGAGATCTCAAAGGTTTTTCCCCTTGATGAGGATGAGAGCATTCCCCCTAAGGTACTCTCAAAGTGATCATCTATTTTTACCCATCCGTAAATTACGGAAATTCCAAAATTTCTAAACCTACCGCCCGCATAAAGGGAGTTGTCGGAAAAGAGCCCATCCCTTGATCCGAAGTACCTAAAGCCCAAACCCGCACCCATATAGCTCCATCCCACCAAACCCTCATAAAGCTCACCAAAAACACTACTTCCAAAGATCTTCAAAGATGGGGCATCCGAGAACCTTGAGGGAAATAGATAATCCACCTGAGGGAAATAAAAACCCCTAACATCCCCCAAAAAGCCAAATAGAAATATCATAAGCCCCTACATATTAGAACCGGTGTGGTAGTTTGCATTATAAACTCCTCGCTTACCAAACCAAGCCTCCCGGGCCTCTCAAATAGAACCGTTAGATCCACATCGTTTTTCGTTGTCCAATAAAATAGCTCAAATGAAGGGTCACCCTCCAATACCACCGCCTCCACCTGAACTCCGGGCGTGGATTTTTGAAGCTCCAGCATAAGATCAAACCTCAGCTCTTGCAAAAGATCTTCGGGTGCGTGTTCCACAAAGTTCCTATCTATCACATGTATCCTGTAAACCTTGGCTCCGAAAAGCTTGGCAAGGGCGAAAACCATAAGTAGGGAGGATTTGCTCCTGTTCTTTAATCCATCCGCGATTGCTATCTTACTTATGGGCTTAAACCTTCCGTTTACAAGTAGTACATTTGTGTGGCTTTCCTTTGCTACGTTTAATGCGGTGCTTCCCACCGGGATCTTGCTCTTTCCGCTTCCCCTAAACCCCATAATTATTAATGAATGCCTGTTCTCTTGGGCGAATTTTACTATAACCTCGTCCGGTTCCCCCTCCAGCTCGTGAAGGTTATAACCCTCTTTCCTGAGAAGATCCCCTAAATTTGAAAAGAGGTCCTTCTTTGCCAAATTTAGGTTGTTTTCAAGCTCCCTGTTCCATCCTACAAGGGGAAAGTATATATCCGGAATCGCGGGAAATACGGTTATATAATCCACATAAGAGTTCATTGCCTCCCCTAACCCCTCACTCCAGCTCTTTACGTATTCCAAACTTTCCGAAAGGTCAACGGCGGAAAGGATCTTGTTGAAAACCCTCACCTTCAACCTCCTTGTTTTTCGGTTAAAATTTTAACCCCGGGTAATTCTTTCCCAGCCAAAAACTCCAAAGTCACACCACCACCCGTGGATACGAACTCGTAATCGTTCAGGGAAATATCAAACTTCTCAATGGCGGAAACCGTATCCCCCCCTCCAACTATCACCTTTATACCCTCGTCCTTTTGTGCGCTAAGGAAAACCGCCAAAAGCTTTGTCCCGCACTCAAAATGCTCGCACTCAAACATACCCAAGGGCCCGTTCCAAAAGATCATCTTGGCCCCCTTCAAAATATCCCTGTACCTCTTTACCGTCTCAAACCCTATATCGTACCCCACGTATTCCTCCCCAAGTTCCTTAACCTCCTCCACCTCCTCATCCTTTATCTCCTCACACTTTTTCCCTCCCTTCACCGCAATATGATCCACCGGAAGCTCTATTTTCCCCCCGTTATTTTTCAAAAATTCAACCGCCCAATCAATTTTATCCTCCTCCACGGGTGATCCCCCGACCTTTTCCCCCTTTGCCTTCAGGAAAGTGTAAGCCATAGCACCGCCTATCAGGATTTTATCCGCCTTATTTACCAAGTTCTCAAGGATCGGGATCTTATCCGAGATCTTCGCACCTCCAAAGAGGACATAGAAGGGCTTTTCGGGATTCTCCCTAACTTTCATAAGGTAATCAAGCTCCTTTTTCATAAGCAAACCTGCGTACCTCTTCTCAAAGAAATTCGCTATGGCGCTAACCGAGGCATTTTTCCTATGTGATACCGCGAAGGCATCGTTTACGTAAAGATCCCCAAACCTCGCGATTTTTCTTGCAAAATCCACATCATCCCTCTCTTCCCCCTCCCAAAACCTCAAATTCTCCACCAAAACCACCCTTTTCCCCTCGGGTATATCCTCATCAACATCCCCGTGGAAATAAACTTCCATCCCGAGCTTTTCCTTGAGGTAATCAGCGACCGACCTCAGGGATAGCTTCTCGTCCTTACCCTTAGGCCTTCCACTGTGGGAAAGTAGTATAATGTTCTTTGCCCCAAATTCCAGAAGTTTTTTTATTGTTTCAAGGGTGGAATCTATCCTGAAGGGCGCCTTTATTTTTCCATCCTCCACCACGTTGTAATCCACCCTCAAGAGAACCCTTTTATCCTTAAAAGCTTGGGGCTCATCCGTTATGCAAAGTTTTCCCATAGGTGGGAATTATAGACTTGAAATTCGCCTTTAAAATTCCCATATATGACAAAGGGGGGCAGGGTAAGGTTGAAAAGGCTATACAAAAAAGGAGGTGAAGGATGGCAAAGGAGTTCTTAACAAAGGCTGAACTCGTTTCAGATATAGCAAAAAGGGCCGGTTTGAAGAAGGC
>JBMSAP010000002.1:0-5054 GCA_049414445.1 Candidatus Caldipriscus sp. | reverse complement strand
CGGGTTAGGAGAGGGTCCTAACCCGGGGTTATGGAAAATGTTAAGGTGTCCCTAAAAAGGGAATTGCTTGGGCTGGGAAGGTACCCAGTCCCAAGCTACGGGGGGGTGCGACGAGTATTATAAGGTGTGTATTCGTTGGGTGTGGAGTTGGGGGAGTAGATGTTGTAAATGGGGGGAAATCTCCTTTATAATAGTGTCTTATGCCAGCGTATGTTTATACCTATAAATTGAATTACAGAGAGGGACGTCCTAATTGGGGATGGGTTAAGAGGAGCCGGTGGTTGTTTTTGAGGTATGAGGATAGCGAGAGGTTTAAACATATCCTTTCGGTGCTTGAGAGGTGGAAAGTTCCGATGGTATCTGTTGGAAAAGAAAATCGTATTAAAGGGTATCTCGTCCTGAAGGTTGAGGATGTAAGGGAATTTTTGGCTTTGATGGGTGCGGATCTTGTTTATGATGTTTTGATTAGTGATGAAAGGATGAAGAGCTTGGAAGATGGGAGATGGGAAGTTGAGGAGTTAAAGTTTAGTCCTAATCTTTATGCGTTATGGAGAACGGGTCTTGAGGTTAAGGCAAGTAGTAGGTTAACGCAAGCTAGGGAAAGGTTTTATTCCGTGTTGAAATCTGTAAAGGAGAAGGTAAATGAAGAGAATTAATCTAAAGGGGGGATGCTATGGTGGTTGTAATTAATGAAGAATTGCTTTTGGAGAATTCCGTAAGTGTTGCGGATTTAGGAGAGGGAGATCTTCAGAGGTTAGGTTTTCAGAGGACTAAAGCATATTCTTATAGGACTGATGGAGAAGGAAATGTTTATAGTTCAGAAGGAGAAGCTGTTAGGGATGAGGAATTGGAAGCTTTGGTTAGGGTAGAGAATTACCGGGTGTCTGTGGTTTTGTTGGAGGAGTTATCCTGGAACAGTACAGAACAGGTTGACATTTTTCCGGACGGTCATACCCATAATTTACAAGGAGAAGTTGGATCCTGTACTCGGAAATCGCATAAAAATGAAGGTAAGGAGGGGGGGGATCGGTTTAGGTGGGGTAGGGAGCAAAAGTTTACTTGTGGGACGTGGCGTTATGCGAAGTGTAAGCATTGTGGATATAAGTATTGGGTAAGGGTGCCGTGTAGTAATGAATATTGTCCGCAATGTGGGAAGCCTAATAGCCTTTACCATCGTAGACTTTACCATCAGATTTCTTACGTGTTGTTTCATATGTTTTCTTTGAGGGGAGCGTTAGGGTATCTGGTTATTACCTGTACGGAGGAGCTACGGGAGAAGTGGAAGGATCCTAATGAGATGCGTAAGTTTATGCGGGGTTTGAGGCGTAAGCTTAAAGATTTGGGGTTGTGGCCAGCGTTATATAGGTGGCATTGGGCCGGGGATAGAAGTCGTCGTTGGTATCCGCATTTAAACCTTGTGTTTCCGTTAGGGTATGTGGATAAAGAGAAGTTGGAGCGTTTGCGTCGTTATTTGGAGCGTCGTAAGGGCATTAAGATAATCCATTATCAATACAAGCGGAGCCTTAAAAAGTTGTTGCATTTAGCGAGGTATGTAAGCCGTCCTACGTGGATTATGCAGGATGAGGTCTCGCCGGAGCGTTTTAAAGGTTTTAAGAAGTGGGGAGTGTGGGGAAAGGAGCTTTTGGGAATTAAGGGTAGGATAAAGACGATTGTAGATGAGCGGAAGTCCGAAGAGTTCTGGTTGGCTTTCGGAGTTTTGGTTGGCTACATGGTGGCAAGGAAAAGGAATAAGAGTAATTGGGAAGGTGGGGATTTAGACGAGTTGGTAAAAAAGTTTTTAGATGTATCAAAGGAAATTGTGGGGGAAAAGGATGCGGAGAAGCTGAGGAGGATTTGGGAAAGTGGGGGTGGTGTAGAGTGGAGGGTTAGGAAGATTGTGGAGAGGGTCCTTAAGATAAGGGGCTGGCCAGAATTACGGGAGTTGCCGTCTTTTGTGGTTTTAAATGGACGATGTATAGGGTGTTTTCAAAAGTTGAAGTGGAAATGGAGGAAATCGCCGTTCATAAGTAGTAGCTATAGGGTTTATAAGTTGGGGTTGGGAGTGTGGGTATTGGTTGATAAGGAGGTTGAAGATGAAGAATTCCCGTTTTAAGTTGCAGTTAAACAATCTTATGAAGTTGATGGAATATACCTTGTTTTATGAGGTGTTTATTTGGATTATGAAGAGCGAGGACGGTAAGGAGTGGGAGAAGGTGGCTATTGTATTAGTTCATTTACCGATGATAGCAGAGGATATAGTGGTTTCGTTGGATTTTGGAGATTGGAGAGGAGCCGTTGAAATTGTAGCGGATGTTTTGAGTTATAAGTTTGGTTTGCCACCTTATAGGACGGAGAAGGGAAGAGTTCATGACATATGGAAAAGGTCCCGGTTAATTCGTGTTTTTGATCGCTACCCGGAAAGGTTGAATTGGAGAGTTAGTCCATTTGCTAAACAGTTGGAAAAGTATAATCTACCTAAACTTTCGGAGCGGGAGTTAAAAATTGTTGAGGTTGTTAGGAAGTTGGGATGTGAAAATCTACCTGTATTGTATGTTTAGCGTTCTTGTTTGGTTTCTCGTCGTGTAAAGAAGTCAAACATTGAAAGTTCTTTGAATGGCAAGATGCCGTGTTGAGAAGTGGGGGTTTTGAAGTTTGAAATGTGCAATGCTTGGGATTGGGAAGCGTCCCAGTTCCCAAGCTACGGGGGGGTGCGACGTTTAAAGGAGTGGGGATAACAAAGAAAAGTGGGACGTGAAAGGGTATGGAGTTATGGGACGTTTAAGGAAGTGGGGACAGAGAAGATTAAATGAGGATAATAAAAAAATCCCGGGTTAGGAGAGGGTCCTAACCCGGGGTTATGGAAAATGTTAAGGTGTCCCTAAAAAGGGAATTGCTTGGGCTGGGAAGGTACCCAGTCCCAAGCTACGGGGGGGTCTCGATGGGTATTATAAGGTGGGAATGTGGGGGTTGGGGTAATTGGGGGTATTGTTAGCATGGGTCCTAAACTACTTTATAATAAGTTCTTGTGGTGGTGTATCTCTACATATACAAACTTAGCTTTAATCGGGGGCGTCCCAGTTGGGGATGGGTCCAGAGGAGTAAGTGGTTGTTTTTGAGGCATGAGGAGAGCGAGAGGTTTAAGCATGTTTTGGCGGTGTTAGAGCGGTGGTCTGTTCCGATGGTGGCCGTTGGAAGGGAAAATAGGGTTAAGGGGTATGTTATCCTAAAGATTGGAGAAGTGAGGGAGTTTTTAAGTCTGGTGGCTTCGGACCTTTTGCATGATGCTTATATTAGCGACCAAAGAATGCGGAGTTTGGAAGATCATGGCTGGGAGGTGGAGATGGTAAAGGTGTGGCCAATGTTTTATGCGATTTGGCAGTTAGGGGTTTCTAATAAGGTAAAGACTGGGCTTAAGGAAGTTAGGGAGCGTTATAAGGCTGTGGTCCAACAGGTTAAGGAAGGGAATAAGGAGAATGAGGGTAAGTAGTTTTTGCGTGGATGTAAATAAAAAAATCCCGGCCGTCCTTGTCGGACGACCGGGATTAGTAAAAAGGGGGTATAGCAATGGAGAGTTTAAGGCCGAATGAAGAGCTTTTGTTGGCGACTACCCGGAGTGTGGGGGAGTTGGGAGATGATGATTTACAGAAGTTAGGCCTTCGGAAGACTAAAGCATATTCTTATAGGCGTGATGATGAGGGGAATTTGCATAGGTGGGAAGGAGATGCTGTAGATGATGAGGAGTTAGGGTCTTTGGTGAGGGTGGGAGATTACCATGTGTCGGTTCTTTTTTTAGGGGGGTTATCCTGGAACACTATAGAACAGGTTGACATTTTTCCGGACGATCGCCATGGCCGTAAACGTGGGGGTAAGGGGAAGGGTAAGGGTCGGAGGCGTCGGACTTTGGACTGGGGGCGGGATCAACGTTATGTTTGTGGTGTTTGGAAGACGGCGGAGTGTGGGTCTTGTGGTTATGAGTATTGGGTAAAAGTGCCGTGTGGACGGGAGTGGTGTCCGGAATGTGGAAAACCGGGTAGTCTTTACCATCGGAGGCTTTACCTTAAGATTTTGGACGTTGTTTTGCTTATGTGGGCCCAAGCGGGAGCGGTTAATTATCTGGTGATTACCTGCACGGAGGAGCTACGGGAGAAGTGGAAGGATCCTAACGAGATGCGTAAGTTTATGCGGTCTTTGAGGCGTAAGCTTAAACAGTTGGGGCTGTGGCCAGTGTTGTTTAAGTGGCATTTTGCCGGGGATGGGAGGCGCCGTTGGTATCCACATCTAAACCTTATATTCCCTATGGGCTTTATTGAGAAGGAGAAGTTAGAGGAGTTGCGCCGGTTTTTGGAGCGTCGCTGGGGTGTTAAGATAATCTACAGTCAATATACCCGGGACATAGGGAAGATAAGGCATTTGGCGAGGTATGTAAGTCGTCCCACTTGGAATTTGCAGGATGAGGTGTCGCCGGAGCGTTTTAAGGGTTTTAGAAAGTGGGGGGTATGGGGTAAAGAGCTTTTGGGAATTGAGGGAAGGATAGAGGCGCCGAATAGGCGGGAAGCTGAAGAGTTCTGGACGTTGTTGGCGATAATGGTATCTATGTGGTTGTATGAGCGTAAGGGGAATAATGAGGGTCGGACGTTTGGAAGTGTGGATGAGGCGGTAGAGGAGCTTTTGAGGGTGTTAAGGGAATACAGGGGTGAGGATGCGGAGGAGTTGATAAATGAGGCGTTAAAAGGTGGAGGGGGTAAGGGTGGAGTTAAAAATCTTTTGGAAAGGTTAATGGGTTTGATGGGTTATCCGATGTTTGAAGAGGTGGTAAGTTTTACGGTCTTACATGGGCGGTGTATTGGGTGTTTTCAGAAGTTGAGGTGGAAATGGCGACGAAAACCTTTAATAACTTCGGAGCATAAAGTCTTTAAAGTGGGGTGGGGTGTGTGGGTGGTGGTCAATAAGAATTACGAAGACGAAGAATTCCCATTTTAAGCAGTCTTGGGAATTTCTCGTCGTGTAAAGAAGTGGGACAGTAAAGGTTCTTTGAAAGGCATAAAAACGTGTTG
>JBMSAP010000001.1:0-20524 GCA_049414445.1 Candidatus Caldipriscus sp. | reverse complement strand
GGTTTTTTCGTACAAACAGCCGGATCTTGACCCCCTTCACCTTGACGGCATACTGGCGGTTTTGGAAAAGGAAGATATAGAGCCTGTAATAGTTTTCAATAAGAAGGATCTTGCGGATGAAAACGAGAGGGAAAAGTGGTTGAACGTTTATAGGGAGATAGGTTACGAGGTTATAGAGAGTTCAACTGTGACGGGCGAAGGTTTGGAAAGGATAAGGGAAAGTATAAAGGGATATATAACGGTTTTGGCGGGTCCTTCCGGAAGCGGGAAAACGAGCATAATAAACTCCATAATTCCGGGCTTAGAGCTTAAAGTTCAGGAGGTGGGGAAACATGGGAAAGGTAGGCATACCACTACGGACATAATGTTGGTAAAAAATCCGGATGGGGGATACGTTTGCGATACGCCGGGTTTTGGGAGGTTTGAAATAACGGAGTTTGTCAAATACGATGAATTTCCCAAACTTTACAGGGAATTTAGAAAATTTGAGTGCGCCTTTCCGGATTGCACACACACCGTTGAACCTGCATGTGGGGTAATAGGTAATGTTCGTCCCGAGAGGTACAGGACATACGTAATTCTCCTTAACAAACTTAAGGGGGTGAAAGTTGAAAGATTTCATAAGGGAACTTAAGTGGAGGGGGATTTTGTACGACTATACGGAGGGTTTGGAGGAGTTAACGGGTAGGGTTGTGGGATATATAGGGTTTGATCCAACTGCAAAGAGCTTGCATGTAGGTTCCCTTCTTCCCTTAATAACCTTATCGAGGTTTCAGAGGTTCGGGAATATACCTATAGCGGTGATAGGTGGGGGAACCGGTTTAATAGGGGATCCGAGCGGAAAGACAAAGGAAAGGCCCCTTTTGAGCAAGGAGGAAATAGAGGAAAATATTGAGGGAATAAAGGCACAAATAGAGAAATTTTTGGACTTTAAAGCGAAGGAGAACCCGGCAAAGATAGTAAACAATTACGATTGGCTCGGGGAGATAAAGCTCGTGGATTTTCTTAGGGAAGTTGGGAAGCACATAACGGTGAACTATATGCTACAAAAGGAATCTGTAAGGAACAGGCTCCAGAGGGAGGAGGGGATCTCCTTTGCGGAGTTTTCCTATATGCTACTTCAGGCTTACGACTTTTTGGTGTTGTATGATAGGGAGAACTGTGTTTTACAGATGGGGGGGAGCGACCAGTGGGGGAATATAACCGCGGGAATAGAGTTAATAAGGAAAATGAGGGGGGGAAAGGCTTACGGCTTGGTCTTTCCTTTAATTACCACGTCTTCAGGGGTGAAGTTTGGGAAGACGGAGGAGGGTACGGTTTGGCTTGATCCAAATCTAACCTCTCCTTTTAGGTTTTACCAGTTTTGGATAAACACGGAAGATGCGGATGTGATAAGGTATTTAAAATATTTCACCTTTTTGGGGGAAAGGGAGATTGAGGAGCTTGAGGAATCCTTAAAGAGGGAACCGGAAAAGAGGGAACCCCATAGGGTCCTTGCGAGGGAAGTTACAAGGATGGTTCATGGGGAGGATGCTATGAGGAGGGCGGAAAGGGCGAGTAGGGTACTATTCGGCGAAGAAATTAAAGATTTGAATTTAAGGGAGATTTTGGAGATATTTTCGGACGTTCCATCAAGGGAGATACCAAAGGAAAGGTTTGAGGGGGAGGGTTATCCCCTTGTGGAGCTTTTGGTGGATGTTGGGCTCTTTCCATCAAAGGGAGAGGCGAGGAGGGCGATAAACGGTGGAGGGGTTTATGTAAATAACATTAGGGTTTCGGATGCGCAGGATAAAATCTCCCTTTCGCGCGCGATAGAGGGTAAGGTTTTGATTTTGAGGAAGGGGAAGAAAAACTACCTTTTGGTAAAATTGGTATGAATTTTAACACGGTGGAGGAGGCTTTAGAGGATCTTAGGCAGGGGAAAGTTATAATAGTGGTTGACGATCCGGAGAGGGAGAACGAGGGGGATTTCGTTGTAGCTTCCGAGAAGGTGACCCCCGAGGCGATAAACCTTATGGCAAAGAAGGGAGGTGGGTTAATATGCGTCACCATGACACGGGAGAGGTTTAAGGAACTTAGGTTAGAGGTACCTTCCGAGAACACGTCAAGGTTTGGGACACCCTTCGGCATACCAATTGACGCGAAGGAGACAAGTACGGGTGCGTCGGCGTACGATAGGGCCTTAACCGCGAGATGGGTGGCGGATCCAACGAAGGGGGAGAGGGATTTCTTGAAGCCAGGACACCTTTACACCCTTAGAGCGGAGGAGGGTGGGGTTTTGGTTAGGGCTGGGCATACGGAGGCAAGTGTGGATCTTTGTAAGCTTGCGGGTTTATACCCTTCGGCGGTTATATGCGAGATCTTGGACGATGATGGGAAAATGGCAAGGCTCCCGAAGCTCTTTGAAATATCAAGGGAGCTTGGGATAAAAATTATATCCATAGCCCAGATAATAGAATACAGGTTAAGGAACGAGATACTGGTTGAGAGGGTTTGGGAGGGAGAGATGGAAAATTCTCATGGAAAGTTCCGGGCGATAATTTATAGGGATAAGGTGAAGGGGGAGCATCATATGGCTTTGGTAAAGGGGGAGATTGGGGAGGAGGTTTTCGTTAGGGTTCAAACCCATTGCGTGGCGGGTAATGTATTTAGGACAAAAAGCTGTAAGTGTGGGGATAACTTGGAGAAATCTTTGAGTTTCATATCAAAGAACGGAGGGGTATTCGTTTATATAAGGAAGGGGGAACCGGGAATATTCCCATTTTTACACCTTATGGGTATGGAGGAAGAGGAACAAACGCTTAGGGAGTACGGGATAGGTATGCAGATATTGAAAGACATGGGAGTGAAATCCGCAAAACTTCTTGTGAGTAAAATGAAGATTCTACCCGCAATTGAGGGGTTTGGGATAAAAATAACGGGGCAGGTTTTCTTGGATGAGTGAGGAACTAAAGGAGATCTTTTATTCGGAGGCGAGGAATACACTTTCATCCCTTAGGGAAATTCTTGGTAGGGCTATAACTTCTTTCAATGAGACACAGGTGGATGAAGCTTACAGGCTAATACACACCCTGAAGGGGGCGGCTGGATTTATGGGTTTGAGCGAGCTGGTCTTTATATGCCACAAGTGGGAGGAGAACATAAATTTAATGAGGAAAACGAAAAATTTCGCGGGTTTCATACCCGCCCTATCCTCCGCTATAGATGAAATAGAGGGGATTTTAAGCCTTTCCGCGGATCAGGAAATATTTATCGTTAAGGCGGGGGATGTTATGAGGCTTGAAAGCGAACTTCTTGAAACCTTGGAAGATCTTTCAAAAGGTAAGGAGGTGAATTTTAGGGAAAGGCTTGGTAGGATCTACAATATGGTCCTTTCCCTGAGGGTTAGGCCCCTGTTTGAGGTTTATAGGAAAATAAGGGGGGGATTTAACGAGCTTTTGTTAAAGATGGGTAAAAAGGCGGTTTTGGAAACTTTGGGGGGAAGTTTGACGGTGGAGGTGGAAAGCTTAAGGAGATTGGAAAGCATATTAATACACCTCGTTAGGAACGCGGTGGATCATGGTATAGAAACGCCGGAGGAGAGGGTCAAGAAGGGTAAAGGGGAGTTTGGAATAATTAGGGTGGAGGCAAAATTGGAAGGATCCTATCTAAAGATATCCGTATCCGATGACGGGAGGGGGATAGATTTTGAGAAGTTGGAAAGGAAGGCAAAGGAGATGGGTATTAAATACTCCGATCCCCTTGAACTTATATTTTTACCCGGAATGTCGACCAAGGAAGAAGCGACGGAAATTTCCGGTAGGGGGTACGGTATGGGTGTGGTGCTTGAGGAAGCGAGGAAACTGGGGGGATGGGTGGAGGTGGGTACGGAAAAGGATAAAGGAACAACGGTTGATGCTTATATCCTCTCAAATGTATGGAACTCAAGGTACCTCTTTGGCAGGTTTATGGGATACAACATGGCAATAAACTTGGATTACGTTTATAGGGTTGTTGGGCTTGATAGGGTGCTGAGGAAAGGGGAAGAGTACCTTCTGGATCTTGAAGGGAACTTTATTCCCTTGGTTGGGGATCTTGAAGAGGCGAAGTACGGGGTTGTTTTGGTTAGGAAAAATAAGGCGATTTCTATGGCTTTTGAGGAGATATATAAAGTGGGTTCGGGATCCTTTGTTCCTTTTCAGGTAAAGGGTCTGGATTTTTCTGGGACGGTGATAAGCGAAGGGGGGGAAATCTTCGTTTTACCAAACCTGTTAAGGTGGTTCGGGTATAGAATTTAGTTATGGTTTATAGGGAACTTTTGCAGGAAGGGGAAAAGATAATTTTGGTGGTGGTGGATGGTTTGGGGGGGTTACCCGTTTTGGGAAGTTTCACGGAGCTTGAACTTGCAAATATCCCAAACTTAAACTCCTTAGCAAAGAGGTTTCCGGTCGGTGCCCTTGAAAGCGTAGGAGCGGGGATCACGCCGGGGAGCGGTCCCGCCCATTTATCCCTATTTGGTTATGACCCCATTAAGTACAGGATAGGGAGGGGGATATTGGAGGCTTTGGGTTTGGATATGGAAATTAGAGAGGGGGATGTTACGATAAGGTGCAATTTCGCAACTTTAAGGGATGGGGTGATAGTGGATAGGAGGGCGGGTAGGATCTCTACCGAGGAAAACCGGAGGATCGTGGAAAAATTGAAAAAGATAAACAAAGTGGAGGATGTTGAGGTTATTTGGGAAAGCGGTAAGGAGCATAGGTTTGTTATGGTACTAAGGGGGGAGGGATTGTCCGAAGAGGTTTTGGAAACGGACCCTGGGAGGGAAGGGGAAAGGCCCCTTGACCCGGAACCTTTAGAAGTTTCAGCAGAAAAGACATCAAGGATCCTGAAGAAGATTTTGGAAATCTCAAGGGAAATACTGAAGGATGAGGAGAGGGGAAATTTCTTTTTGATGAGGGGGTACGCCAAGCTCCTGAAAATTGAGAAGTTTGAGGAAAAATGGGGTTTAAGGGCATTCGGAACCGCAAGCTATCCTATGTACAGGGGTTTAGCAAAGCTCGTGGGTATGTATGTGCCAAAGGATACCCCGGATTTTGAGGCGGAATTAGTGGAGCTTGAGAAAAATTTTGACAATTACGACTTCTTTTATATACACTATAAGGATGCGGATAAGGCGGGGGAGGATGGGGATTGGAGGAAAAAGGTTTTAGCCCTTGAGAGGTTTGATTCCTACATCCCAAGGATCCTAAAACTTGGAGGAATAGTGGCGATAACGGGGGATCATAACACACCATCCCTATTAAGGTCCCACTCCTGGCATTATGTCCCCTTACTTATAACCTCCTTAAAGGCGGGTGTTCCCACCGCCTGGAGCTTTACGGAAAGGGAGGCGATAAAGGGTTCTTTGGGGATAAGGAAATCTTACGAGCTTATACCATTACTTTTGGCATCCGCAAATAGGTTAAAGAGGTTCGGGGCATAGCTACCACTTAAGGAGCATTCCACCCCAGGTAAAGCCGGCGCCAAAGGAGACCGCCAAAACCAAATCGCCATCCTTCAAAAGTCCCTTTTCTTCCATCTCATCAAGGGCAACGGGTATAGATGCAGCGGAAGTATTCCCGTACTCGTCTATATTAACATAAACCCTTTCCTTTGGAAGGTTCAACCTCTCCCTAGTAGCCTCTATTATCCTTAGATTTGCCTGATGGGGAACAAGCCATGTTATATCCTCCGCCCTTACACCCGCCTTCTCCAAAACTTTTAAGGAAGCCTCCCCCATTTGCACCACCGCGTTCCTAAAAACCTCCCTACCCTTCATCCTGACCCCCCAACTCCCTATGGGGTAAGCGGTTCCCACTTCTATTTTTAAAAGATCCGCCAACGTACCATCCCCACTAATATACGTAGCTAAAATTTCCCTCTTCCCATTATCCCTTGTTAAAACCACAGCTCCCCCCGCATCACCAAACAGGACCGCGGTACTCCTATCCTCCCAATCTATGAACTTACTACCGCTTTCAACCCCCACCACAAGGATATACCCATAATCCCCCGTTTCAAGTAATCCCCTCGCAATTTCAACCGCGTATATAAATCCCGGGCAAGCAGCGCTTATATCAAAACAGGGCTTATTCCTTATTCCAAGCTTTGCGGAAAGTATGCAGGCGGTGGATGGGGTTAGAGAATCGGGGGAAGAGGTTGCGACTATGACCATATCAAGTTCTTCGGGTTTTAAACCAGCCTTTTTTAGAGCCTTTAGGGAGGCAAAGTAAGCTATGTCGGAGGTGATAATTTCGGGTGGGGATATCCTCCTTTTCTTTATTCCGCTCCTCTCCGTTATCCATTCGTCGCTCGTATCCATAAATCTCTCAAAATCTTCGTTTTTCAAGAAACTTTCCGGCGCATAGGAGCCCACGCTTAAAAACCTAACCATTTTCCTCAAGCTCCTTTATGTAGGATAAATACCTGAACCTTTCCCCCGCATCCAACCCATACCCCACCAAGAACACCGAAGGTACAACAAAACCTACATAATCCGCCTTAAAATCCACAACCCTTTTTTCGGGTTTATCAAGCAAAACCACGGTCTTCAAACTCCTTGGGTTCCTTTCCTTGAGCATGGAGTAAATATAGCTGAGGGTTAATCCGGTGTCAAGGATATCTTCAACTATCAAAACATCCTCGTTTTCTATTGGATAATCTAAGTCCTTCAAAATTTTCACCTGCCCGGTACTTTCGGTAAATTTTCCGTAACTTGAAACCGCGAGGAAATCTACCCTTGAAGGAATTTTGAGCTTCCTCATAAGATCCGCCAAGAAAACGAAGGCGCCCTTTAAAACACCCACCAATATCACCTCTTTACCCTCGTAATCTCTGGATATTTCCTCCGCAAGCTCAGCAACCCTCCTTTGAATTTGCTCCTCCGTTATTAGAAAAGCCATAGAAAAAATTTTAAAGGGGTAGTTTTGATTTTAAGAATTCCCAAAACCCACCCTCCAAAACCGTAGATATCTTAAGGAACCCAACATCCTCCCTCCCCAACCTATAAAAATCCTTCTCCGTGCAGACGGGTATTGCGTTTAATCTTTTGGAAGCCCTTAAGATCCCTTCCAAGGTCCTTTTCCCTATCCACCAATGGTCTGGGAATATCCTGTACCCAACAACCTCAGCGCCCCCATTTCTTAGAGAATTTATGAAGCTGAAGGGATCCGCGATCCCGCAGAAGGCGAAAATTTTCAAGCCTTTAAGATCCAAAACCTTTCCCATATATTCAATACCCTCAATCCGGTATCTCATAATAAATGTGGGTTTTCCAAGATCGGGAAATTTGGGGGTTTCTTTGGAGGTTTTTAGGTTGAAAATTATAGCGTCGGAGAACTTAAAACTTTCGAAGGGTTCCCTGAGGGGACCAAAGGGAAAAACGTTGGACTTGAGATCGGCGGGACGAAGGATGAGCAAATTTAAGTGTGCACGTAATTTAAAGTACTGGAAGGCGTCGTCAAATATCAGAACCTTTGCCCCATAGTTTTTCGCAATTTCCACCGCCTTAAACCTATCCTTTGATGCTATAACATCCCTCCCCGTCTTCTTAAAGATCATATAGCCCTCATCCCCAAGGTGGTACGGATCTGGATGCTCCCTTGATGTGTATAACCCCTTAAACTTCCTCCCGTACCCCAAGGTTATGATCGCCGAACTTTCAATCCTCCTTGCAAGCTCTATGACCAGGGGGGTTTTTCCGGTTCCTCCCATGCGCAAGTTCCCAACGTTTATTGAGAATATGTCGGGGGTTTTCGGTTTTGATGAGGACCTTAAAAGTTTTACCGCCCATGCATAGGGGTTGAAAAGGTCAGGTAAGGTCATCTTATGATGATGGACTTTAATCTGTTGCCGGTCTTTACAAAGTACACCCCCCTCTTTAAGGGTTGTGTGCAACCCCTGCCTCCAAATAAAACCCTTCCCGAAACATCATAAACTTTGATCTCTCCCTCCCAACACACCCTGTTTGCGGAAATTATTATATTTTTATCCGATTGTGATATCATCTCCCTTACGGATGTGGAGGGGTACATCGGCAAAATTATGTGGGAAGGATAGTTGGAAGAGTGGTATATCTTGTTGTTTGCGGGGAGCTTATTAGGGTCGTCCCTTACGAAGGGGCCCCCGTTGTTCGGGTTTGCCTCAAAACGCGGGTAATTTGCGGATGAGATTATAACCATTATCCTGTGCCCGGGCATAAAGGCCCATGCGGTAGCCCAAACCTTAACCTCAACGGAATCTATAACCCCGGGATTTAACAACACTTCCCTATCAAAGCCGTATCTGTACCTAGCCTTTATTATCCCATCCGAGACTAAGATCGCCCTACCGTCCGGGAATACGTCCGCTATTCTAACCGCAAAATCCGTATCGTACCTATCGCTCTCTATGTAAAGCTTTGCTATGATGTTCCCTATAACAACAACCGTGTCGGTCAATACATCGCTCTGAAATACGAGGACATCCGATCTTGAAAGTAGAGGCCTCTGGTCCTTTGGTCCTGTCCCGCCCGCCAAGCTCATCTCGTTCCCCCCTATGGTTGGCGTTGGGTCGTTTGGGTCGTAGACGTAAGAGGAGAAGCCTACGGAGGTTGGAGGATAGAGCCTAAGGCTCCTATCACCGTGAAGGTACCACCTTCTAGGATAAACCCCCCTGGGCGGGAAGGTATCGGAGTAAGCCCAGTCGTTTATCCCGATTATATAAAATTTAACTGGTGGTTCGTCCATAATGCCGTTGTTTATACCCTTAAGCCAATAGTCGTACCATCTACCCAGGAGATTTAAGAGGTCGGTAAATGAGAATATGGCGTTCGTTGGAAATGTTAGATCCCCTTGAACGTTTTGCCCGAAGGTTAAATGCCCCCAGGGTCCTATTATTATCTTTTGGTTTCCGCGCGCGTAAGGTCCGCCGTTAAACTGCAATTCTAAAAAGGCTTTTATCTGGCTCTCGCTGAAAATATCAAACCAACCCGCAAGGTGAAGCATTGGGGTATTTACCAAGCTTGACCTCTCTTCAAGGTTCATTATGGCCCAGGTGCTGTCATAGGAAGGATGGTTTGCGACGCTGTCTATCAGGTGGGGAACTCCCAAACCCCCCAACCAGTTTTCCACGAGATTTTTCCTAAACGCCCCCCCATAGAAAGCCGCGTAATGATAAATGCTGTGGGCTCCGACTATAGGAAACGCGCATTTATATGCGGGATGGAGGGTACCCGAAAGGAGGTATTGTGTTATCCCCATGGCGGAGAACCATGCACCGCAAACCGAACCCGAGGACCAACTCTGGGAAATTATCCAATTTATAGCATCATAACCATCCTGAAGGGCTCCCCATCCATCCGTCCTAAACACCGAAGGTTCCCCTTCGCTACCCTGAAACCCCCTGAGGCTCTGTATAACGAGGGCATAACCTTTTACATCTGTGATGTACGGTATCAGATAGTTTAATCCAACATCGGTTCTACCGTAAGGTGTCCTAACCAAGATGGTGTGGAGTCTCCCCGTGTAAAACGTGGGTTTATAAACATCCGTAGCTAAGCGCACACCATCCCTCATCGGAACCATAACGAACTCGTGGGTATAGGATAGGAAAATCAGCATAACCCTTATTTTAAGGTTGGGCATCAACTTTATAATTTCCGCCTGTGAAATCTGCGGAAATTAGGAAGGTTTTTTTGGAGTTTTTTAAGGAGAGGGGGCATACGGTTGTGCCCTCATCCTCCCTCCTTCCCCCCGATCCCACCTTACTTTTTACGAACGCCGGTATGAACCAATTTAAACCTTACTTCTTGGGGGAAATTGAACCTCCATTTAAGAGGGCGGTTTCCGTTCAAAAGTGCCTGAGGGCGGGGGGAAAGCATAACGACTTAGATAACGTTGGATTTACGAGAAGACACCATACTTTCTTTGAGATGCTGGGAAACTTTAGCTTTGGGGATTACTTTAAGAGGGAATCTATAAGGTGGGCTTGGGAGCTTTTAACGGAGGTTTTTAAAATTCCAAAGGAAAAACTTTGGGTTACCGTTTATGAGGAGGACGATGAGGCTTTTTACATATGGAAGGACGAGATAGGCATTGATGAGAGTAGGATAATGAGGATGGGGGCAAAGGATAACTTTTGGGAGATGGGGGATGTGGGTCCATGCGGTCCATCCTCGGAGATTTTATACGACTTGGGCGGGGAAGGGGAGGATAGGTTCTTGGAGCTCTGGAATTTAGTTTTTATGCAGTATAACAGGAGGGCGGACGGTTCGCTTGAGGCTCTTCCAAAAAAGAACATAGACACGGGTATGGGTTTGGAGAGGATCGCGTCGGTTTTACAGGGGACATACTCCAACTTTGAGACCGACCTCTTCCTTCCCATAATAAACTATATAGAGGATATAAGCGGGGTAAAATACACCTACGAAACCGGAGCACCGCATAGGGTTATAGCGGATCACACGAGGGCTCTGGTTTTTGCGATATCTGACGGGATATATCCTTCAAACTTCGGTAGGGGTTATGTCTTGAGGAGGATCCTGAGGAGGGCTTATAGGTTCGCCCAAAAGCTAAACATATTGGAGCCGATAATTTACAGGGTTGCGGATGTCGTAATAGAGATAATGGGGGATGTGTATCCCGAGATAGTGGAAAATGCAAAAAATACAAAGGAGATAATTAAGGCGGAGGAGGAAAGGTTCCTGAATACCTTGGGAAGGGCTATCCCTGTTCTTATAGAGAAGCTTGAGGAGGCTAAGGAAAAGGGTGTTTTGGATGGTACCGATGCCTTTAACCTTTACGATACTTACGGGGTCCCGCAGGATATGATAGAAGATTGGGCTAAAACTTACAATGTGGATGTGGATTGGGAAAGCTTTAGAAGGGAGATGGAGAACGCCAGGGAGAGGTCAAGGAAGGGTTCAACTTTTAAGGTTTTATCACCGGATTGGTTAAAGGTCGCGGGGGATTATACAGCTTCGAAGTTTGTTGGTTATAAGAATTTAACTTGGAAATCAAGGGTCGCAAAGGTTGGGAAACTTAAGGAAAAAGACGCCATAGTTTGTTATGAAACCCCATTCTACCCGGAAGGTGGAGGTCAGGTTGGGGATGTGGGAAGGATAGTGGGGAAGGGTTGGGAGTTTGAAGTGGAGGATACTAAGAGGTTAGGGATGGATATAATACATTACGGGAAACTAAAAGGGAATGTGGAAGTTGGGGAAGAGTGCGAGCTAATAGTTTCAAAAAGGGAGAGGGATTCCGCAAGGAGGGCTCATACATCAACCCATCTATTGCATGCGGCTTTAAGGTCCATCCTGGGACCCCACGTTAGACAGCAGGGTTCTTTGGTTGAGAGGGACAGATTGAGGTTTGACTTTTCCCATCCAAAAGCTCTAACGGATGAGGAAATAAAGGAGATAGAGCTCCTTGTGAATTCAAAGATAAGGGAGAACATACCTGTTACGGAGGAGTACAAGCCATACAGGGAGGCTATAAAAGAGGGGGCTATAGCGATATTTGAGGAGAAATATGGGGAGATCGTTAGGGTGATATCGGTGGGGGATTTCTCAAAGGAGCTCTGTGGGGGAACCCACGTGGATAAGACGGGGTATATAGGGCTATTTTTGATAGTTAAGGAGGAGAGCGTATCGGCGGGGACAAGGAGGATAGAGGCTTTGGTTGGTGAAAGGGCGGTAAAGTATGTGCAGGAAAACATGGGGATATTGTACCAACTTGCGGAAATTTTTAAGGTGGGTTATAGCGAAATACCAAAGATAGTTAGCAAAAAACTTGAGGAAATTAGGGGTTTGGAGAACGAGATTGAAAAACTTTACGGTCTCCTTGCGGACCTTTACTCCGAGAAGGTTAGGGTGATTGAGAGGGATGGATATAAGGTGAAGTTTGGGATCTTCCCATTACCGAAGGAAGCCTTAAGGAAGTTAGGGGATAGGATCCAGGAGGGTAAAAGCGCAATAATCCTCGCATCGGAGTATGAAAAGGATAGAGGCTTTATTCATATTAGGTTGGGTAGGGAGGTTTTGGGGAATTTGTCAGCAAAGGATATAATGCTTAAGATAGCGGAAAGGTTGGGAGGAGGTGGTGGGGGAGATGAGGTGAAGGCGGAGGGAAAGATAAGGAACATAAGGGATCTTGAAGGGGTGATAGAGAGGGTATTATGATCGTTTATGGGAGGAGGGTGATTTACGAGCTTTTGAGAAGCCCAATAAAACCGAAGGTGATATACCTTCAGAAGGGGGCAAAGTTTGAGGATGAGCTTCTGGAAAGAATAGCGGGGGAAAAGGCGGTGCTTGTATCCCAAAAGGAGATAAATAAACTTACATCAACCAGGGATCATCAGGGTATAGCCGCGGATATTGGAGATTTTAGAACATTTGATAGGAGGGAGATTGTAAACGGGGCGATAAAAAAAGGGAAACCCGTTTTGGTGGCGGATCACATACAGGATGTTAGGAACCTTGGATCCCTAATAAGGTCCGCGGAGGCTTTTGGTTTTGAGGGGGTTGTAATATCATCCCATAGGGCCGCTCCTATAACTCCAGCTGTGGTGAAATCCTCCGCCGGGGCAATTTTCCATATAAAAATAGCAATATACAACACACAAAGGTTTATTGGGGAATTTAAGAGGGCGGGGGGTTGGTGTATAGTTTTGGATATGGATGGGGTGGATATAAGGAAGGCAAAAAAATTGAAACCTTTCGCCTTGGTTGTGGGTAGTGAAGGTGAGGGAGTGTCAAGGGCGATAAAGGATCAGGCGGACCTTGTGGTAAAAATCCCGATGTTTGGAAAGGTGGAATCCCTGAACGCGTCCGTGGCGGGAGGAATAGCGATGTTCTATTTGTCAATATGAAGGATAGGTATTTGGAGGTCTTGGAAAAATTTAAAGCCCTTGAAGAAAAGCTTTCCCAAATTACCGATTTTTCAAGCGAGGAATTCAGGGAAGCCCTTGAGGAGTATAAATCGCTTAAGGATAAGGTCCAGCTTATAATGGAACTACAAAGGGTTGAGGAGGATATATCCGCCTTAGAGGAACTCTTGAAGGAAAGCCCAGATCCCGAGCTTGAGATTGAGCTTGAAAATCTCAGGGAAAAAGCAGAAAAGTTGGATGAGGAAATAATGCTGAGCTTGATACCCAGGGATCCGAGGGATGTGGGGAACGCGATAATAGAGATAAGGGCGGGGGTTGGAGGTGAAGAAGCTGCGCTTTTTGCCAAAGATTTAGCGAGAATGTACATAAGGTTTGGCGAAAGGAAGGGTTGGAAGGTTTCAATAATAGACTTCACCGAGAGCGATATGGGCGGTTATAAGGAGGTGGTGCTTTTGATTGAGGGTAAGGGGGCATACGGACTTTTAAAGTTTGAGGCGGGGGTACATAGGGTGCAGAGGGTCCCAATAACCGAATCCTCCGGAAGGATCCATACATCCGCCGCCTCGGTGGTAGTTCTTCCGGAGTACGAGGATGTAAAGATAGAGGTAAGGCCTGAGGATCTGAAGATAGAAACGTTTAGGGCAGGGGGAGCGGGAGGTCAATATGTGAATAAAACCGAATCCGCGGTTAGGATCACGCATATACCGACGGGTATAGTTGTGACCTGTCAGGATGAGAGGTCCCAGCATCAGAATAAGGAGAAGGCCATGAGGATCCTTATGGCGAGGTTGAGGGATTATTACGAGATGCAGAGGGAGGGGGAGATAAAGAGCTTGAGGAGGATATATATAGGAAGTGGCGACAGGAGCGAAAAGATAAGGACATACAACTTCCCTCAAAATAGGGTCACGGATCATAGGATAAACTTCACGATTTATAACCTGGAGAATGTCCTTGATGGAGAACTTGACGAGATAATCAACGCCCTTATCTCCGCCGACCTTAAGGCCAGGTTGGAGAAAAGTTAAGGTTTAGCCTTAAAATATTCGGTTATATGAACGATAAGATCATCGTAAGGGGAGCAAGGCAGCACAACTTAAAGAACATAACCGTTGAGATCCCGAAAAACAAGTTTGTGGTGATAACGGGAGTTTCCGGTTCTGGTAAATCCTCCTTGGCATTTGATGTTATATACGCGGAAGCTCAGAGGAGGTACGTGGAAAGCCTATCACCTTATGCGCGCCAATTCCTCGGAATTATGGAAAAACCCGAAGTTGATGAGATCGTAGGACTTTCTCCGGGAATAGCCATAGAGCAGAGGAAAATAATGAGGAATCCAAGATCAACGGTAGCAACATCTACGGAGATTTACGATTATCTAAGACTATTTTTCGCGAGGATAGGAGTACCACACTGCCCCAACGACGACTACCCCCTACAGAGGTGGAGCGTGGATGAGATCGTAGAAGAGATATTCAAGAAATACACGGGAAGGAGGATACAGATTTTATCTCCCGTGGTGGTGGGGAGGAAGGGGGAGTATAGGGAACTATTTTCAAAGTTGGCGAAGAAGGGGTACGTTAGGGTTAGGGTTGATGGGATTATGTATAACCTTGATGAGGTTCCAACCCTTGACAAGAATAAGAGGCACGAGATAGAGGTTGTGGTGGATAGGGTCTTTGTAAGCTCTGAGGAAAAAAGCAGGATACACCAGTCCGTATCAACCGCTCTGAGGGAATCGGAGGGTATAGTTAAGGTAATAACGGATAGGGATGAAGAGGAGATCTTTAGCGAGAATTTAGCCTGTCCAAAATGCGGATTCTCAATGCCCGAACCTGAACCCAGGCTTTTTTCATTTAACTCCCCCTACGGTGCCTGCCCAACATGCACGGGATTGGGTGTAAAGATAGATTTTGATCCCGCGAAACTCATTACAAACCCGGACTTGAGTATCCTTGAGGGGGCAATTAAACCCCTATCCGAACCCCATCCCATAACCGTAAAGGTACTTGAGAGGATCGCAAAGAGGTATGGGGCGAACTTGGAGGATCCATGGAGGATTTTGCCCGAGGAGTTTAAGAACGTGGTTATGTGGGGGGATGAAACTCCCCCTGAATCCTTGGACGATGAGGATTACAAGCCGAAGTATAGCGAATGGGAAGGTATAATTTCTCAGCTTTGGAGGAGATATAAGACCACGGATTCGGAATGGACGAGGGCGGAGATAGAGAGGTATATGGTATATACCACATGTCCAACCTGCGGGGGCTCAAGGTTGAGGAAGGAGGCGCTTTTTGTTAAAATAGATGGGAAATCCATATGGGATATCGTTAGGATGGACGTAAAAAGTGTCCTTAAGTACTTTGAGGAGCTTAATCTTGAAGGGAAGAGGAAAATAATAGCGGAGAAGATAGTGGATGAGATCAAGAAGAGGTTGAGGTTTTTGGAAAACGTCGGTTTGGGGTACTTAACTTTGGACAGGAGGTCGGATACTTTATCGGGTGGGGAGGAGCAGAGGGTCAGGTTGGCAACCCAGATAGGTTCGGGCCTTTCGGGAGTGATATACGTTCTTGATGAGCCTTCCATAGGCTTGCATCCCAGGGATGTCTCAAAGCTCATAAGGACAATAAAGGATCTTAGGGATTTGGGAAACACGGTTTTGGTTGTCGAACACGATGAGGAGACTATAAGGAGCGCGGATTGGATAATAGACCTAGGACCGGGAGCGGGGGTTTATGGGGGAGAGGTGGTAGCATGTGGCACCCTTGAGGATATAACCTCAAACCCAAGCTCAATAACGGGGGCTTACCTTTCCGGTAGAAAGTCAATACCCTTACCGAGGGCGAGGAGACAGCCAAAGGGAGAATATATAAAGATAGTTGGGGCGAGGGCAAACAACCTGAAAAACATAACCGTAAAGATACCCTTGGGGCTTTTGGTTGTAGTAACGGGGGTATCAGGTTCCGGAAAATCCACCTTAGTTTTTGATATACTTTACAAGGCTTTGGCGAAGAAGCTTTACGGTTCAAGGGAGGATCCAGGAGAACACACCGCAATCTATGGAATGGAATACATAGACAGGGTAATAGATGTAGATCAGTCCCCCATAGGTAGGACGCCTAGGAGCAACCCAGCGACTTACACAGGCGTATTTACCCATATAAGGGACTTTTATGCCAAGCTCCCCGAAGCAAAGGCTAGAGGCTTTAAACCCCAACATTTTTCATTCAATATGAAGGGGGGAAGGTGTGAAGCCTGCGAGGGGGAAGGGTACATAAGGATAGAGATGCACTTCTTGCCCGACGTATACGTCCCCTGCGAGGTTTGCAAAGGTACGAGGTATAACTCGGAAGTTCTGGAAGTGAAATATAAGGGTAAATCCATAGCGGATGTGCTTGATATGACGGTGGATGAGGCCCTTGAGTTCTTTGAGGATGTTCCAAATATCAAGAGGAAGCTACAGCTTATGGCGGATGTGGGATTGGGATATATAAAGCTCGGACAACCTTCTACCACCCTTTCCGGCGGAGAGGCTCAGAGGATAAAGTTGGCGAAAGAACTCTCAAAGATGCCCACAGGAAGGACCTTGTATATCCTCGATGAACCAACCACCGGTTTGCACTTTGAGGATGTTAGGAAGCTCATAGACGTATTACACAGGCTGGTTGATAACGGGAATACGGTTTTGGTAATAGAGCATAACCTTGATGTGATAAAGAACGCGGATTGGGTGATAGATCTGGGTCCTGAAGGTGGTGATGATGGGGGTTATCTCGTTGCGGAGGGAACGCCCGAGGATGTCGCAAAAGTTGAAGGCTCCTACACGGGTATGTATTTAAGGGAAGTTTTGAACCTTGAGCCAACCTTAAAATAGAAAACTTGAAAGGTAAATTGGATGAACTGGCTCTTAAAATTCATTTGATGGGGTTGGGAACGCCCGCAATATTCTTCCTTGAGAGTATAAAACCCCTGCGAAATCTAACCTTTAATTTCAGCCTATTTATCGCCCCCTTTGCGGAGGTGTTCTTGAAAAGGGAAATTTACGAGGAGATCTTGAACCTTGTGAAGGACGAGGAAGCTTGGGATTATCTTATAAAAAAACTGGAGGATTTGGAGGATGGTTTGGTTGATGGGACAAATTGAGATGTTTTTGGGTCCCACAACGGAGGTGGTTATAGTAATAGATGTCTCTGGGAGTATGGTGAAGCTGGATCCGAAGGGTTTAGCAAGGGAAGGTTCAAAGATGATAAGCGATATCTCCGAAGCCTTACAGGCTCCTGTAAGATTTAGCCTAATACTTTACGGGGAAAAGAGCAGGGTAATAGGGGAAGGTATGAATCCTGGGGATGCGAAAAGGATTCTAACGGACTCTTTGATGAATGTAAAGCCGGAAAAGTATTCGGATTTAAGGTCCGCCCTAAATTTGGCAAAGGGGATACTGAAGAGGAGGTCGGAAAGGAGGCAAGCTTACGTTATCGTTTTAACGGATGGTAGGATAAGGGAAGACGATATTCCTCCAGGGGAAGATATAAGGAACTATCTCACCACGTTATCCTCTATGGCGTCGGACTTTAAGGAAAACAAATGGAACGTTTTTGTCTTTTCAACTCAGGATGCGGAAAGCGCTATAATTGATTTGGCAAATTCCTCGGGTGGTGCGTACACAAGGGTGAACGACCTTTCCGAAATATCCACAAAGTTTATGAACCTTTTGGAGGGAAAACTCTTGAGGTTTAGGGTGGATGTGAAACCTAGCTCCCTGGTGGAGATCCCGGTTGAGGAAGGGGTCGCGGAGATAGGGGTGGTGGTTGCGTTTGACCCAAGGGAGAAAAGTACCTTAAAAATTTACGATCCCAGCGGTAAGGAGGTGGAGGGGAACAGGAAGGAGGGTAGGGGATATACGATATTTACCGTCTCCAATCCTAAGCCCGGGATATGGAAGTTTGAGATATCCAAGGGGGCAACGGTACTACTCTCCATGGCTATTCCTAAGATCGTTTATCCTTCGGGGGAGCATCCCTACACCGAACCCATAAATGTCAAACTCAGGTTAGAGCCCATATTACCTAAGCATCCAGATTGGAAAAACTTTTCCGCCAGGATATATGTCGAATATCCCTCGGGAAAACAGGAGGTTTATGAGCTTTACGATGATGGGAAAAATGGGGATGAGAAGCCGGGCGATGGGATCTTCGGGAGGAACATAGGTAGGCTCCCGGAGGGGGAATACGTTTTTACCGCGGTTGTGAATCATAAGCCAACCAACTCCGAGGTTAGGGTAAAGAAAACTGTCAAGCTCGTTTATATACCAATACCAGCAATAAGGATGGACGGACCATGGATATTGGGAAGGCCCGTTAGGATAAGCCTTGGAATCTCCAATAGGGGAGGGAAGGTTTTCTCCGAAGAGAAATATTCCTTAAGGGTGGTTGATCCTAAGGGGAATTCTGAAGAGGTTAAGCTTGAAAGGGATAACTTGGGGGAATGGTTCGGGATTTACGTTAAAACTTTTTATCCGGGAAGGTATAGGGTTATTGGAAGCGCAAACATAGCGGTGAAGGATTCGAATTTTATCAGGAGGTTTCCCAACCTTAGCGTTGAAGATACCTTCACCCTTTGCATTTCCTTCCACAAGAGCAAGGTCCCTTCTTTCCTATTCTTCGGTCAAATGCCCGGCAGAAAATACACCCATACCCTCACCTTACTTAACCATTGCGATAGCACGGTTAAGATAAGGTTTCAACAAGCCCGCGCGGTATATTCCGACACATTAAGGGATAAAGCGATAAGCGAGGGGCAAAGGCCTCAAATTGAAAAATTAGAACCCTTTGAAATTCCCCCATCAAAAGGGCAGGCAAGTGCATACAATTTAAATTTAAACTTTATCGTACCGAAAGATGCCAAGAGTGGCACTTACAACGTGTTATTGAGGGGGACGCAAACACCACCTTATAGAAAAATAGAAATTTCTTACCCATCAAAGGTGGGCTCTTGGAAAGCTTTATGGATGACGGTTGGGGGAGTGGGGGCGTTGGTTGTTGGGGGAGTAGTTGCTTGGCGGACCTTAAGATGATAACCTTTTTAACCATACAACCCATAATATTCGGAAGGTGGAATTTGAGTTTGAGTTACGGTGAGGACGAGAGGGGGTATTATACGAGGTTTGACCTTGCGGGAGAGTGGCTTGTAGCAAATGAGGATTTATCACTAAATTTTAATATGCCCTTTGTTTATTTCCGAAATGGCCTTTCCCTTACGGATGCTAAGTTAGGGGTAAAGGTTAGGTTTTCGGAAAAGGGATTGGCGCAATTTAATTTGATTTTTCCAACGGGAAGGTACTCAAGCAGGAACCCTGCGGGGGAGCTCCAAATGGGCGGGTATATATCCCGATTTTTCCTGAATTTCGGGGGGATTTTCACCGCTTCCTCGGATACCCAAGAATACTCCTTTTACAACAAGGTTTCCCAGAGGAGGGCTTACAGGCACATGTACTTTGAGGGCTTAACTTATAGGTATTTAGGGGAAGTTTTAGGTGTGGGATTTGGAGTAAGGGGGGATTATGCTTACTCCTTAAATCAATTTTGGACCTCGGTTAAGATGGGGATTTTCTTAGCACCCTTCCTTGAGGTTGGGGGGGAGGTGTGGTTGTACAAGCCGAGGCCTGAGGTTTTTAGGGTTTATATTCTTGGGAACTTTTTCATATGACGGATCACATAGGTTTCATCAAGGATAAGAGGCTTGTACCAAACGTGATAATTATGGCGGGTGAGGAGGACTTCCCGATTAGGGCAATAATGGAAGAGTATAAGGGTAGGATAGGGGCGGATAAGGTTGAGGTAATTTGGGCGGATGAGGAGGAGAATTTAATTGAGAAAATATTGGAAAGGTTGGGTGGGGGTTTGATGGGTAGGAATGTGGTTTTGGTTAGGAACATTCATACGTTGAAGGGATATAAAAATCTCCTCAGGAGGTTTGTGGATATATTAAGGAAACGTAAGGGTTGTGCATTTTATATTTCGGAAAAGGCGGAGGAATTTGCAAGCCTGGAGGGTGGGGGTGTCCTTTTGATAAATATGAGAAGGTTAAACGAGGAGGAATTCAAAAAATGGCTCGTAAGCAAGTTGATCTGGTTGAAAAGTAGGCCGGATTTACTGCAAAGATTACAGGAAGATCTTAGAAATTTGAGTTTAACGGAGGCTTACAATGAAATTGTTAAACTTAAGCTTTATTCCGACAAGCCCGCAAGCGAAGCCTTGAATCTACTCTGGCACCTTCCAAACGAGAAGGTTTATTCCTTGGGAGAAAGGATCCTTTCTGGGGATATTGAGGGGGCATACCAGGTTTTGGACTCCCTTAAGGAGCAAGGTGAGGACCCTATACTAATTTTGGCTTACCTAATAAGGCAGGTGGAGTATCTGACATTTGTTAAGGGGAATTTCGCGGTGGAAAAGATTCCCGACTTTATTAAAAGGAAGCTTTCAAGGTACGCGAGGTGGATCTCGGATGGGGAGCTGTCATACGCACTTGAGAGGTTAAAGAAGGCGGATTTTGATATGAAGGGGAAGATAAGGGGGCAATCCCAATGGGCATATTTAAAGATCCTCACCAAGGACCTTGTTAAACTTATCGGGAAAAAGCC